>NZ_CP022222.1:4283447-4584442 GCF_009930815.1 Bradyrhizobium sp. CCBAU 051011 | reverse complement strand
CCGCGGATCAAGCTCGTCAGCAGCGCGGAGTAGCGGCGCGATAACGCCTTCCCTTGTCGTCGCAAGACGGCCGTAGGGTGGGCAAAGCGCAGCGTGCCCACCATCAAGCAATGGATCCGGACAGATGGTGGGCACGGCGCGTAGGCGCCTTTGCCCACCCTACAACTCTCCACGCTCCGTCATTGCGAGGAGTGAAACGAGAAGCAATCCATCTCACCGCGCATGGAGAATGGATTGCTTCCGCCCTTCGCCAAGGCTTCGGCGGACAAGTCGCTTTGCTCGCAATGACGCTAGGAGATCACTGTCCGCTTCGGCTCGACGATCTCGAACATTCGCGGGAATTCATCCATCAGCATCATCAACTCGCCGAGACGCATCGGGTTGCCGGCGGCCTTGATCTTGCCGGCGCTGACCGCTTCGGGGAACGTGGTCAGCTTGGCGATCACGTCGTCGAGCACGCCGCGTGCCAGGGTAAAGGTAGCATCGGCGTCGGCGGCTTGCGCGCCGGCTGTATAAGTCAGCGCGCAATTTTCCAGGTTGAGAATGAAGCTCTCATTGGTATCGGTGAAATTCCAGTTCAGCACGATGCGCTGGCCTTCGGCCTTGGGGCCATTCAGACGAACGCCGAGCACGTCCCAGAGCTGCTCGGTGCGCAGCGCGGCCAGCGTTTCGCGCGGCATCGTGGAACGCGGCGGCGCCTTCGGCATGCCCTGCCGCAATTCCTGCGCACCGAACAAATAAGCGTTGCGCCAAGTCGAACTTTCGGAGGCATAACCGAGCTGTTCGAAGGTATCGGCAAGCATCGCCCGCGCCGCCTGATTGTCTGGCTCGGCGAACACCAGATGGCTCACGGCTTGCGCGACGAAGCGGAATTCGCCCTTGGCAAAATCCGCTCGCGCCCGCGTCAGGATTGCGTCCGCGCCGCCCATATACTCGACATATTTCTTGCCTGACTCGACCGGCGGCAAAGGATCGAGGTTGACCGGATTGGCGTCGTACCAGCCGAGATATTTTTGGTAGATTGCCTTCACGTTATGCCTGATGTGACCGTAATAGCCGCGGCCGTGCCAGGCGCCCTCCAGGCTCGCCGGCAGGCGGATGGTCTCCGCGATCTCGGCAGCGGTGAGCCCGTGGTTCATCAGGCGAACGGTCTGGTCATGTGCGAACTTGTAGAGATCGCGCTGCTGGCGGATCATGGTATCGATCCGCTCCTGGCCCCAGACCGGCCAATGGTGCTGGCCGCACATCGCATCCGCCTTGCCGCCCCACATCTGCAAGGCTTCGCCGAGATACTTTGACCAGGCCAGCGCGTCGCGCACGTCGGCGCCGCGGAACGGCAGCAGATTGTGGAAATTATGCGTACAGTTTTCCGCAAGGTTGAGAAGCTTGTAGCGCGGGATGAAGAAATGCATCTCGGCCGGCGCTTCGCTGTTCGGCGCCATCTGGAATTCAAACTCGACACCGTCGATCGTCCGGTTGTCGCCGGTTGCCATGATCAGGTCGGTCGGACGCACCAGCGCGACCGCCCCCGCCGCCATGGTCTTGCCCAGCCCGCAATCGACCTGTCCACGCACGCCCTTGGCAAGGAACGGCCCGAACTGATACTGCGCACGCCGCAGCATGGCCGGGCCGGCGATGATGTTTTCGGAGACCGCATGCTCCATGAACAGATTGGGCGCAATGATCGGCACCTCACCGCCGGCGCGCATTGCATCGTCGAGCACGCCGCGCGCGCCGCCCCAATGGTCGGTGTGGGTATGGGTGAAGATCACGGCCGCGACCGGCCGTTTGCCGCGATGCTGGAAATAGAGCTCCATCGCCGCCCGCGCGCCTTCGATCGAGGTCAGCGTATCAACCACAATCACGCCGCTGTCACCCTCGATCAGCGTCATGTTGGCGATGTCGAGCCCGCGCACCTGATAGACGCCTGATACCACCTCGAATAGGCCGTGATGCATGTTGAGCCGCGACTGCCGCCACAGGCTGGGATCGACCGTCAGCGGCGCTTGCTCAGCGGAAAGAAAGCCATAAGGCTCGAGGCTCCAGAACACCCTGCCCTGTGGCGAGGTGATCTTTGCGTTCTCCACCGTGCCAACGAAGCCGCGCGTCGCGTCGTCGAAATCGCGCGTGTCGGAAAACGGCAGCGCCTTCAGCGTCGCCGCGTGCTGCGCGATGACGGAGGCGGAAGCTTCCTTTGGAGACTCCCGGGGTGTTTCGATCGTGGCTGGTTGGCTCATTGTTGCTTGCTCCCTTGCACAAGACAGAAGGTCGAAAAACCCGAACGACGTCAGCGAAACTGCAGTCCCTCGAACTCGCCGCTGTTGCGCCAACCCTCGATATATTTGAAGTAGGCCATCGGGCCTGCGGGATGGCCGACATTGAGCTTGGCCGCAGGACCGGGCTCGCGTCCTTCATTGTTGTAGTAGCCGGGCGTGCAGTCGGGCGAGCCGATCATGCGGCCGGCGCCGGTCAGCAGCAGCTCGACCCAGCGCTCTTCCGCCTCCCTGGTGACCTCGATCTCCTTGAAGCCGTTCGTCTGGGCATGCCGGACCATCAGCGCGATGGTCCGCGCGGCTTCGGTCAGGTTGTGCGGCACGTTGGAGATGAGATTGGCGCCCTGCGTCGGCTGGACGAAGAAGGCGTTCGGAAAGCCGTGAACGTGAATGCCGTGCTTGGTGCGCATGCCGGACGCCCAATGCTCCGACAACTTGACGCCGCCACGGCCGGTCAGGTCGAAGCCGGCGCGCCCCTTGTACTCGGTGCCGACCTCAAATCCCGAGGCATAGATGATACAGTCGAGCTGGTATTCCCTGCCCGCAACCACGACACCGTTCTTGGTGATACGCTCGACGCCCTTGCCGTCGGTATCGACGAGATGCGTACCCGGCGTGTTGAAGGCCTGCAAATAGGAATCGTGGAAGCACGGTCGCTTGCAGAGCTGGCGATACCAGGCCTTGAGCTTTGCGGCGGCCTCGCGGTCATTGACGATGCTGTCAACCCGGGCGCGGATTTCCTCCATCTTCTCGAAATCGGAATCCTCAAACGCCGCCAGCATGTTTGCCGGCGTTCGCTGCTCGCGCGGCAGATGCATGACCTTGGCGCGAATCCGCCGCGACAGATCGGTCCAGCCGTCCTGCACCAGATCCTCTTCCGCAGAGCCGCCGGCCTGGTTCGCCGTAAAATTCTCCAGCCAGCGCTGCTGCCAGCCGGGTGTAGCTATCCCTGCAAACCACTCCGGATCGATCGGCGCGTTGGCCCTCACATCGACAGAGGACGGCGTGCGCTGGAAGACGTAGAGCTCCTTGCAGGCACGCGCGAGATGCGGCACGCACTGCACCGACGTCGCGCCCGTGCCAATGATGCCGACGCGCTTGTTCGCCAGCTTTTCCAACGGTGCGCCGGAGGGGTTGCCGCCGGTGTAGTCATAGTCCCAGCGGCTGGTGTGGAACGAATGGCCCTTGAACGAAGAGATGCCGGCAATGCCGGGCAGCTTCGGCACGTGAAGCGGGCCCGTACCCATACCGATGAACTGCGCGGTGAACGCATCGCCACGGTTGGTGCGGATATTCCAGCGCGATTTTGCCTCGTCCCAATCGAGGCTCACGACCTCGGTGTGGAACAGCGCGTTGTCGTAGAGACCATATTGCTTGCCGATGCGCTGGCAGTGCGCGAGGATTTCCGGCGCATGCGCATATTTCTCCGACGGCATGTGCCCGGTCTCTTCGAGCAAGGGCATGTAGACCATCGACGCCGTGTCGCATTGCGCGCCTGGATAGCGATTCCAGTACCAGGTGCCGCCGAAATCGCCGCCCTTCTCGATGATGCGGACGTCCGTGACCCCGGCTTCCGACATTCGCGCTGATGTGGCGAGGCCGGCAAAGCCGCCGCCGATGAAGGCGAAGGTGACGTGGTCGGTTTTCGGCTCGCGCGCGGTGACCGGCGTATAGGGATCGTCGAGATAATGCGCGAGCTGCCCCGCGACGCGGATGTACTGATCGTTGCCTTCCGGGCGCAGCCGCTTGTTACGCTCCTCCAGATATTTCTGGCGCAGCCGCTCCTTGTCGATCGGGAGGCTATGCGAGGACGGGGCATGGTCAGTCATTGTCATCCGGGCGCCTTTCGGAAGTGGCGAAGGTGCCCATCATTATCATTGTTCCCCTCGTCTGCGCAGCCGTGATTGCGAGCGAAGCGAAGCAACCCACCTATCTACGCAGGGATAGGTGGGCTGCTTCCGCCTTCGCTCTCCGAGCTACGGCGGACAGGTCGTCGCTTCGCTCCTCGCAATGACGGACGAGAGAGCCTGCCCAACTACTTCTTCACCTTGCTCGCATCCATCTTGATTGACGTATCCAGCATCTTGACCGAAAACGCCGTGTTCACGTCGAAAGGCTTTTCCATGCCGAAATAGGTCTGCACCAACTCGTAATCCTTCTTCATCCGCTCGGCGTCGATCCAGCCTAGCGCCTTGGTCGTGGTGAATTCATCCGTCATCAAAAACTTGATGCGCTCCCACTGGCGCTGCTGGTTTTCCTTGTCCAGACCCGAAGCCTGGTCAAGCAGCGCCTTGAGGCAAGGCGCAACGTCGGCGACGCAGGCGGCATAGGCCTTCTGGCTGATCTTGACGAACTCCTCGACCAGTTTCGGATTCTTTTGCAGATAGGCGCCGTTGACGATCAGCGAGTTGCCGTAGGGATTGAGCCCGATATCCTTCCAGTTGATGAAGCCGAGATCGGCGCCGAACTCGATCACCTTCAAATCGTGCTCGTTGTAGAAGTCGCTGATGATATCGACGGTATGGCTCTTCAGTGCCGCGATCTTGGCGGTCGGGCCGACATTGACGAAATTCACCGAGTCGGGTGCGATGCCGGCGGCCTTGGCGAAGGCCGGCCACATTACCCGCGAGGCATCGCCGGGCGGATTGCCGATCTTGTGGTTCGGAAAGTCCTTCGGCCCGTTCACGCCATAGCTCTTCAGCCAGTAGAAGGTCTGTCCAGTGTTGGCGTAGATGCTCATCAGCGCCACCACGTCGGCGCCCTTGCTCTTGGCCACCAGCGCGGTCGCGAGATCAGCGATGCCGAACGGCGAGCCGCCGGAGCCGACTTTCAGGGAGGAAACGCCGGAGCCCTTGCCAACCTCGATCGTGAGATCGATGCCGGCCTTCTCGTACCAGCCTTGTGACTTGGCGTAGTAGAACGGCGAATGATCCGCCGTCGGCGTCCAGTTCAGGACGAGGTTGACCGCCTCGGCCGCAACGCTGGGAGCAGCCGGCATGGCAAGCGCAAGCGCCAATCCCGCAATTCGCAAAGCCTTCATTGCACCCTCCTCGTTCTGCAACCGATCTTGTCGTCGCGCATCCGTGACGCTACCAATGCAACAAGGGACCAGACGACTTGTCAACTATTTGGTTGGAAATGCCCAAGAAACGACCTGACGACTTAAAGCCGCAGCGGCGCGATCCGGCCGCGACCCGGAAAAAACTACTGACGGCGGCGCGGCGCGAGTTCGCCAGCAGCGGCCTTGCCGGCGCCCGCGTCGATGAGATTGCCGCGCGCGCGGGCGTTAACAAGCAGCTTGTCTACCACTATTTCGGCGACAAGGACGCGCTCTATCTGGCGGTACTGGAATGGGTCTATGAGGAAATCCGTGCCCAGGAGCGCGAGCTTAACCTCGAGGGACTGCCGCCCGAGCAGGCGATCAAGAAGCTGATCGAAAGTTCCTTCGACTACCTCGCCGCACACCCTGACTTCATCGTGCTGCTGAACGACGAAAACCGTGGCGGCGCCCGCCATGTCCGCGGTTCGCGCAAGCTGGAAGCGATGCATTCGCCGCTGGTCAGCCTGGTTTCGACCACCCTGTCCCAGGGCGTGAAGGCCGGCATCTTCCGTAGAGGTATCAACCCCGTTCACCTCTACATCTCGATCGCCGGACTCAGCTATTTCTACTTTTCGAATACGCCGACCCTGTCGGCGATCTTCGGCAAGGACCTGTCGAGCCGGGCCGCCCGGCAGGCCCGCCGGAAACACGTGGTCGATCTGGTGATGCATTCGCTGCGCCCCTAATCAACCAGATGGTTGATCGGTAGGAGAGGCCGCGATAGATTGCCGCCACGCGGCCGGGAACCGGCTACGAGTCTAACGGGAGTATCTGGTGTTCAGCGGGGATGGCGGATCGGCACGGTCTTTCGCGATCATCCTGATCGTGCATCTGGCCGTGATCGTGCTCTGGCAGGTGCTGGTCGACCTCTTTCAGGTGCCGAAATTCATCCTGCCTTCGCCGCTTGCAACCGTCAAGACGCTGGGCACGCCCGGTTATGCCTGGCTTTCCAATCTCGCGGTGACGGCGGCCGAAATTCTCGGCGGGTTCTGCCTCGGCGCGGTGGTCGGCATCACGCTGGCGGTGATGTTCACCTGGTCGCCGCTGATCAGCCTGTTGCTGCTGCCGCTGTTCGTGACGCTGAACATGATTCCGAAAGTGGCGCTCGGCCCCCTGTTCATCGTCTGGTTCTCCTACGGCATCTTCCCGAACATCCTGATCGCGTTCTCGATCTGCTTCTTTCCGATCCTGCTGACGACAGCCCGAGGCTTGAGCGAAGTCGAGCCGGACCTGTTGGATCTCGTAAAATCGTTGCGCGGCTCGCGCTGGACATTGTTCCGGAAGATCCAGTTGCCGGGCGCGCTGCCTTACGTGTTTTCCGGAATGAAGGTTGGCGCGATCCTGGCGGTGGCCGGCGCCATCGTCGGCGAGTTCATCGCCTCCGAGCGAGGGCTCGGCTACCTCATGATCCAGGTGCAGTCGTCGCTCGATACGCCGGCGATGGTGATGGCCGTCGTGCTGCTGACATTGCTGGGCGTGGCGCTGTATGGGCTCGTGCTCGGCCTGGAGCGGATGTTCGTCGTCCGGGATATCCGGCTGCAATAAGACGGGAAGAAACATGCTGTTAACGCGCGAAAGCCTGCCGCAGACGATTTCGGATATCGCAGCACTGGACGAACTGCTGTGCCGCCCGAGCCAGGCGCTGATCGACGATCTCCACAAGGTCGACGGCGACATCATGATTTTGGGTGTCGCCGGCAAGATGGGTCCGACATTGGCCGGCCTTGCCAAGGCGGCCGCGCCGAAGCGCCGCGTGGTCGGCGTCGCCCGCTTCAGCGATGCCGGCGTGAAAAACTGGCTGCAGGCCCGCGGCGTCGAGACCATTAATTGCGATCTGCTCGACGAGACCGAGATCAAGGCGCTGCCAAAGATTCCGAATATCGTATTCATGGCCGGACGCAAGTTCGGCGCCGAGGGCGATCTCTCGCTGACCTGGGCGATGAATTCGCATGTCCCTGCCCTTGTCGCGCAGGCCTTTTCTACTTCACGCATCGTCGCGTTCTCGACCGGCTGCGTCTATCCGTTCGTGCCCGTCAACGGCAAGGGCTCGGACGAGAACATGGCGCCGAACCCGCCCGGCGAATACGCGCAATCCTGCGTCGGGCGCGAACGCATGTTCGAGTATTTCTCGAAAAAGCATTCGACGCCGGGGCGGCTGTTCCGGCTCAATTACGCGATCGACATGCGCTACGGCGTGCTGCACGACATCGCCAGCAAGGTGCTGCAGGGCAAGCCGATCGACGTCAGCCTCGGCCATGTCAATTTCATCTGGCAGGGCGACGCCTCCGCGCAGGCGCTGCGCTGCCTCGCGCATTGCGACACACCGACCTCGCCGATCAATGTCAGCGGCCATGAGATTTTGGCCGTGCGCGATCTTGCCGCGAAATTCGGCCAGCGCTTCGGCCGCGCGCCCGTCATCACCGGCAAGGAGGAGCCGACGGCGTGGCTCACCGACACTTCGCAGGCGGTGAAATTGTTCGGCCTGCCGATCGTCGACACCGAGCAACTCATCAGTTGGACCGCCGACTGGGTATCGCGATCGATGCCCAGCCTCGGCAAGCCCACCAAATACGAGGTGCGCGATGGCCGCTATTGAGCCGATCGACATCGTCGAGCTCGACGTCGACGATGCGCCAGCCGGGCTGGTATTGTCGACCGAAGCGGGCTGGAACCAGAACGAGGCCGACTGGCGCTTTTTCCTGAGCAATGGCGTTGTGTTCGGCGTGCGTCACGACACGAGGCTGGTAGCATCAGCCGCCCTGCTACCGTACTCGGCGGGCAATGCCTGGATCAGCATGGTGCTGGTGACCTCAGACTTTCGCCGCCGTGGCATTGCGACAAAGCTGGTCGACGCCTGCCTCGGCGCGGCGGCTCGGCGCGGCCTCACCGCCTGGCTGGATGCGACGCCGGCAGGCGCCACCGTCTATGGTCCGCTCGGCTTCACGCCGACACTGCAATTGCGGCGGCTGCGGCTGGAAAAGCCGCAAGGCGCCACAGCAACGCGGCTGCTGGCGGCCGGCAGGATCGACGCCTTGGCCACGCGCGATAGCAGCGCCATGGGGTTCGACCGAAGCACGTTGCTGTCGGAATTTTCTGCGCGACCGGGCTCGCGCATCGTGTCGGATGATCGCGCCATGGCCCTCGTACGCGATGGGCGCGCCGCGCGGCAGATCGGGCCACTGCTGGCCGATCGAACCGAGCAGGCGCTGGCGCTGGTGGACGCCATCGTCGGCTCCGAGACTGGACCGTGGCTGATCGACGCCGTTCATTCTCAGGAAGCGTTTCTGCAGGAGCTCGTTCAGTCAGGCTGGAACATCGAGCGGCCGTTTCAGCGGATGCGCTTTGGCCGTCCCACCGCGCCGCCTGCGCAACTGCCGTTCGCCGTCGCCGGGCCGGAATTTGGATAGGAAGTGCCGATGCACCACAGCGAGATCAAGGCCGAAGTCCGCAAGCTGATCGCCGACGGCACCGTGCTGCCGGCGCATCCGCTTGCGCTCGATGCCAACCGCGCGCTCGATGTCAGGCATCAGCGGGCGCTGACGCGCTATTACCTCGATGCCGGTGCCGGTGGCCTCGCCGTCGGCGTGCACACGACCCAATTCGCGATCCGCGAGGTCGGTCTGTACCGGCCGGTGCTGGAACTGGCAGCGGAGACCGCCGCTTCATGGGCCCAACGACCGGTCGCGATGGTCGCGGGGCTCGCCGGTCCGACAAAGCAAGCCGTTGCGGAGGCGCAGACTGCACGCGGCATCGGCTACCATGCCGGCCTGCTCAGCCTTGCAGCGATGAAATCGGCTTCCGAGGACGACATCATCTCCCATTGCGCGGCGGTGGCACGCGAGATCCCGCTGGTCGGCTTCTATCTGCAGTCGGCGGTCGGCGGCGTCATCCTCAGCGCCGATTTCTGGCGCCGCTTCGCTTCCATCGATAACGTCATCGCGATCAAGATCGCGCCGTTCAATCGCTACCGGACGCTTGACGTTCTGCGCGGCGTGGCGGCGGCCGGCGCGCTCGACCGGGTCGCGCTCTATACCGGCAATGACGACCACATTCTGCTGGACCTCACTTTGCCCTTCGATCTGCGCGACAAGGGCGTCACCACCCGCGCCTACTTTAGGGGCGGCCTGCTCGGGCACTGGTCGGTGTGGACCGCGAGCGCGATCATGCAGTTCGAGATGTGCAAGGCAGCGCGCGGCAAGGACACCGTACCGGCCGATTTGTTGGCGCTCGACGCCCGCGTCACCGATTGCAACAGCGCATTCTTCGATGTCGCCAACAATTTCCATGGCTGCATCGCAGGCTGCCATGAAGTGCTGCGGCGGCAAGGATTGATGCAGGGCCTCTGGTGCCTCGATCCCGCCGAGGGTCTCAGCCCCGGCCAGATGCAGGAGATCGACCGCGTCTGCCGCGAGCATGCCGACCTTTCCGACGACACCTTCGTGAAGGCGAACCTGCAGAAATGGCTGGCATGAGCGCCGACGAGCCTTTCATCAGCCTGAAGAACGTCCGCAAGGTCTATCGGTCCAAGGGCACGGAATTCCTCGCCGTCTCCGATGTCACCATGGACGTGAAGGAAGGCGAGCTGGTATCCCTCGTCGGCCCCTCCGGCTGCGGCAAGACCACCGTGCTGAAGATCCTGGCCGGGCTGCATGATGCCGATGGCGGCACCATCAAGATCGGCAATTCGAGAACACCGTTCGACCCCGCGCGCGACATCGGCATGGTGTTCCAGCAGGCCCTGCTGCTGAAATGGCGAACTATCCTCGATAACGTTTTGCTGCCCGCCGAAATCGTCGGCCTGCCCATGAAGCCGGCGCGGGACCGCGCCCGCGACCTGCTCAACCTTGTTGGCCTCGCCGGCTACGAGAACAAATATCCGCAGCAATTGTCCGGCGGCATGCAGCAGCGCACGGCGATTGCGCGCGCGTTCATCCACGACCCAAAACTGATCCTGATGGACGAGCCGTTCGGCGCGCTCGATGCGCTGACCCGCGAGCAGATGAACCTCGAAATGCTGCGGATCTGGCGCGAGAGCGGCAAAACCATCCTGTTCGTGACGCACTCGATTCAGGAAGCGGTGTTTTTGGCCTCGCATTGCGCCGTGCTCACCGCAGGCCCGGCGCGGATGGCGGAATATTTCCCGATCGAGCTGCCGTTTCCCCGCGCATTGCCGATCAAGACCACGGATGAGTTCGGCGCCTATGCGCGGCGGATTTATGAAAGGCTGGGGTTGAGCCCGAGCGCTTGAGCTTCCTACTCGTACGCCACAGGCCCGGTATCGCGATAAGCCCAGCAACTTTCCCGCGGCAGCGAAACCTCGGTCTCGATCCCCACCTGATGGCGGGCCGCGGTGCCGAGCTCGACCACCTCCAGCCGCCGGCCGAACAGCTCGATGCCATAGGCGGTCTGCGTGCCCTGGTAGCGGCGATCGAGCACGCGAGCGGAAAAGACGTTGGCGCCGTTGTGCTGGCCGATCGTGATGTTTTCCGGCCGCAGCGCGATGCGTACCTTCTCATCCGGGCTGAGCGGATGCAGCAAGGCCACCTCGCCGCGCCGCCCCTCGCCGAAATCGACTGTGCCGAACGCGCCGTTGCGCGACACCAGCGTGCCGGCGAGCTCGTTGGTCGCGCCGGTGAAATTGGCGACGAACAGATCCGCCGGCCGGTTATAGATCGCGTCAGGCGTATCCATCTGCAGCAGCTTGCCGTCGCGCATCACGCCGATGCGGTCGCCCAGCACCACCGCCTCGGCCTGGTCATGGGTGACATACAGCGCGGTCATTCCGGTTTGCTTGAGGATGACGCGCAGATCGTCGCGCAGCCGCAACCGCAATTTGGCATCGAGATTCGACAGCGGCTCGTCGAGCAGCAGCAATTGCGGCCGGTAGACGATGCTGCGCGCCAGCGCCACGCGCTGCATCTGCCCACCAGACAATGCGACCACCGGCCGCTCGGCATATTCCGACAGGCCGACCAGTTCGAGCGCCTCGTCGACCTTGCGGCGGGCGTCCGCGCGAGAGAGTTTGCGGTGCTTGAGCGGATAGACCACGTTCTGCCGCACCGTCATATGCGGCCACACCGCATAGGACTGAAACACCATGCCGAGATCGCGCAACCGCGGCGGCACCAGAATGCCACGCTCGGGCGACGAGACGACCTTGCCGGCAATGCTGATCTCGCCCGATGTCGGATGTTCCAGCCCCGCGACGCAGCGCAGCGTCGTGGTCTTGCCGCAGCCGGAGGGACCGAGCAGAACCACGATCTCGCCGGCCGGCACGCCGAAACTGACGCCGTCGATCGCCGGCCGGCCGATCGCAAACTGCTTGCGCAGGTCGGTAACTTCGAGGGTCGCCGTCATCGGTCCGACAATTCCACTGATCTGACGATCATTGCGCGTAGCCGTAGGTCTTGTTCCACTCGGCCACCCAGGCCGTGTGCAACTTCACATACTCGTCGAACTTGGGGAACCAGACCTTGACCACCTTGGGATCAAAGCCCTCCGGATAGGCCGGCGGCACCTTCAGCGACGTGAGATTGCCGAGCTCCTTGATCATGAACGTCTGGCCCTCCTTCGACAGGCACCAGTTGAGAAACAGCTTTGCGGCGTTGGGGTGTGCGGCGGTTTTCGGAATGCCCGTGGCATAGGGATTGACCGGTGCGCCCTCCGGCGGAAAGAAGATCTGGATCGGCGCGCCATCCTTCTGCTTTGGATAGATCGCGTTGTAGAGCAACGGCCCCATGGCGATTTCGCCGCGTACCAGCGAATCCGACATCGGCGCGCCCGATGGATAAAGTACCGGACGGGTCGCTGCCTGCTTGGCCCAATAATCCTCGCCGAGCACCTGGCGTTCGAACATCACGCGGGTCCATGTGGTGCCGCCAGACGGGGCGATCACCTGCCCGGTCAATTTGTTGTATTCGGGCTTGGTAAGGTCCATCCAGGTCTTGGGCGGGCTCTTCACCAGTTCGGTGTTGTAGGCGATCGACCATACCAGCGTGACGCGCGGCCAGAGCTGCGGTGCGATTTTCGATTCGGGATTGTAGTCGGCGGCATTTGGCGGCGCGTAGTCCTGGAACATGTCCGCCAGGGGCTGCATCAGCGCGCGGTCGGAATGATCGACCACGTCGGCGATGAGTTTTCCGGCCGCCGCTTCGGTCTTCACCCGGGTGATGAGTTGACCACCTGGCGCGCGCACCATCTCGATCTTGATTTCGGGGAATCGCTTGTTGAAGGCCTTGATGACCTGCTGTTCGACCTCGGCGAAATTCGCGGTGTAGAACACCAGCTTGCCTTCGGCTTTCGCCGCCGCGATTAATTCGGGCGGACCGAATTCCTGCGCCTGTGCCCGCGCGCCCCATGTGAGTGCGAGACCGGCGATGCCGGCGGCTGCCACGATGTTGGTGAGGATCCTTCCAGTCATAGCCAATCCCTCCCTTCCTTTGCCCTTCGTTTTGTTATCCGGTCCGGGCGACGCTGCCCTGCGCCGCACCGCGCGACAGCCAATTGGCGCCGCCAATGAGAACGCCGAGCAGAACGGTTTGCACCAGGCTGAATGCGGCGGTCTTTCCGAGGTTCCCGCCCTCGTAATAGTCGAGCAGCAGCACCGACATCACCATGGTGTCGCTGGTGTAGAGAAACAGCGACGAGCCGAGTTCGCGGATCGCGAGCACAAACAGCAGCGTCATCGAGGCCATCACGCCGGGCCGCGCCAGCGGCAGCACGATCGTCCTGATGGTGCCGAGCACGCCCTTGCCGCAGACCCATGCCGCTTCCTCGAGCTCGCGATGGATTTGCAGGAACGAGGTCGACAATGATTTGACCGTATCCGGCATGAAGCGCGCGATGAACGCCAGCGCCAGAATCCAGATGGTGCCGTAGAGACCGCCGGGAATGCCGATCCATGCCCAGAGATAGGCAACGCCGACCACGAGGCCCGGGATCGCCACCGGCAAGGTCGAGATCACGTCGATCCAGCGCCGGCCCATCACTTGCGTGCGGTGGATGGTGTAGCCGATCGCAAAGGCGAGCGCCCCGCCGACCACGGCGGTGATGATACCGACCTCGACCGCATTGTAGATCGAACGCATGGTCAAGGGATTGTCGAAGATGCTGTGAAAATGCATCAGCGAATACTGCCTGGCGTCGAACAGGCTCGAGACGTCGCGGATGAACATGAATTTCCGGAACGCCGCAACGATCAGCGCCAGCGACGGCAGCACCACCACGATCAGGAGATAGACGATGCCGAGACCGAAGGTGAACCAGCGCCAGCGCCCGAGATCGAGGCTGCGCGGCCGGAACGCCTTGCCGGCGACGGTGGTGTAGCTGCGGCCGCTCAGCACCTTGTGCTGCAAAAACACCAGCAGGCCCGTGACGGCCATCAGGATGATCGCCACTGCAGCGGCGGTGTTGTAGAGCGGCGGCGACCAGTTGGTGAGCTTGAAGATGTAGGTGGTGAGCACCGCCAGGTTGGTCGGCGCCCCCAGCACCGCGGGGATGCCGTAGATGCCGAGCATGACGATGAACGACAGCAGCATGCCCGAGACGATCGCCGGCATGATCAGCGGAAACGTCACCGTGAACAGCGTCGCGAACGCGCTGGCGCCGGAAATCTCGGCAGCCTCCTCCAGGCTCGGGTCCATGTTGCGCAGCGCCGACGAGGTGAACATGTAGACATAGGGCGCGTAATAGATGCCGAACACGAACACCAGTCCCCACATCGAATAGAAATCGACGCGCCAGTCGAGCCCAACCCATTTGAACATGGTGTTGATCAGGCCGGTCTTCGGGGAGCCGAGAATGGCCCATGCGACGCCCGCGACCAGCGGCGGCGCGAACAGCGGCAAAATGCTCGCGGCCGCGATAAAACCCTTGAACGGCGTATTAGTGCGGACGACGATCCAGGAAAACAGCAATCCGACTGCGACCGCAATCAGCGTGCCGCCGCCGCAAGCGATCAGCGTATTGGCGAGCGCCTCGGCGACGTTCGGGTTCGCCAGCACGGTGAGGAAGTTCGTGACTGAGAGGTGACTAAGCTGGATGCCGTCGACCACCGGATTGGTGTCGGTGAGCGCGCCGAGCAGCAGCATCAGGATCGGATAGATGACGAGGAAGCCGAGGATTCCGAGCAGGAGCGAAACCCACAACCCCGCCCCTACGCGCCCACGCCCGCCCTCACTCGCGCTACGCATGACCTCGCTGCGCCGGCTCGCCAGTCCGTCCAAAGCGTTTTCCCTCGCCGGTGACCGTCTTTTTATAAAACTGCGGTCGCTGTGCGCCCAAGCCTAGTCGATCGTTCGGCAGGCGGAAAGGTATCCGAAGGTCGGCGCGCGGATATGGCGCGGCGGGCGTCCATCCCTTCGCATACGCATCATGCAGCGGTGTGCCTGTGGCTTGCACCGTGTCCGTAGTACACGCCGCCGTGGGCGCGACCGCCCCCGGCGTGGAGAGCCCGAACGAAATGACCGCAGATGCAACCGCAAAGCCATCAACCGCGCCGATCGACGGCCTGCCCCCGGAACTCCGGCGCTGGGCGGTCGCGGCGATCTTTACCGCGCTGGCGATGGCTTCGCTGGATACGGCAATTGCGAACGTCGCACTTCCCGCGATTGCCGCCGACCTCCATGTCAGCCCGGCCGACGTGGTCTGGGTGGTCAATATCTACCAGATCGCGCTGGTGGCGACGCTGCTGCCGCTCGGTGCGCTCGGCGAAATCGTCGGCCATGAGCGAATCTATATCGGCGGGCTCATCCTGTTCACGCTGGCTTCGCTCGGCTGCGCCCTGGCATGGTCGCTGCCCAGCCTGACAGCGGCCCGGGCGCTGCAAGGGCTGGGCGCCAGCGGCATCATGAGCGTGAACGCGGCGCTGGTCCGCTTCGTCTACCCGACCCACATGCTCGGCCGTGGCTTCGGACATAACGCACTGGTGGTTGGAACGGCATTCACATTCGGCCCGACCATTGCCTCGGCGATCCTTGCGATCGGAACATGGCCGTGGCTGTTTGCGATCAACATCCCCTTCGGCGTAATCGCGATCTGGATCGGCCTGAAGACGCTGCCGAAAACGCCGCGCGCGAAGCACGCCTTCGATTTTGCCAGCGCAGCACTGACCGCGAGCTGCCTCGGGCTTTTCATCATCGGCATCGGCAGTGCCGCGCATCAGGCGCCACCCGCCCTTGTCGGACTGGAGCTTGGCGCTGCGTTGCTGCTTGGCTGGATCATGATGCGCAGAGATGCGGACCATCCGGCGCCGATGTTGCCGATCGATCTGTTTCGGCGGCCGATGTTCGCGCTGTCGGCCGCAACTTCGGTCTGCGCATTCGCGGTGCAGGGACTGGCGTTCGTCTCGCTGCCCTTCTACTTCGAGGACGTGCTGCACCGTTCGCAGGTGGAGACCGGCTTCTTCATGACGCCGTGGCCGCTGGTGGTGGCGATCATGGCGCCGATCGGAGGCCGATTGTCCGACCGCTATCCCGTCGGCATTCTCGGCGGCATCGGGCTGGTGCTACTCGGCATCGGCATGGCGCTGCTGGCGACGCTGCCGCCGGACCCCAGCATTGCCAACATCGTCTGGCGCACCGTGGTCTGCGGGATCGGATTCGGCTTTTTTCAAACGCCCAATTTGCGGGCGCTGATGGCGAGCGCGCCGCCGCATCGCAGTGGCAGCGCGAGCGGCATCGTCGCGACCGCGCGCCTGACCGGACAAACCCTCGGCGCGGCGCTCGCCGCCCTGTGCTTTGCGCTGGCCGGCCATAATGGTGCGACCGTGGCGCTGGCGCTCGGAGCCGGATTTGCTGCGCTCGGGAGCCTGATGAGTTTCCTGCGCCTCGCCGTAGGCGCAGAGAAAACGTGACGGCCGGCGACGCAGCACGGCCAGCCGCTACTGCTAGTTGAGCGCCCAGAGATAGGCCAGCGTCGCCGCGATCCCGAGACCCGTCCTGACCGCGTGCAGCCCTCCCCACTTCACGATCAGCGCACGTGATTGCGGGCCGGCGTCCTTCTCGTCGAGAGCGTTCAGTACGCGGTTGGTCGGCATGATGCCGATCAGCGTATAGGGCCAGTTGGCGAGAATGAGCACCGCGCCGACGATCCAGCGCCAGTCCCCGGTCAACCAGGCGGCGATCAGGCCAAACACGCCTGAAATCACCGCACAACTCGCCTGCATCGTAAAGCCGCGCGCATAGCTTGGCTTCCACTGTCGCAACAGACCTCGGTCATCGAGAGCCAGCCTGGCCGGCTGTTCGGCGAAGTTGATGAAAAATGCGGCGCCGGCGAATGCCGCGGCGACGATCGTCGCTAGCTGTCCTGCAAACATGACTCACTCCAGATATCGTTTGCTAATTGACAATATATTGTCATCTTGGGTACTAATAGTCAAATGGCGACAAAACGACATACGCCCGGCGGCGAGGCCCTGACCGATCTGGTGCTGGCGGTGTTCCGGCTCAACGGACGGCTGCTCGCGGCCGGCGACCGCCTTGTGGCCGATCTCGGTCTGACCAGCGCGCGCTGGCAGGTGCTGGGCGCGATCGCCCTTTCGCCAACCCTGCAGCCGGTGGCGTGGCTGGCGAGAAGCATGGGGCTTAATCGCCAGGGCGTTCAGCGCATCGTCAATGAGATGCGGGACGACGGCCTCGTCGAGCTGCGCCCCAACCCAAATCACCGCCGCGCCCATCTCGTTGCGCTGACCAGGCGTGGACAGGATGCCTTTTCGGCCGCCACGAATTTGCAGGCGCCGTGGGCAAATGCCCTCGCCAAGGGGATCTCGCCCAACGAGATTGCCGCCGCCAGTCGAACCTTGAAGGCGCTGAACGAGCGCCTCGATAGCGCGGATTAGCCCCGCCGCGCCGATGGGTGGCGACCGCGCCCACCCGCCGCAACACCGGCTGGTCAAGTTTCATCCGGCACGAAAACGAGTTTTTTATCGTGCGCACAAACGCATTTTCTTGATTTGAACTATTCCAAGTTGCGGGCCATCTTCCGCGCGCAGCTCCCTCGGTGGATGGAGCGAACAGGGGATACGCGATGGCAAATCTCACAATTAACGGCAAATCGATCAATGTGGACGTCGAAGACGACACGCCACTTCTTTGGGCAATCCGGGAGAACGTCGGGCTGACCGGCACCAAATATGGGTGCGGCATTGCACAATGCGGCGCCTGCACCGTGCACATCGATGGCGTCGCGATGCGCTCCTGCGGCGTTACCGTCAGCGAAGCGGTCGGCAAGCAGATCACTACGATCGAAGGTCTCGCCACTGGCGGCACGCTGCATAAGGTGCAGCAAGCCTGGGTGGCCAACGACGTGCCGCAATGCGGCTATTGCCAGGCCGGCATGATCATGGCGGTTGCGGCGCTTCTCAAGGAGAAGCCAAAGCCTACCGACGAAGACATCAACGAGGCCATCACCAATATCTGCCGTTGCGGGACCTTCCAGCAGGTCCGCGAGGCGATCCACGCCGCCGCGAACGCTTGAGGAGGACGCCATGAACAAGCACGTCATGCCCAAGCTCAACCGCCGCGCCTTCGTAATCGGCACCGCTGCTGCCGGCGCCGGCCTCGCGATCGGTCTCGATATTCCCTTCGGCGGACCGAAGGTCGTCCGCGCCGCCGACGGCTCGCCGGAAGTCAATGTCTGGGTGGTGATCCGCCCCGACAACACCACGGTAGTTCGCGTCGCCCGCTCGGAAATGGGCCAGGGCACCCTCACCGGCCTCGCCCAGCTCGTCGCCGAAGAGCTCGAATGCGACTGGTCGAAGGTCGTCACCGAATATCCGACACCGGGTCAAAGTGTCGCACGCAAGCGCGCCTGGGGCGATTTCTCGACCGGCGGCAGCCGTGGCATCCGCACCAGCCAGGAATATGTCCGCAAGGGCGGCGCCACCGCGCGCATGATGCTGGTGCAGGCCGCCGCGAACGAGTGGAAGGTGCCAGCCTCGGAATGCAGCGCGGCCAACAGCGTCATCACCCATACGCCGTCGGGCCGGACCACGACCTACGGCAAGGTGGTCGAAGCCGCAGCCAAGCTCACGCCGCCGGCCGACGCCGACGTCAAGCTGAAGGATCCGAAGGACTGGAAGATCGCCGGCAAGGGCGTGAAGCGGCTCGATACCGTCGACAAGACCACGGGCGCAATGATCTACGGCGCCGATATCAAGCTGCCCGGCATGCTCAACGCCGCGATCAAGGACGCGCCGGTCTTCGGCAGCAAGCTGAAGAGCTATGACGAAGCCAAGATCACCGGCATGAAGGGCGTCAAGAAGGTGGTGAAGGTCGGCGATAGCGCAGTCGCCGTCGTCGCCGACACCTGGTGGCACGCCAAGACCGCGCTCGATGCGCTGCCGATCGTCTGGGACGAAGGCGAGAACGCAAAAGTCTCCAGCGAGTCGATCGCAAAATGGCTGGCCGAGGGCCTCGACAATTCGCAGCCGGCCTTTATCGGCAACCAGAACGGCGATGCCAAGGCGGCGATTGCCTCTGCCGTCAAGAAGGTCGAGGCGGTCTACAACTATCCCTACCAGAACCACGCCACGATGGAGCCGCTGAACGCGACCGCGGTCTATACGCCGGACAAGTGCGAAGTCTGGTGCGGCACGCAGAACGGCGAAGCGGCATTTGCCGCCACGATGGAAGCGTCGGGATTGCCGGCCGAGAAATGCGAGGTGCACAAGCTCATCCTCGGCGGCGGTTTTGGCCGCCGCGGCATGACCGACTACGTCCGGCAGGCGGTTCTCATCGCCAAGGAGATGCCGGGCACGCCGGTCAAGCTGCTATGGTCGCGCGAAGAGGACATGGCGCAAGGCAAATTCCATCCGGTCACGCAGTGCAAGCTGACCGGCGCCTTCGATGCCGACAACAATCTCACGGCGCTGCATGTGCGATTGTCCGGCCAGTCGATCCTGTACACCGTGCGTCCGGCGGCGCTGGTGAACGGGATGGATACGGCTGCGTTCCAGGGGCTCAGTCCTTCCGGCGACGCTGCGATCGGCTACTCCGTGCCGAACCTGCTGGTCGAGCATTCCATGCGCAACCCGCACGTTCCGCCCGGCTTCTGGCGCGGCGTCAACGTCAACCAGAATGCGATCTACATGGAATGCTTCATGGACGAACTGGCGCATTCGGTCGGCCAGGACCCGGTCGAATTCCGCCGCAAGCTGATGAGCAAGCACCCCAAACATCTCGCCGTGCTCAACGCCGTGGCCGAGAAGATCGGCTGGGGCAAGCCCGCGCCGCAAGGCGTCTATCGCGGGATTGCGCAGGTGATGGGCTACGGCAGCTATGTCGCGGGTGCCGCCGAAATCTCCGTCACCGAGGGCAGCAAGATCAAGGTGCATCGCATTGTCGCTTCCACCGATCCCGGCTACATCGTCAACCCGGCGCAGGTCGAGCGGCAGATCGCGGGCTCTTTCGTGTACGGCCTGTCCGCCCTGTTCTATGGCGGCTGCACGGTGAAAGACGGCAAGATGGAGCAGACCAACTTCGACACCTACAATTCCATGCGCATCGCCGAGATGCCGAAGGTGGAATGCGTGATGGTGCCGAGCGGCGGCTTCTGGGGTGGCGTTGGCGAGCCGACCATCGGCGTCGCCGCACCCGCGGTGCTCAACGCCTACTTCGCGGCCACCGGCAAGCGGATTCGTTCGGTGCCGCTGAAGGACCAGAACATCACGTTCGCCTGACAAAAGTAGCGGCGGCCTTCGGGCCGCCGCTCTATCTTCCGGAGGGGCCGCTGATGAAAACCTTGTCTGTCATCCTCGGGGTGGCAACGATTGTGGCGTCGAGCCTGCCCGTGCTGGCGGCCTCCGTCCCCCCGCCCGGCGCGGCGTCCTGTTCCGGCTGTCACTCCGCCGGAGCAGCATCGGTATCGCGGCTGTACGGCCGCGACGCCGGCGAGATCGTGACCGCGATGACCGGATTTCGCGATGGCTCGGTTCCCTCTACGGTGATGACCCGCATCGCCAAGGGCTTTACGGACGACGAGCTGCGCGCGATTGCGGCGTGGCTCGCGGCGCAGAAATAAGGGGGCCGGCATGGGTATCAGCCATCGCATCAGCCGCCGGGGATTCCTGGGCACCAGCGCGGCCACAGCAGCGTCCCTGACGTTTCCGCTGCCCGCATTCGCGCAAGCGGCAGCCCGCGTCGTCGTGATCGGCGGCGGTTTTGGCGGCGCGAGTTGTGCGCGTGCCCTCAAACAGATCGATCCGAAACTGCAGGTCACGCTGGTCGAGCCGAACAAGACCTTCACCGCCTGCCCGTTCAGCAACAATGTCATCGCTGGGCTGCGTTCGATCGAGGAGCAGCAATTCGGCTACGACAAGATCGCCGCCGGCGGCGTGACCGTGGTGGCGCAGATGGCGACCGGCGTCGATGGCGCGGCGCGGACCGTTACCCTCGCCGACGGCACCTCGCTCGGCTATGACCGGCTGGTGCTCTCGCCCGGCATCGATCTGCGTTTCGGCGCGCTGCAGGGCTATGACGAAGCCGCCGCTTCGAAGATGCCGCACGCCTGGAAGGCCGGCGAGCAGACGCTGTTGCTGCGCAAGCAGCTCGAGGCGATGGACGATGGCGGCCTGGTGGTGATCGCGGCTCCCGCCAATCCGTTCCGCTGTCCGCCGGGACCTTACGAACGCGCCTGCCTGATTGCGCATTATCTGAAGACCAAAAAGCCACGCTCGAAGCTGATCATCCTCGACGCCAAGGACACCTTCTCCAAGCAGCGCCTGTTCCAGAACGCCTGGAAGGAGCTGTATCCCGGCATGGTCGAATGGGTCTCGCTGTCGCAAGGCGGCAAGGTCAATGCCGTCGACCCCGCGACCAACACGCTGATCACCGATTTCGGCAACCACACCGCGCAGGTGGCCAACGTCATTCCGCCGCAGCGGGCCGGCCGCATCGCGACGTCAGCCGGCGCCACCGACAACACCGGCTGGTGCGCGATCGATCCGGTCACCTTCGAGTCCAAATCGGCGCCAAACATCCATGTCATCGGCGATGCCTGTCTCGCCGGCGCCATGCCGAAATCGGCCTTCACGGCGAATGCGCAGGCCAAGGTCTGCGCGGCCGCGATCGCCACGCTGTTGTCGGGTGGCACGCCTGCCGCGCCAAAGCTGATCAACACCTGCTACAGCCTGGCGGCTCCCGGCTACGGCATCTCGGTGGCCGGCGTCTATCAGCCGAAAAATGGAACGCTGGCCGATGTCGAGGGCGCCGGCGGCGTCAGCCCGGCGGACGTGCCACGCGAATTCCGCGCGCGCGAAGCCGACTACGCGCAATCCTGGTTTGCGACCATTACGGCGGAAGTCTTTGGCTAGACTCATCGATCGCATGTCGGGTCCGATCGTCGCCGGGGTCGTGCTCGCCCTGCCCGGCTTGGCTGCCGCAACGGAACTTCGCCTCTATGCCGTCGCCGGCGACGCGATACCGCAGTCGCTGACGGGCACGGCCGGCGATGTGGCGCGCGGGCGAGAACTTGTGGTGGAACGTTCCAGCACTTGCATCCTTTGCCACAGCGGCCCATTTCCCGAACAGAAATTCCAGGGCGATCTGGCCCCCGACCTTTCCGGTTCCGGCAGCCGCTGGTCGGAAGGCCAGCTACGGCTCCGGCTCGTGGATGCGTCGCGTCTCAATGCCGAGACGATCATGCCGTCCTACTACCGCCTCGACGGACTTCAACGTGTCGGGACACCATGGCGTGACAAGCCGATCCTGTCGGCGGAACAGATCGAGGATGTCGTGGCGTATCTGGCAAGCTTGCGCGAATAGGAAGACGTGATGCAACAACAACCCGACACAACACGCCGCCAATTCCTCAGCCTCGCCGGCGGCGCCGCCATAGCCGGCGCGGTCCCCATCGTCACGGTCCGGCCCACTGAAGCGACGCCAGCGATGCTCGCCTCCGCCATCCGCAACGTGACCGGTGGCGCCGCGGTGAAGACCGGCAAGGTCAAGCTGGACATTCCCCCGCTGGTCGAGAACGGCAATACCGTGCCGATGACGGTCAGCGTCGCCAGCCCGATGGCGCCGGAGGATCACGTCGCAAGTATCCACGTCTTCAACGAAAAGAACCCGCAGCCGAACATCGGCAACTTCCATCTCGGTCCACACGCGGGCCGCGCCCAGATTTCGACCCGCGTCCGTCTCGCCGACACCCAGAAAATCGTGGCGATCGCAAAGCTCTCGGACGGCTCGTACTGGTCGGCCAGCATCGACGTCGTCGTCACGCTGGCCGCCTGCACCGAGGATGTCATCTGATGGCTTCAGCACTGATCAACGTTCCTGCGAAGGCCAAACGCGGCGACATCATCGAGATCAAGACGCTGATGTCGCACATCATGGAAACCGGCTATCGCCATACCGCGTCAGGCGAAGTCGTGCCGCGCGACATCATTACGAGCTTTACGTGCCGCTTCAACGGCACCGAGATTTTCCGCGCCGACCTGTTTCCGGCGATCTCGGCCAATCCCTTCATCACCTTCTTCACGACCGCGACCCAAAGCGGCAAGTTCGAATTCGAGTGGATCGGCGACAAGGGCTTCTCCGAAACTGCTTCCGCTTCGATTACGGTCGAATGAGATCTTTCGGCGCCATAGCCGCCGCGCTGCTGGTGGCGGGCGCCGTTGGCGCCACCGAAATTCCGCAGGCCGAACGCCGCTCCGGTTACAGCTTCATGAAACCTGACACCAAGGCGATGCAGGACGAGGATACCGCCAATCCCGGCATGCTCTGGGTGCTCGATGGCGAAGCCTTGTGGAAGCGCAAGTCGGGTGCGGCGGAGAAGGCTTGTGCCGATTGCCATGGTGACGCCCGCACCAGCATGAAGGGCGTCGCCGCCCGCTATCCCGCTTTCGACAAGGCAACCGGGCGCCCCGTCGATCTGGAGCAGCGCATCAATTCCTGCCGCGCTGGCCACCAGCAGGCGACGCCGCTGGCCTTCGAGGGCCGCGAGTTGCTGGCGCTCACCGCCTTCATCGCGCGGCAGTCGCAGGGCGTGCCGATCGAAACCGGCGCCGACCCGCAGCTTGCACCATTCATCGCCAAGGGGCGCGAGCTCTACATGCAGCGGCAGGGACAGCTCAATCTCGGCTGCGCCAATTGCCATGACGATAATTGGGACAAGCGGCTCGCCGGCTCCGCGATCACGCAAGGACACCCGACGGGTTACCCGCTCTACCGGCTGGAATGGCAATCGCTGGGATCGCTGCAGCGGCGGCTGCGGGCGTGCATGTCAGGCATCCGGGCGCAGGCTTATGACTATGGCGCACCGGAACTGGTCGAGCTGGAGCTGTATCTGATGTCGCGGGCTCGCGGGATGCCGATGGAGACACCCGCAGTCAGGCCCTAGCTTCGCAGGAAGCCTAAATTAGCGCTCCGCGAACGCCTTCTCGACCACGAACTGGGCCGGTTCGCCGTGATTGCCTTCGACAAAACCTCTGCCGTTGAGCAGCGTGCGGGTGTCGGCCACCAGCGCGGGGCTGCCGCAGATCATGACGCGGTCATGTGCGGGATCGAGCGAGGCCAGCCCGATATCGCTAAACAGTTTGCCTGATGTGATCAGGTCGGTGATGCGGCCGCGGTTGCGGAAGGGATCGCGCGTCACGGTCGGGTAATAGATGAGCTGGTTGCGGATGTACTCGCCGATCAGTTCGTCGTTCGGCAGCTTTTCGGTGATCATCTCGCCATAGGCGAGCTCGGCGACACGGCGGCAGCCATGCAGCAGCACCACCTTCTCGAACCGCTCATAGGTCTCGGGATCCTTGATCACGGAAAGGAACGGCGCGAGCCCGGTGCCGGTGCCGATCAGATAAAGGTTGCGGCCGTCTTCGAGGTTGTCGATGACCAACGTGCCGGTGGCCTTGCGGCTGACGATGATCTCGTCGCCCTGCTTCAGGTGCTGCAGCCGCGAGGTCAGCGGCCCGTCCGGCACCTTGATCGAGAAGAATTCGAGCCGGTCCTCATAATTGGCGCTGGCGACCGAGTAGGCGCGGAGCAGCGGCTTCTCGCCGACCTTGAGTCCGATCATGGTGAACTCGCCGTTGCGGAAGCGGAACGAGGGATCGCGCGTGGTGGTGAAGCTGAACAGCGTGTCGGTCCAGTGATGGACGCTCAGCACGCTTTCCTTGTTGAAATTGCTCATCGCACCGTTTCCTGACCTGCTGGCCGGATTGACCGGCCGTATCATTCGTATACGATCATTCGTATACAAATGAATAATCCAGCTTGATCCGATCGTCAAGCCGGGCAGAATGTCCGGCGAAGGCATTGAACCAAAAGGAAAAACCATGGCCCACGATGCACCCCAGGCGACCGGCCCGAGCAAGCTGGTGATCCGCAATATCGGGCTGCTGCTATCGGGTGCCCTGGAAAAGCCGATCCTGGACGGCGATACGATCGTCGCCGAGAACGGCAAGATCACTGCCATCGGCCGCTTCAAGGACGTCGATATCGAGGGCGCTACCACAATCGTCAATGCCAACGGAACCACGGTTGCCCCGGGCCTCATCGACAGCCACGTCCATCCCGTCGCCGGCGACTGGACGCCGCGGCAGAACCAGATCAACTGGATCGACAGCTACCTCCACGGCGGCGTCACCACCATGATCTCCGCTGGCGAAGTCCACATGCCCGGCCGTCCGCGCGACGTCGTCGGGCTGAAGGCGATGGCGATTTTTGCGCAGCGCGCGTTCTGGACGCTGCGGCCCGGCGGCGTGAAGGTTCACGCCGGCGCGCCGGTGATCGAATGCGAGATGGTGGAAGACGACTTCAAGGAAATGGCCGCGGCCGGCGTCAAGCTGCTTGGCGAAGTCGGCCTCGGCGGCGTGAAAGACGGCCCGACCGCGCGCAAGATGGTGGGCTGGGCGCGCAAATACGGCATTCAAAGCACGATCCACACCGGCGGGCCCTCGATCCCCGGCTCCGGCCTGATCGACAAGGACGTGGTGCTGGAAGCCGACACCGATGTGGTCGGCCATATCAATGGCGGCCACACCGCACTGCCCGACGACCAGATCCGTTGTATCTGCGAGGGTTGCAAGCGCGGGCTGGAGCTGGTTCACAACGGCAACGAACGCTCGGCGCTGTTCACGCTGCGCACCGCGCGCGAGATGGGCGATTTGCACCGCGTTATCCTCGGCACCGATGCGCCGGCCGGCTCCGGCGTGCAGCCGCTGGGCATCCTTCGCATGGTATCGATGCTGTCTTCGCTCGGCGACCTGCCGGCCGAACTCGCCTTCTGCCTTGCGACCGGCAACACCGCGCGCATGCGCGAGCTGGACTGCGGCATCATCGAGGTGGGCCGCTCCGCCGATTTCGTCCTGATGGACAAGGCGCAGCATTCGCCCGGCAAGAACATCCTCGAAAGCGTGCAACTCGGTGACCTCCCGGGCATCGGCATGACCATCATCGACGGCATCGTCCGCACCCAGCGCAGCCGCAACACGCCGCCGGCCGGCAAGGTGCCGGAGATCGTCAGCGGACATTGATGGCGCCGGTCGCGGCACGACGACGCCGGCGCGTGTGAAAAAGTCACATTAAGCCTCGAAGGCAGTGAACGAATTGCCGGTCAGCCCTGTCCAATGCGGGCTGGCCTGATAGCCATTCGCTCAGACCTTCGAGGAACGTTTGAAGAATTCGTTGCAAGTCGCCGGCGGGGTCGTCGGCGCGGTCATTGGCTTTGTCGCGACATTGCTGCTGCTTGAGCTGGTCGGCTTCGGAAACCGGGCCGATCCCATCATGTCCGGCGTGCTGGCGCTGCTGGTGCTCGCGCCGCTTGGCGCGACCGCGGGTCTCGTCCTCGGCACGACGCTGGCGAGGCGGCTGCGCGGCAGAGAAAATACCGGCACACTTCTCCGTAACAGCCTGAAGGCACTTGCCGTTGTCATCGCACTCTGCGTCGCGGCCGGCACCGCCTACTATGTTTACGCAGTCACGACCGCCACGCCCTGGCTCAATCCGAATGCCGCCAATCCGATTCTCGTCTTTGAAGTGCGCCTCCCCGCAGGCGCAGCATTGCCAAGTTCCGCCCGTGACATAGCGATCGAACTGCAGACCGACATCAACCGCATGCCGGGTGAGCCACGCTTCAACCAGTTCCGTAGCGACGGCGACAGGCCGGTGTTCGCGGGCGACGTCGAGCTGGCGTTCCGCACCGCGCATAGGCAGTTGGAGATCAGGATCGAGGGCCAGCCTGACCGACTCTACCGCATCGGACTGTCAGCCATGGCGCCGCATGCCTCCGAGCTCGGGTCGTGGCAGCCGATTCCCGACGGCAGTGAAATTCGCTATCGCGCCAAATGGCCGGGACGGGATTGAGCCCTGCAAGCGCGAGGCGCTCATCCACCTCTTCCTTGAAAACTGGCTTGCCGTTGAGGTGCATTAGCTGAGCAATCCAACTGGTAGTGCTCGCCATTGGAACTCAAACCGCCGTGCTGGTCGGCAGTGTTCATGCAATTGCGAGCATCATTGGCCGGCCGGTCGATGCCGGCCAGTCCGTTTGCCGGTATTCAGGTCTGCAGTGCAAATCCGGAATCTTCATGATCTGGATCACACTCAATCTCATGTTCTCATGTTCTCATCCGCCCATTGCCCGTGCCAGCCAGCGTGGAACCCGCCCGGCTGCTTTGCCGCCAACGGCCGGTATGGTACGGTGCGGATGCTGGAAAGATTGCTTGCCTTACACTGTGTTAGCAGGTTGGGAGCCAATCCGAGCCATGGCCCAGATTCGTGACATCAAGTCGGGCCGCGTTGGTGAGCCTCCACGCGAGCCAACGCCGCGGCGCCTTGCGGCCATCGTGGCAGGCGACATCTCCGGCTACAGCCGCCTGATGCAGATCGACGAGGAAGGGACGCATAACCGCGTCAAGCGGCTCGAGCGCGACCTCATCGAACCCACCATCAGAGAACACCACGGCAGGCTCGTCAAAACCACGGGCGACGGCTTCATCGCCATTTTCGACAGCCCCGTGGAGGCCGTCCGATCCAGCATCGTGATCCAGCAGAATATGGTCGGTCGCAATGCGTCACTGCCCAAGCATCATTGGATCGAATATCGGATTGGCGTCAATCTTGGCGACGTCATCATCGAAACCGACGACGTCTATGGCGATGGCGTCAATATTGCGACGCGGCTCGAGGGCATAGCCAAGGCCGGCGAAGTCTACATTTCCGGCGGCATCTACGAACAGATAAAGCATAAGCTGGTGTGCGGGTACGAGTCGCTCGGTGATCGAAAGGTCAAGAACATCACCGATCCGGTGCGCGTCTACCGCGTGCTTCCCGACCCGTCCGCACTGCACGAGAACCGGAAGCGACGCGAAAGGATCCTGACCTTCCTGCTTATCCTTGCATTACTGATCATTGCGGGAGGCACTCTCTGGAGCATCTTCGCGCCGGTTCGCAAGGCGACGGAACGGGCGTCAGCGCCCGTTTCATCTCCGGCGGAAGTGCCGAAAGCGCCTGCGCCTGCTGAGAAACAACCAGCGCCGCCGCCCCAGCCCTCTCCTGCCGTGGCACCAACTCAACAACAGGCGACACCTAAGCCGGAGGCCTCTCCGACGGAAAAACAAGCGGCGCCGCTGACGCCACCCGCATCTCCCGCGATTCCTGAGCCTGCACCGACGACACAAGGAGCCGCGTCGTTTCGAGAACCCGAGACGATTCTCCTTCGCGGTGGCAGCTTCGCGATGGGAAGCAACGAAGACCTCTCGGAAAGGCCGGTCCGTCAGGTAACGATCAAGCCATTTGCGATGGGGAAATTTCCCGTCTCGGTGCGGGAATGGAACGCATGCGCCGCGGCAAAGGCATGCGGGTTCACAGCGACTGGAAAGAGCGATGCGCCCGTTACGAACGTGAGCTGGAGCGACGCCAAACAGTATGTCGCCTGGCTTGCGCAAGTCACCCGAAAACCATATCGCCTGCCGAGCGAGGCCGAATGGGAATATGCAGCCCGCGGCGGCACGCAGACCAGATACTGGTGGGGCGATCAATTTCAGCCGGGCATGGTCAATTGCAAGAACTGCACTGACATTCCAGCCGTCGATCAACCGGTCAAGGTCGGAAGTCTGAAGCCAAATCCCTTTGGGCTGTTCGACATGGGCGGCAGCGTCGATCAATGGGTCGAAGACTGCTGGCACAAAAACTATCAGGGCGCTCCCACGGACGGATCAGCGTGGGTCGAGAGCGAGTGTCCCTCGCATGTGATACGTTCCGGCTCCTGGAGAAAAGACTCCAATTATGCCCGGACGTCAAACCGCGGCGCTTATGACACCAATGTGCGATATCCCACCCACGGGTTCCGTGTTGCGCTATCCCCATGAGGTTGAGAGGCAGTCATGAAGGTTATGCAGTGGATCGCTCTGTCAGTAGCGCTCACTTGCCTGCCGTTCGCCGCCTGCGCTCAAGGAAAGCCCGCCGCAAAGGATGCCCGTCTCTATTTCGTGTGGCCGCAGAATGGCGCCGTCATCAAGGGTGCATTCTGGTGCCGCTTTGGTCTGCGCAACATGGGCGTAACCCACGCGGGCGACAACTACCCGAACAGCGGCCATCATCATCTGCTGGTCGACGTGAATGAACCCATCAATCCGAACGAACCGATCCCGCAAGACAAGTCACATCTGCATTTTGGGGCGGGTCAGACCGAAGCCCGGATCGAGCTTCCGCCTGGCAAGCACACGCTTCAGCTCGTGCTGGGCGACGCCGAGCACTATCCGCACGTCCCTCCGGTCATCTCCGAAAAAATTACCATAACGATCAAGTAAAACCCGGCGGCCGACCGCATTGCGGTGTATGCTCGATTGCGCAAACCCCGGCCGGCGGCACTCGCGAGAGGAACTCAACGCGCCGGGTGATATCTTGCTGTTGCGTGCCGCTGAGCCGTGTTGCTGACCATTTCAGGCAAACAGGGAGGCAGTAGGATGAACATTCGGCCCGATCCC
Source organism: Bradyrhizobium sp. CCBAU 051011 (assembly GCF_009930815.1). Lineage (NCBI taxonomy): Bacteria > Pseudomonadati > Pseudomonadota > Alphaproteobacteria > Hyphomicrobiales > Nitrobacteraceae > Bradyrhizobium > Bradyrhizobium sp. CCBAU 051011. The sequence continues at coordinate 4,555,143 of NZ_CP022222.1, read as the reverse complement.
ACGTTTCACGCTTCGCCCAAGCTTGCCATGGAAGCTCCGCCGGAGAGCTTCGCCTATACCGTGCTGCTCAGCCCGGACTTCTCGAAGCCGGATGCGCTTGCCGTGATCGACGTCAAGCCGGACTCCCAAAGTTACGGCCAGATCGTGCACACCGTGACGATGCCCAACAAGGGCGATGAGTTTCACCATTTCGGCTGGAACGCCTGCTCGTCGGCGCTGTCGCCGCTCAGCGGACACGCCTTCCTCGAACGCCGCTATCTCATCATCCCCGGCATGCGGTCGTCCCGCATCTACATCGTCGACACCAAGCCGGACCCCACCAAGGCGGCGATCCACAAGATCATCGAGCCCGAAGAGATCTTCAGGAAGACCGGCTACTCGCGGCCCCACACCGTTCATTGCGGACCGGAAGGCATTTACATCTCTACGCTCGGCGGCGGCGGCAAGAACGGCACCGACGGACCGCCCGGCGTCTTCATCATGGATTGCGAGACGTTCGAGGTGCTCGGACGCTGGGAGCTCGATCGCGGTCCGCAAACACTGCATTATGACTTCTGGTGGAACCTGCCGCGCGATTACATGGTGACGAGCGAGTGGGCACTGCCGCCGCAGTTCGAGAACGGAATCGTTCCCGAGGATCTGCTCTCCAACAAATACGGCCACCGGATTCATTTCTGGGATCTGCGCGCCCGGCGCAATGTGCAGACCATCGATCTCGGCGCCAACCATCAGATGGCGCTGGAAGTGCGTCCCGCGCATGATCCGGTTCGTGAATACGGCTTCCTCGGCGTCGTGGTCGACACCACGAATCTCGAAGGCTCGATCTGGACCTGGTGGCGCGAGGGTGGCGTGTTTCACATCGAGAAGACGGCGACGATTCCGCCCGAGCCGGCAGCGAAGGAGCAACTGCCGCCGCTACTGCAGGGGTTCGGCGCCGTTCCGCCGCTGGTATCTGATATCGACCTGTCGATGGACGACAAATTCCTCTACGTCGCCTGCTGGGGCACCGGCGAGATGCGTCAATACGACGTCCGGGAGCCGAGAAAGCCGAAGCTGGCCGGCTCGGTCCACATCGGCGGCATCGCGCGCCGCACGCCGCACCCGAACGGCAAGGCGTTTGCCGGCGGTCCGCAGATGGTCGAGATCAGCCGCGACGGCAAGCGGGTGTACTGGACCAACTCGCTCTACTCGACGTGGGATGATCAGTTCTATCCCGACGGTGTTCCGGGCGCCATGGTGATGGCCAACGCAAAGCCGGACGGCGGCCTCGAACTGGCGCGGGATTACTGGATCAATTTCCCTGACGGTTACCGCTCTCACCAGGTCCGGCTCGACGGCGGCGATTGCTCGACGGATTCGTTCTGTTATCCGTCGGTCTAGACTTGAGCGGAGCCGACTGGACACTCGCCTGGCTCTGGCTGGCTGTCGTCGCGAGCGGCCTCTATCACGGCGTCAACCCGGGCATGGGCTGGCCGCTCGCCGTGTCGGCTGGACTGATGGAGAGGAGTCCACGGGCGCTAGTGGCCGCGCTGTGGCCGCTCACGGCTGGCCATCTGCTCGCGATGCTGCTGGTGATCCTTCCCTTCGCGCTGCTCATTGCCGTCGTCGAATGGCAGCGCACGATCCAGTTCGGCGCAAGCCTCCTCGTCATCGGCTTCGGCATTTTCCGGTTGGCCAACCGGCGCCACCCAAGAGTTTTGGCGCGGATATCGCCGGCACAATTGGGGCTGTGGTCCTTCGCGGTGGCGCTTGCGCACGGCGCGGCGCTGATGCTGGTGCCGATCTATCTCGGGCTGTGCCGAGAAGCCGAGCTCGACAGCGGCCATGCCGCCGCGGGCGCCCTCATGAATGGCAATCTTGGCATGGCGGTGCTGGTCGCCACCGTCCACGCCGCCGCGATGGTCGCCGCCGGTGGATGTTGTGCGTGGCTCGCCTACCGCTATCTCGGCCTCAAATTCATATCGCAAAGCTGGTTCAACCTGGATACGACCTGGGCCGTCAGCCTCATTCTGGTGGGCGCGATCGCGCTGATGCTCAACCTGAGCTGACGCGAGCTTGGCCTCAACGCAGCTTGTCGAGCAGCGCAATCAGCGTCTCGCGCTCCTTGACGTCCAGCGGCGCCAGCGTCTCCCTGGAGATCGCCAGCGCATTCGGTGCGGCCTTCTCCGCCAGTTGCTGCCCAGCGCGCGTGAGACTCACCAGCAGGCGGCGGCCGTCCTCGGGGTCGGGGCTCGTTTCCGTCAGGCCGCGCGCGGTGAGGCGGTCGATCACGCCCTTGATGGTCGCGACATCCATCGCCGTCAGCCGTCCGAGCAGGTTCTGCGAGCACGGCCCGGTCTCGGCAAGCTTTGAGACGGCGGCCCATTGCGTCGGCGTCAGATTGATGCCGATCTCGCGGGCGAAGATGGTGGCATGGCGCTGCCAGACCTGGCGCAACATGAAGCCGATCTGCTCGTCGAGAATGTAGGACGGCCGCGCCGGCTTGACGGCCCGTTTCGGCGAAACACTCCTTCCCATCTGCGTCCCCCGCCCTTCCCTGATCACAACGACAGATGCGCGTCGCGGATATCCGGTCGCGCGTCGAGTTCGGCCATCGTGCCGCCGAAGCAGATCTTGCCGCGCTCGATGATGTAGGCGCGGTCCGAAATCAGCCGCGCAAAATGCAGGTTCTGCTCGGATACCACGATGCTGACGCCTTCCTTCTTCATCGCCAGGATGGCGTCGACCATCTGCTCCACGATTTTGGGCGACAGGCCCTCCGAGGGCTCGTCGAGCAGCACCAGCGATGGATTGCCCATGAGCGTCCGCGCGATGGTCAGCATCTGCTGCTCGCCGCCGCTCATGCGCCCGCCCGGACGATTGCGCATTTCGCCGAGGTTCGGAAACAGCGTGAACAGCTTTTCGCGCGTCCAGTATGGCGCGTTCGGCCGCTTCGGCTGGCGACCGACTTCGAGGTTTTCGTCAACCGTCAGATCCGTGAAGATGCGCCGCTCTTCCGGCACGTAGCCGAGCCCGCCGCGCACAATTGCATGCGTCGGCTCACGCGAAACATCCTTGCCTTCGAACATGATCCGGCCCGAGCGGTTCTCGACCAGGCCGACGATGGAGCGGAAGGTCGTCGACTTGCCGGCGCCGTTGCGCCCGAGCAAAGCCACCACCTCGCCCTCGCCGACCTCGAGCGCGATATCGAACAGGATATGCGCCGGGCCGTAAAAGCTATTGAGATCGGCGACCTGCAGCTTCATGCGCCGGCTCCCTCGCGATGCCGCGCATCGTAGACCAGGCCTTCGCCGAGATAGATCGCGCGCACCTGCGGGTTGCCGCGGACTTCCTCGGGCGAGCCTTCGGCGATCAGGCTGCCACGGTTCAGGACCAGGATGCGGTCGGCATGCTCGAATACCACGTCCATGTCGTGTTCGGTGAAGAGCACGCCGATCGATTGTTCGCGGGCGATGCGCGCGGTGAGCCGCATCAGTTCGATCCGCTCGCGCGGCGCCATGCCGGCGGTCGGCTCATCCATCAGCAGCAGCCGGGGCTGGTTGGCGAGCGCGATCGCAAGCTCCAGCCGCTTGAGATCGCCATAGGCCAGCTCGCCGCAGGGCCGCTCGGCATAGGCGCCCATGCCAACGAGATCGAGCAGGCGCCCCGCTTCGTCGCGCGCGAACTGCGCGGTCGAGCCCCAGAGATTGAACAATTGCCTGCCATACGACACCAGTGCAACCTGCACATTCTCGCGCACGGTCATGGTCGGGAACGTCGCGGTGATCTGGAACGTGCGCCCGACGCCAAGCCGCCAGATCGCGCGCGGCTTGCGGCCGATCGTATCCTCGCCCAAGAGCGTGATGCGGCCGCTGTCCGGCATATTCTGGCCGTTGAGCATGTCGAAGCAGGTGCTTTTTCCGGCGCCATTGGGTCCGATCAGCGCCAGGATTTCGCCGGCGCGCAATTCAAACGACACGCTGCGCACGGCATGGACGCCGCCATAGGATTTGCTCAAGGCTTCGACCTTCAGCAATGTCGGAATCATGCTCATTCGGCTACCTCCACGCGGGAGGTGGCAAGCGCAGATTTCTTGTCTTTGGAGGATCGGCGGCGGTTCCAGATCGTCTCCAGCGTGCCGACGATGCCCTTCGGGAATGCCACCACCATCAAAACGATGAAGCCGCCCAGCACCAGCTTCGAGAGATCGGTCTGGCTCACCAGCCAGATATTCGCCGCCTTGAACACGATGGCACCGATCACCGCGCCAGAAACCGTCTCCACGCCGCCGAGCAGCACCATGACCAGCGCATCGACCGACAGCGAAATCCCAAGATTGTCCGGAAATACGCTTCCCTTCAGATAAGCGAACAACGCGCCGCCGATACCCGCGACCGTGCCTGATATGACGAACGCCGTCCATTGCACACGCTTGCCGTTGATGCCGATCGCCTCACTGCGCAGCGGCGAATCCCGCGTCGCGCGCAACGCAAAGCCGAACGGCGAGAACACGATTACACGCAGCGCGGTGACGGCGACCGCCGCGATTGCAAGAGACAGCCAGTAGAAGGCGGCCGGGCCCGCCGCCCACTTATCCGGCCAGACGCCCAAAATGCCGTTGTCGCCGCCGGTCACCGCGACCCACTGGAACGCGATCGACCAAACGATCTGCGCAAAGGCCAGCGTCAGCATGGCGAAATAAACCCCGGACAGTTGCACGGCGAAGAAGCCGAACACGGCGGCGCCCAATAGCCCCAGCACCGGACCCAGCAGCAGCGAAGCGATCATCGGCAGTCCCGCCGCCTTGGCAAGGAACGCGACGCCATAGGCGCCAAGCCCGAAATAGGCGGCATGGCCGAACGAGGCGAGCCCACCGACCGACATCAGGAAATGCAGGCTGGCGGCGAAGATCACGAAGATCGCGATTTCCGAACCAACAGTGAGTGCGTAGTTTCCGGCGAACAGCGGCAGCATGGCTGCAAGCGCCAGCGCACCGACCGACATCAACCGCTCAGCCGAGGTCAGCGGCCGCCACGGATTGACGGTCAGCCCCGGCGTACGCCGCGCCGCGGCCTCCGGCTTGCCGAACAGGCCCCAGGGACGCACGATCAGCACCACCGCCATCACCAGGAACACGAGGATGATGGAGATCTTCGGGAAAATCAGGATGCCGAAGGCGTTCAGCTCGGACACCAGCACGGCGGCCACGAAGGCGCCGATGATGCTGCCGAGCCCGCCGATCACCACCACCACAAACACTTCGACGATGATACGAAGATCCAGCGCATGATGCACGGCATCGCGCGGGATTTGCAGCGCGCCACCGAGTGCTGCGAGAAACACGCCAAGCGCAAACACGCTGGTGAACAGCCATTTCTGATTAACACCGAGCGCCGCGACCATGTCGCGGTCCTGTGTCGCCGCGCGCACCAGCACTCCCCAGCGCGTGCGCTGGAATAACAGCCAGAGAATGCCGAGCACGACCGGACTGAGGCCGATCAGGAACAGATCGTAGCTCGGGATGTTCTGTCCGAAGAAATCGACCGCGCCCCTGAAGCCAGGCGCGCGGCGGCCGAGCAGATCGTCCGGCCCCCAGATCATCACCACGATATCCTGAACCATCAGGGTGAGGCCGAACGTCGCCAGCAACTGGAACAGCTCCGGCGCGTGATAGATCCGCCGCAGCAGTATCATTTCGACCAGTACGCCAACGACGGCCACGACCAGCGCCGCCGCGACGATCCCGCCCCAGAACCCGAGCGCACCGGAGAAGCGCTCGGTCAACGTGAACGCGACATAGGCGCCAAGCATGTAGAACGCGCCATGGGCAAAATTCACGATCCGCGTCACGCCGAAGATGATCGACAGGCCCGACGCGACCAGAAACAGCGACGCCGCGCTGGCGAGACCGGTCAGGAACTGAACGAAGTAGAAGGCCATGGGCGGTCCGGGTTCACATTATTGCGGCGTTGAATTGGCGTCGGCGGGTCCGGCTTACCTCTCCCCGCCTGCGGGGAGAGGTCGGATCGCCCTTGCGATCCGGGTGAGGGGGTACAGGTCTCACAACTTGCATGACTCGTGGAGAGAGCCCCTCACCCCGACCCTCTCCCCGCAAGAGCGGGGCGAGGGAGAAGAGCCGTCAATCCTTCGGACGCAGCTTTGCCACTTCCGCGTCGCTCGGAAGATAATCCGCGCCCTTGCGATAGACCGAGTTCACCATCACGCCCTTGCCGTCCTTCAGTGCGGTCTTGCCGACATAGGCCCCGAGTGTCGACTGATGATCGATCTTGCGGAAGGTGATCTCACCGAACGGCGACGGCATCGACAGTCCTTCGGTCGCCGCGATCAGTTTCTCCGGATCGGTGGAGTTGGCCTTGGCAAGGATCGCGGCAGCCGCCTTGATGGTTTGGTAGCCGACAATCGAGCCGAGCCGCGGATAGTCGTTGAACTTGGCCTGATACGCTTTCAGGAACTTGTCATGATCAGGCGTCTTGATGTCGTACCAGGGGTATCCCGTGACGATCCACCCTTCCGGCGTCTCATCCTTCAGCGGATCAAGATACTCCGGCTCGCCGGTGAGGAAGGAGACCACCGAGCGGTTCTTGAACAGGCCACGGGTGTTGCCTTCGCGCACGAGTTTGACGAGGTCCGCACCGAAGGTGACGTTGAGGATCGCTTCGGGGTTGGCGGCCGCAACCGCCTGCACCACCGGACCGGCGTCGATCTTGCCCTGCGGCGGCCACTGCTCGTCGACCCACTGAATGTCCGGCCGCTTCTCCGACATCAGTTTCTTGAACACCGCGACCGCCGACTGGCCGTATTCATAGTTCGGCGCAATCGTTGCCCAGCGCTTGGCCGGCAGCTTGGCGGCTTCCTCCACCAGCATCGCGGCCTGCATGTAGTTTGAGGGGCGGAGGCGGAAGGTGTAGCGGTTGCCCTTTGACCAGGTGATGGCGTCGGTCAGCGGCTCCGCGGCCAGGAAGAACACCTTCTTCTGGTTGGCGAAGTCGGAGACCGCGAGACCGATATTGGACAGGAACGTGCCGGTCAGCATCGCGACGTTCTCGCTCGACACCAGTTCGTTGGCGGCCGTCGTCGCATCCGCCGGCTTGCCGCCGTCGTCCTTGGAGATGACAACGAGCTTCTTGCCGTTGATGCCGCCCGCGGCATTGATCTCCTCGACCGCGAGCTGCCAGCCCTTGCGATAGGGCTCGGTGAAGGCCGGCAACAGCGAGTAGCTGTTGATCTCGCCGATCTTGATTTCGCTTTGTGCCATGGCGCTGCCCGCCATGCCCGCCACTGCGATCGCCAGTCCCGCGCCCAGTAAGTGTCTCCGTCGCATCCCTACCTCCAATGTACTGTGGAACTATCTCAAACCGTCTTCGCCTTTGACTTCCGAAACTGTCAGTCCGCCGACGCGCGGCAATGGCCTGCCGCTGTCGGTGACCGCGACCGCGACCATGATCTCGTTGGCGCGCGGCGCGTCGTTGATCTGCACTTCCATGCCGTCGAAATGGCTGCGCACGAACGCCGCATCCTTGTGGCCGAGCGGAATGTCCAACGTGGTCCCAGGGCCGCTGCGCTTCTTCGACGAAGGGATCAGCGCCGCGCCCTTGCTCAGAACCTTGCGCACCGGCGCGCCCATTTTCGGATGCAGGATTGCTGCCGCGTGCTCGAGTTCGCCGTTCTCGCCGACGGCCGCGGCCTTGCCGTAGCTGTGTGCCTTGGCACCGTCGATGCCGAGCGCCGCCACCGCTCTTTTTGAAAGCACGTCGCCGAGCTCCTCGCCGATTTCGATGAGCGGCGAGAGATCCTCGACGTACCGGCCTGCAAACGGATTTTCGATCACGGCAATCGCGGCTGCCCGCCGCGTCGGCGGCGCAACCTTCTGCCCCATCTCCAGATGGGTCTCCTCGACCACCGTGACGATCTTGCGAATGATCGCGCTCATATTATTCGCCTCGCTCCCGATCAACCATGCGCCACTCTCTCTATCGCGCTTCGATGAAACGCCGGCAGCGCTTCCGCCTTGGTCCCAATTGCTCCCACCATCACAGTCTCGCCAAGTAGACGCAAGGCCGCACCTTCGATCAATCCTGCGACAAGCAATTGTTGCGCCCGGCTCGCCCCCACCCGCAACGCATCGTCGATTTCCTCCTCGCGTAGCTTGCCGACGTCGCGGGTGACGGGGCGCGCGCCGAGGTCACTGTCGGGCTGCAGTTCGTTGGCCGGACAGCGCATAATGGCAGGATGGCCAGGCAGGTCGACGGCGTTGGCGATGATGGTGGCCGCGGCATCGGCCTGCGACGCAGTTCGCGCCAGCACGGTGACGGCATCGGCAATGCCGAGCGAGAAACTGCGGCCGTGACGCCCACTGGTCGCGATGCCGCGGGCCGGGTCGTCGGCACCGATGCTGATGGTCTGCATCACGCCGTGATGGTCAGGCCGGTCCATCAGCCCGATGGTGAATTGTTCGGCACCGGTCAGATACAAAGCGATGTCGCCGCCATTATTGACGTAGGCGCGATCAGGCCGCGCCGCGCCCAGCATCGCGTCGAGAATTTCTTCCGCGACGCTCCCCGCCACCGCCGCCATCGGCGTGATGAAATGCTCGGCCGCAAACGGCGCGACCGCTGCGTGCATCCGGCGCGCGACGACGCCGTTCAGCGTGCATCGGGCCGGATCGGCAGCCGTCCGCAACTCGACCAACTCTCCACACAGCTCATCGAGCAGGCCGGTGAAGCGCCGTGCCGCAGCTTCGTAGGCGGCGCGCACCTCGCGCTCAGTCCCCTTCGCCTCGATGATCAGGTCGATCGGGCCGTCCTGCAAATGCAGCCGCTTGCCGTCAGGAAGAAGCGCCATTTGCGGGAGCCGTTTCATGCGCGCCGTCCGGGGATAAAGGGCATCGGCCGGAATTCGCTGTTCTCGCGCAAGGAAGCCAGCGAGCGCACATGATCCATGTGGCCGCCAAGCGCCGCGTAGTCGGACAGTTTCAGCGTGAACTCGATCGGCGCCACCAGCGCCGGCGTCGGCACATAGCCGAATGCACCCGCCGGCATCTGCGTGACGTCGACCATGAAGGTGATGCCGCCGCCAGGCCAGACATAAACCGGCGCGCCGCCGCTGGTGACTCGCGTCAGCGCGTCCTTGACCGATCGCGTCAGCCGCACCGGATTGTCGGTGACGCCGGCGCGCAGCGAGCCGCCCGCACCGCCCATGAACAGCACCGTGCACAGCGCCGGTTCGCAATTCTCCTGGATCCGTTCGACGGAGAATTGCAGATCGGGCGGCATCTGCTTCTCGATCGGCCGCAGCGCCTCGTCGAGCTCGTAATAGGCCGCGTGCTCGCCCGTGGTCGAAACCATCAGCATGGTGAGGCCCGGCCGCGCCTCCTTCGGATTGAACGGTCCCAGCACCGCCAGCGGATCGGAAATATTGGTGCCGCCCCATCCCGTCCCGGGATCGGCAACCTGGAAATAGCGGCCGGGGGTCGAGCGCCGCCCCTTCATCTTGATCCCGGTATCGGGAATATCGAGCAGCTTGCCAGCCTGATGTTCGCTGAGAACACCGGTAATGTGGTCGTCGACGACCACGACCTCATCGACCTTGCCGTGCCATTGCTTGGCGAACATGCCGATGGTTGCCGAGCCGCACCCCACCCGCATGCGCTCTTCGGCAACGCCGTTGACGATCGGCGGCCGGCCGGCCTGCACTACGACCGTGGCGCCGCCATCGATCGTCAGTTCCACCGGCTTGCAGTTGGAGAGGTCCATCAACGCATCGCAGGTGACGCGCCCCTCCTTCTTGGAACCGCCGGTTAGATGATGCACGCCGCCGAGCGACAGCATCTGCGAACCGTATTCGCTGGTCGTGACATGACCGATCGCTTCGCCCTCGGCGCGGACCGCTGCCGTCTCGGGACCGAGATAGCGGTCGGTGTCGATCTTCACCTTGACGCCGCAATAGCTGAAAATACCTTCGGTCACGACCGTGACCATGTCGACGCCTTCAACTTCCGACGACACGATGAAGGGAGCAGGCTTGTAATCGGGATAGGTGGTGCCGGCGCCGATCGCGGTGACGAACACGCTGGGCTCGTGGACCAGCTTGCCATCCCAGTCGCCGCCGGCCTGGAACGGCACCAACCGTCCGCCATGCGACACCGTTCGCTCCAGCACGATGTGCGGATCGACGCGCACCAGCTCGCCATTGTGGTTGGCATAGCGATCGCACGCGCCTGCCGCGCCCGGCTTGATGTAACACATCACCGGACAGGCATCGCAGCGGATCTTGTCGCCGGCGGCGACGGTAGCGTCAGTCATGAACAAGCCTGCTCGTTCGAGGCGCCGATCATAGCCGCGTCTGCACGGGCTCGATCATTTGTTCGTATACGAACGATGTTGCGCGCGGACTGAAACGCTGTCAAGCGGCCATCGAGGTCGATAAGCACAGTTGCCGTATAATACCGCATTTGCCTCGCCCGTTGTTCATAAAGCGAGCAACGCGCTGCAGCGCGGGATCGCACGGCTTGCACGTTTGTACACAAACGGTATCTTTCGCGAACGTCCAGCGCAGAATTTTGCAACGCAGCGAGGGCTTGAGGGAGCATGACGCAGACCACGATGCGCCTGACCGTCAACGGCAAAGCGTACGATGTCGGCGCCGCTCCGGACACTGCATTGCTTTACGTGCTTCGCAACGACCTCGAACTGAACGGACCGAAATACGGCTGCGGGCTCGGCGAATGCGGCGCCTGCGCCGTGCTGATCGACGGCGTTGCCGCGCGCTCCTGCGTGATCCCGATCGAGGGCTGCATCGGCCGCGACATTGTGACGCTCGAAGGACTCGGCACGCGCGAACATCCCGATCCCGTGCAGCAGGCCTTCATCAGCGAACAGGCCGCGCAATGCGGCTATTGCCTCAACGGCATGATCATCACGACCAAGGCCCTGTTGCTGCGCTCCCCTCGCCCGTCGGAGGACGAAGTGCTGGAAGCGCTGCGTCATCATCTCTGCCGCTGCGGTGCTCATGTCGAAATCATGCGTGCGGCAATGCGAGCTGCAGGCCGTGCGGTTGAGGCGCAGACCTGATGACAGCGCCGAATTCTCCCGGGGATCGTGAACGGCCGCAGGGGACGCTGTCGGTCTTTCGTCCCGCCTCACCCGTCGAGGCCGTCAAGTTCGAGACATTCATCAAGATCACCGCTGACGGATCGGTCACAGCCTATAACGGCCATGTCGATCTCGGCACCGGCATCCGCACCGCGCTCGGCCAGATCGTCGCGGAGGAGCTTGACGTCTCCTTTGCCCGTGTCGTCGTTGTACTTGGCGATACATCGCTTGTTCCCAATCAGGGCGCAACGATTGCCAGCGAAACAATCCAGATCACCGCCGTGCCGTTGCGCAAGGCCGCAGCACAGGCGCGGCAGTTTCTGGTCGCGCGCGCCGCGGCGAGACTGGAACTTCCGATTGAGGATATCATCGTTGAAGACGGCCTGATCCGCGGCAAGGACAATCGCAGCATCAGCTATGGCGAACTGATTGCGGGTGAGACCATCCGCCTTGAACTGTCGGACGACGTTCCGGTCAAGCCCGCCAGCGCCTACAGCATCGTCGGTCGATCCGTTCCGCGCGTCGATCTGCCGGCGAAGGCAACAGGCGAACTGGTGTACGTCCACGATATGCGCGTTCCCGGCATGCTGCACGGCCGCGTCGTCCGTCCGCCCTATGCCGGCGTCGATGTCGGCGACTTCATCGGCAACAGCCTGATTGCGGTCGACGAGTCCTCGGTACGCGACATCCCCGGAATTGTTGCTGTCGTCAGGATTGGCGATTTCGTTGGCATCGTCGCCGAGCGCGAGGAGAATGCGATCAAGGCGGCGGCGCAGCTCAAGGTGAGCTGGAAGCCAGTGCCGACGCTGCCCGACCTGAAGGACATCGAGACTGCGCTGCGCGCCAATCCGTCGACACCGCGAACGCTGATCGACAAGGGTAACATCGAGGCGGCGATCGCAGGCGCGGCCAAGCCGATGCAGCGCACTTATATCTGGCCCTACCAGATGCACGCCTCGATCGGCCCATCCTGCGCGGTCGCCGACTATCAGGAGGACGAGACCAGGGTCTGGTCCGGGACGCAGAATCCGCACCATTTGCGCACCGAGCTGGCACGGCTGATCCATCGCCGCGAAGCCGAGATCGAGGTGATCCGAATGGAGGCCGCCGGCTGCTACGGCCGCAACTGCGCCGATGACGTCTCTGCCGATGCGGTGCTGCTATCGCGCGCCGTCGGCCGGCCCGTTCGCGTGCAGTTGACGCGCGAGCAGGAGCACGCCTGGGAGCCCAAGGGCACCGCACAATTGATGGACGTCAACGGCGGATTGAACGCCGACGGCAGCGTCGCCGGTTACGACTTCGCGACCCGCTATCCATCGAACGGTGCGCCGACGCTGGCGCTGCTGCTGACCGGCACCATCCCGCACACGCCTGTTGTGTTCGAGATGGGCGATCGCACCGCGATCCCGCCCTACGATTACGAGAATCTGCGGGTGGTGGCGAACGACATGCCGCCGATCGTGCGCGCCGCGTGGCTGCGCGGCGTCTCGGCGCTGCCGAATACCTTTGCGCATGAATCCTGGATCGACGAATGCGCTGATGAAGCCGGCGTCGACCCGATCGAATACCGCCTGCGCTACCTGAAGGACCCGCGCGCCGTCGATCTCGTCAATGCTGTGGCCGAGCGCGCCGGCTGGAAGCCGCGGCCGGTGCGGCAGGAGCCGGTGGCCGAGGGCGATATCGTGCGCGGGCGCGGCTTTGCCTATGCGCTCTATGTCCACAGCAAGTTTCCCGGTTACGGCGCGGCATGGTCGGCATGGATCGCCGACGTCGCGGTGAACAAGGCCACCGGCGATGTCAGCGTGACGCGGGTAGTGGCAGGCCAGGACTCCGGCCTGATGATCAATCCGGACGGCGTCCGCCATCAGATCCACGGCAACGTCATCCAGTCGACCAGCCGTGCGCTGATGGAGGAAGTATCGTTCGACCGAACGTCCGTGACGGCGCGCGAGTGGGGCGCCTACCCCATCATCAAATTCCCCGAAGTGCCTGAGATCGACGTGCTGATGCTGCCGCGGCAGGACCAGCCGCCGCTCGGCGTCGGCGAGTCTGCGTCCGTACCCAGTGCGGCCGCCATTGCCAACGCAATCTACGATGCGACTGGCGTGCGCTTCCGTGAATTGCCATTCACACCGGAACGCATTTTGCGAGGCCTGCGCGGCGAGGAGCAGGCAGCGCCGGAAGCATTGCCCGCACCGTCTCCGCAACCCGCTCCCTCATCGCGCACATGGCAGAATCCGTTCACCATACGCGGCAGCGTGTTTGCAACCGCCGCGGCCCTCTGCGCCGCCATGATAGGCATCGGCGCCGCGACGCTGCCGTGGCGCGCAATCGCGCCGATCGCGCGTCCCGATGCGTCCGTCTATTCGGCCGCGACCATCGCGCGCGGCCAGCAACTCGCCGCGCTCGGCGATTGCGCGGTCTGCCACACCGCAACAAACGGCGTCCTCAATGCCGGCGGCAAGCCGCTGCCGACGCCGTTCGGTACGATCTATTCGACCAACATCACGCCCGATGTCGAGACCGGCATCGGTGCGTGGTCCTATCCGGCGTTCGAGCGCGCCATGCGCGAGGGCATCCATCGCGACGGCAGGCATCTCTATCCCGCGTTCCCCTACACTCATTTCGCCAAGACCACCGACGCCGACATGCAGGCGCTCTACGCCTATCTGATGGCGCAGCCGGCGGTGCGTGCGGAGACGCCGCAGAATGCGCTGGCGTTTCCGTTCAACCTTCGTCCGCTGATGGCGGGATGGAATGCGCTCTTCCACCAACCCGCGGTTTTTCAACCTGATCCCACCAAGTCCGAGATCTGGAATCGCGGCGCCTATCTCGTCGAAGGCCTCGGCCATTGCAGCGCCTGCCATTCGCCGCGCAATGCGCTCGGCGCGGAAATGGCTGGCGCTCATCTTGCCGGAGGATTCGCCGAGGGCTGGGAAGCGCCGGCACTGACCTCGCTCTCGCAGGCACCGATCCCATGGAACGAAGACGAGTTGTACGCCTATTTACGAACCGGCGAGTCGCGCTTTCACGGCGTCGCTGCGGGGCCGATGGCGCCGGTGGTGAAGGAGCTCGCCGCATTGCCGGATTCCGATATCCGCGCCATGGCGATCTATCTCGCTTCGTTCAACGCCGCATCGATAGATCGCGCGACGCAGGAGGCGCTCGCCGCAAAACTGGAGGCCTCGACCGTCACGCGCGCGTCAGCCGCCTCTGGTGTCGGCGCCCGGATCTACCAGGGCGCCTGCGCCGTGTGCCACGAGGTCGGCGGTGCGCCGCTGTTCGGCAGCCGGCCGTCGCTGGCGCTGAACAGCAATCTGCACAGCGCCGCGCCTGACAATCTGGTTCAGGTCATCCTGCACGGCATCGCCAAGCCAGCCACAACGGACCTCGGCTACATGCCGGCCTTCAGGGACAGCCTGACCGACGGCCAGGTCGCCGAACTCGTCGGCTATCTCAGGCAACAATTTGCTCCGGATAAGCCGGTCTGGAAGGATATTCATGCTGCGATTGACCGTATCCGGCGGGAACATGTGCGCTGAGCTGCCATGCCGGGGGCAAAACCCACTGGTTGGGCGGCCGTCGGCACGGTAGAGTTCCGCCATGGCAGTTACCGATATTGCATCCCGAACCTATAACCACGGCTGGCGGCTCGACCCGATCGTGCGCAGCCTGCTGGATACCGATTTCTACAAGCTGCTGATGCTGCAGATGATCCGCGATCTCTATCCGGCTCAGCGCGTCACCTTTTCCGTCATCAACCGAAGCAAGCAGGTTCGCCTCGCCGAGATCATCGACGAGGGCGAATTGCGCGCGCAACTCGACCACGCGCGCACCATTCGGTTCACCAAGAAGGAGCTGATCTGGCTCGCTGGTAATACGTTCTACGGCAAGACCCAGATGTTCTCGCCCGACTTCATCCACTGGCTCGCCAACTTCCGCCTGCCCGAATACGAGCTGAACAAGGTCGACGGCCAGTACGAGCTGCACTTCCACGGGCCGTGGACCCACACCACGATGTGGGAGATCCCGGCGCTCGCGATCATGAACGAGCTGCGGTCGCGGCAGGCGACCAAGGGACAGGGACGCTTCGTGCTCGACGTGCTCTATGCCCGCGCCAAGGCCAAGCTGTGGTCCAAGGTCGAGCGGTTGCGCAAGCTCGAAGGCCTGCGGCTCTCCGACTTCGGCACCCGCCGCCGTCACGGCCATCTCTGGCAGCGCTGGTGCGTCGAAGCGGTCAAGGAGGGTCTTGGCCCATCGTTCACCGGCACCTCCAACGTCTTGCTGGCGATGGACAACGACCTCGAAGCGATCGGCACCAACGCGCATGAACTGCCGATGGTCGCTGCCGCGCTCGCCAATTCGGACGAGGAACTGCGCTGGGCGCCCTATCGTATCCTCGACCAATGGCGCCATACCTACGGCGGCAACCTCTTGATCGCCCTGCCCGACGCCTTCGGCACCAAGGTGTTTTTGCGCGACGCGCCGGACTGGGTCGCCGACTGGACCGGATTTCGCCCGGACAGCGCGCCGCCAATCACCGCCGGCGAGGAGATTATCAAGTGGTGGAAGCAGAAGGGCCGCGATCCCAAGGAGAAGCTGCTCGTGTTCTCCGACGGCATGGATGTCGATTCCATCGAGGAGACCTACCGCCACTTCACCGGACGCGTTCGCATCTCCTTCGGCTGGGGCACCAACCTCACCAATGATTTCGTCGGCTGCGCGCCGGACGGATCGGCCGATCTCGATCCGATCTCGCTGGTCTGCAAGGTGACGTCGGTCGATGGCCGGCCCGCGGTCAAGCTGTCCGACAATCCCGAGAAAGCGACCGGCACGCCGTCCGAGATCGAGCGTTACTTGCGCGTGTTCGGTAATGCCGGGCGCGTCCGCACCGCCGTGCACGTCTGAGCTATCAAATACTTTCCCGCCACCCATTGATCTGACGAGCCTCGCATGCCCGCACCCAAGCCGCCTGCCTTTGAAACCCTGAGCCTGCATGCCGGCCAGCGCCCGGATCCCGCCACCGGCGCCCGCGCCGTTCCGATCTACCAGACCACGTCCTACGTGTTCCAGGATTCCGACCATGCCGCGGCGCTGTTCAATCTCGAGCGCGCCGGCCACATCTACACGCGCATTTCCAATCCAACGACGGCGGTGCTCGAGGAGCGGCTCGCCGCGCTGGAAGCCGGCGTCGGCGCGATCTGCACGGCGAGCGGCATGGCCGCACTGCATCTGGCGATCGCAACGATCCTCAACGCCGGCGACCACATCGTCGCCTCCTCTTCGCTCTACGGCGGCACGATCAACCTCTTGGCCCACACGCTGCCGCGCTTCGGCATCACGACGACGTTCGTCAAGCCGCGTGCGCTTGATGAATTCCGCGCCGCGATCAGGCCGAACACGCGGCTCGTGATCGGCGAGACCATCGGCAATCCCGGGATGGAAGTGCTAGATATTCCTGATGTCGCGCAGATCGCACATGACGCGAAGATTCCGCTTCTGATCGACAACACCTTTGCGACGCCATTCCTCAGCCGCCCGATCGAGCTCGGCGCCGATATCGTGATGAACTCGGCGACCAAGTGGATCGGCGGCCACGGCATTGCGATCGGCGGCGTCATTGTCGATGGCGGACGGTTCGACTGGCACGCCTCCGGCAAATTCCCGCAGCTCACCGAACCCTATGCCGGCTATCACGGCATCGTCTTCGACGAACAGTTCGGCCAGGCCGCCTTCATCATGCGCGCCCGAACCGAAGGCCTGCGCGACTTCGGCGCCTGCCTGTCGCCGACCAACGCATTCCAACTGCTCCAGGGTGTGGAGACACTCGGCGTTCGCATGGAGCGCCACATGAGCAATACGCTCGCGGTGCTTGAGGCGCTGACCGCCAACAAGGCGGTCGACTGGGTGCTGCATCCGGCGCTGGAAAATCATCCCGATCATCAGCTTGCGAAGCGGCTGCTGCCGCGCGGCGCGGGGTCGATCGTCTCTTTCGGCATCAAGGGCGGGCGCGCAGCGGGCAAAAAATTCATCGAGTCCTTACGGATGATCAGCCACCTCGCCAATGTCGGCGACGCCAAGACGCTGGTCATTCATCCCGCCAGCACCACGCATCAGCAGATGGACGCCGCGCAACTCAAGGCCGCAGGCATTGGCGAGGAGCTGGTGCGGCTGTCGGTCGGTATCGAAACCGTCTCCGACATCATCGACGATCTCGGCCAGGCGCTTCGCGCATCGCAGAAGGTTTAAGCCATGCAGTTGTCCGTGAATGGTGCTGATGTCTTCGTTGCGACCGGGGGCCGTCCGTTCGATCCGTCGCTGCCCGCGGTGGTAATGCTGCACGGCGCCGGTTTTGATCATTCGACCTGGGCGCTGCACAGCCGCTGGTTCGCGCATCACGGCTATTCCGTGCTGGCGCCGGATCTGCCGGGGCACGGCCGCTCGGGCGGCAGCCCGCTGCCGACGATTGCCGACATGGCGGACTGGACCGCCGCGCTGCTCGATGCGGCCGGTGCGCCGAAGGCGAAGCTGATCGGTCACTCGATGGGATCGCTGATCGCGCTGGAGACATCCGCGCGGCATCCCGACAAGGTTTCCGGGCTCAGTTTGATAGGTACCGCCGCCACAATGACCGTCGGCCCCGACCTGCTCAAAGCCGCCGAGGTCAACAATCCCGATGCCATCGACATGGTCTCGATCTGGGGCCTCGGCTTCAAGGCCGAACTCGGCGGCAGCCTCGCGCCGGGACTGTGGATGCATCAGGGCGCGCAGCGCGTGCTGCAGCAGACGCGGCCGGGCGTGCTGTACAGCGATCTCAACGCCTGCAACACCTATCAGAATGCGCTCGCGGCCGCTGCGCAGGTCAAGGTGCCCGCGACCTTCATTCTCGGCGAGTGCGACATGATGACGCCAGCGAGGGCCGGCAAGACTCTTGCAGCGGCGACGCCGAATTCGCGCACCGTCGTCGTTCCCGGCGCCGGCCACATGATCATGGCCGAAGCGCCCGACGAGTTGCTGGCGGCGTTGCAACAGTAGCATGCTTCTTCTTCCCTTTTCCCCTTGCTTGTGGGAGAAGGTGGCGCGGATGCAATCCGCGCCGGATGAGGGGTCCTGCATTCGCGGAGAGAACCCCTCACCCGTCTCGAATGAGCTTCGCTCATTCGATCCACCCTCTCCCACAAGGGGAGAGGGTGAGCAGTGCTCGGCGTCGCAGTCGTTACTGCCTCGCCGCCGGCTTCCGCTCCACCGGATGAATGTCGACAGCACGCAGGCGGCCCATCCGCAGCACGTCCATTGCCAGCGTGCGGCCGATGCGGTCGCGGTCGAGGGCGCGGATCAGATCGTCGACGCCGTTGATCTCGACGCCGTCCAACCTGATCACGACATCGCCCGGCAACAGGCCGGCTTTTGCCGCCGGGCTGTCCGGCTCGATCTGCGCCAGCAGCGCGCCCATCTTGTTGTCGACGCCGGCGACCACCGCATGGCGCCGCGGAATCGGCGCGGTCTGGCCAGCGACGCCGATATAGGCGCGGCGGACATAGCCGTGGCGGATGATCTCCGACAGCACGAACTGCGCGGTGTTGCTGGCGACCGCAAAGCAGATGCCCTGCGCGCCGCTGATGATCGCAGTGTTGATGCCGATCACCTCAGATGCCGACGACACCAGCGGCCCGCCGG
The DNA here is from genome assembly GCF_009930815.1 of Bradyrhizobium sp. CCBAU 051011. Taxonomy (NCBI): domain Bacteria; kingdom Pseudomonadati; phylum Pseudomonadota; class Alphaproteobacteria; order Hyphomicrobiales; family Nitrobacteraceae; genus Bradyrhizobium; species Bradyrhizobium sp. CCBAU 051011. Next base: position 4,536,376 of record NZ_CP022222.1, on the reverse strand, counting down.
AATTGCCGGGATTGAGCGCGGCATCGGTCTGGATCACGTCCTCGATGGTCCGCCCGCTCACCGAGCGGATCGAGCGGCCGAGCGCGGAAACCACGCCGGCGGTCACCGTCGATTCGAACCCAAGCGGATTGCCGATCGCGACCACGAGCTGGCCGCGGCGCAGGCTCTTGGAATTGCCGAGCGAGGCATAGCGCAGATCGCGCGCGCCATCGGCGCGCAACAGCGCCAGATCAGTGTCGGGATCGACGCCGAGCACGTGCGCGTCGGTGACGAAGCCTTCAGTGTCGCGCAGACGGATCTCTTTCGCCGACCCGACCACGTGGCTGTTGGTCAGCACGAGACCATCGGGCGAGATGACGATGCCCGAACCAAGCCCGCCGCGCTCGCGCGCACTGCGTACCTTCGGCCCGGTTTCGACACGCACGACCGCGGGACCGACGCGTTCGGTGACGTCGATGACGGCATTGGAATAGGCATCGAGCAGAGCCCGGTCGTTATCCTGGGCAGACTCGGCCGTTCGCGATGACAGCTCGTCATCGGCGATATTTGAGGTAAAATCCAACATGGCGAGATTCCTTCGGCTTCCTCAGATGGTGGCCGGGAACCGCTTGCGCAAGGTGCCTGCGATGGGCGCAGGGCTGGCCTGCTAGGCCCGCCTCAGCTTCCCCGCGCGCGCCTTGACGGGATCGAGCAGCGCCCAGTCGCCATGCTCCAGCGTGTAGCCCTTCGGGAATGGGGCGCGCAGTTCGAGTCCGAGCGAGCGCAGCACGCGGTCGTCGCGGTAGTAGCATTGCAGGACGACGCGGACGAGCGTCGCCGCCGCGGCACCGCCAGTAGCGCGGAACTCGGTCGCGACGGCATCGCGTTTGGCCGTGTCGAGTTCGGCGAGCGGTTGGCCTGCGAGACGCGCGATATGATCGAGCGCCCGCGCGACCAGCGCGGTGTCGCGGCCTAGCGTCGCCAGCATGTCGGACTGAATCGCGGGATCGTCGGCGCCGGGCACCTTGTATTCGTCGCTGGCGGGAATGATCATCGCAGCGACGGTGCGAAGATCGTCGCGTTGGGTTGAGGTCAATTCAATGCTTACGGACATGTCGTTCTCAGTCGAAGAGGTTGGCAAGGCGTTGCTTCATCTGGTCGGCGATGTAGAGCGCGATCGCCTGGATGGTCGAGGTCGGGTTGACGCCACCCGAGGTGACGAACACGCTGCCGTCGACGATGAAGAGATTTTTCACGTCATGCGAGCGGCCCCATTCGTTGACCACGGAGCGCGCAGGGTCGTTGCCCATTCGCGCGGTGCCGAGCAGATGCCAGCCGCCCCAGGGAATCGGATTGTTGATGCAGATGTCGGTGGCGCCGGCGATTTCGAGAATCTCCCGGCCGCGCGCCAGCCCATGCTCCATCATCTTCCGGCTGTTCTCGCTGATCGTGTAATCGATCTTCGGCGCCGGGATACCGTGGCTGTCCTTCAGCACCGGATCGAGCGTGACGCGGTTGTGCTCCTCGGGCAGATCCTCGCAAATCGCGGAGACCCCGAGCCGATGGCCGTTGAGCTTGCGGAACACGCGGTGATGATCCGCGCCCCACGGCAGAATCCCTTTTTGCTCGCTCGCCACGGCCTCGAACACCGGCCCTGCGCCGCGGACGAACTGGATGCCGTAGCCGCGGACGAAGCCGCGCGACAGGTCAGTGTCGTAGAACTGCTTGCTCCACAGGCAAGTCGGCGGCGCGCGGTTGCTGTCGGTCGGCTCCTTCACGTAGCCGTAGATCTGCGCATAGGGATGGAACATCAGGTTCTTGCCGACCAGGCCGGATGAATTCGCCAGCCCATTCGGGAAGCGGCCGGAGACCGAGTTCAAGAGCAGCCGCGGCGTGCCGACGCCGTTGCAGGCGATGATGACGACCTCGGCGGGCTGGAACTGCTCGATGCCATCCTGGTCGTAGTAGACGACGCCGGAGGCCATGCCATGCTCATTGGTCAGGATCTCGCGCACGCGGCAATGCGTCTTCAGCTCGACGCCGGCGCGGATCGCCTGCGGCCAATAGGTGATGTCGGTCGAGGCCTTTGCGCCTTGCGCGCAGGCCGGCGTGCAATGGCCGAGATTGATGCACCGCGCCCTGCCCTCGTAATCCATCGTCGCGACCGTCGTATCCGATGGCCACCAGTGCCAGCCAAGCTTGTTCATGGCCTTGCCGATCAACGGACCGGAGAGCCCGAGCGGCTGCGGCGGCATCGGCGGGTGCGTCAGCGGCGACAACGGATCGCCCGACAGACCCGAGACGCCCATCATCCGGTCGTTCTCTTCGAAGAACGGGGTGAGTGCGTCGTAATCGATCGGCCAGTCGTCAGCGACGCCGTCGAGCGTCTGCACCTTGAAATCGGACGGGTGCAGCCGCGGCCAATGCGCGGTGTACATCACCGTCGAGCCGCCGACGCCGTTGAAGTTCACGACCTTGATCGGCGAGTTGTCGTCGTTGATCGGATAGTCCTCGGGCCGGCCGCGGATGTTCGGGCTGGTTGACCACTCGCCGTAGAATTTTGCCTCCCAGTCGCGCCCGGTGCTCGGATATTCCGACGGCTTCATCCAGCCGCCCTGGTCGAGACAGAGGATATGCATTTTCGTTTCGGCCAAACTCCACGCCACCGCCGCACCGGATGCGCCGGCGCCGATGATGAGGACGTCAACGGGATCGTTCTTGTTCATTCTTGGTCCTTAAATCTCTCTCCTGTCGTTCCGGGGCATCGCGTAGCGATGAACCCGGAACCTCGAGATTCTCAGGTGCGCAATTGCGCACCATAGTTCGATGCTGACGCATCGCCCCGGAATGACGAGCTAGCTTACAATCCTCACCGGAAGCGAGCGGATGCCGCGGATGAAGTTTGAGTAGAGGCGTTGCGGCGGGCTCATGATTTCAAAACGAAGGTCTCTTGCCAATATTTCCTCCCAGAGAATGCGTATCTGCTGCTCGGCCAAGCGGTCGCCGACGCAGCGGTGGATGCCGGCGCCGAAGGAAAGATGCTGCCGTGGCTTGGCGCGGTCGATGATGAATTCGTCGGCGCGGTCGATCTTGCTCTCGTCGCGATTGCCGGAGATGTACCACATCACCACCTTGTCGCCCCTGGCGATGCGGCGACCGGCGAGTTCGACATCATTGCGCGCCGTGCGGCGCATGTGCAGCACCGGCGTGTGGTAGCGGATGATTTCGGAGACGAGGTTCGGGATCAAGTCGCGCCGTGCGCGGACCAGTTCGAACTCTTCAGGGTTTTCCACCAGGGCTATCAAGCCGCCGCTCATGGAATTCCGGGTGGTATCATTGCCGCCGACGATCAGAAGCGCCATCGTGCCGATGAACTCGCGCGGCTGCAGATGACGCGTCGCCTCGGAATGCGCCAACATCGAGATCAGGTCGAAGGTCGGCGGCGCATTCGCACGCGCATCCCACAATTTTCGGAAGTACTCGCCCATCCTGGCCAGTTCATCGTAACGCTCGGCTTCCGAATGCACCACGGCATCAGGCGAATCGACATTGGCGATTGCGACATCCGACCACCAGGTCAGCTTCATGCGATCTTGCCAGGGAAAATCGAACAGCGTCGCCAGCATCATGTTGGTGAGATCGGTCGAGACCCGCTCGACCCAGTCGAATGTCTCGTTGCGCGGCAGCGCGTCCAGCACGTCGGAAGTACGCTTGCGGATCAGCGGCTCGAAATTGGCGAGGTTGGACGGCGCCACGATCGGCGCGACGGTGCGTCGCTGCGCGGTGTGACCGGGCGGATCCATCCGGATGAAATTGGAGATCTCGCGCCCTTTGGGCTGGTCGGCCACCTGAATACCGCCGAGCTCCGAACTCGACGAATAATTCTCATGATCGAGCTCGACCGCAAAAATGTCATCGTAACGCGTCACCGACCAGTAAGGCCCGTACGCCGACGCCTCGCAATAATGCACGGGATCGTCAAGGCGCAGTTGAGCGAACAGCGGACGCCAAATATCGTCCTGATAGAGATGGGGATCGCTGACATCGATCGAGGCCAGCTTACGCAGCGCCTCAGCCATCGTTTCCCTCCCCTCCTGCCGTCGCCGCTTGCCGGGCGCTCGGTACCCTGACGATAGGGGTAGATGCGGTCGCGAGTAAAGCCGAAGGGCGCAGGCTGGCGGCAAACCTGCAACCCTGCCACGCGTCCATGCGGGGTTTGTCCACGGCTGCGAGAGCGGATAGCCTTGGCGCAAACGATAAACGCGGGAGCGACGCCGATTTCGGATTTCGACGCCATCATCATCGGTGCGGGCATGTCGGGGCTTTACCAGCTCTACCGCTTGCGCGAACGAGGCTTGCATGTGCGGGTGTTCGAGGCGGGCACCGACGTCGGCGGCACCTGGTACTGGAACCGCTATCCCGGCGCGCGCTTCGACTCCGAAAGCTATTCCTACGGCTACTCGTTTTCGAAGGAGCTGCTGGAGGAATGGGAATGGTCGGAGCATTTTGCGGGCCAGCCGGAAACGCTGCGTTATCTCAACTATGTCGCCGACAAGTTCGACCTGCGCCGCGATATCCAGTTTCGCAGCCGGGTGACGGCCGCGGTCTATGATGAGGAAACGCGGACGTGGACGATCACGCTGGAGGATGGCGCTGAGCACAGCACGCGTTTCCTGATCACGGCGATCGGGCCGCTGTCCGCGCCGACGCTGCCACGGATCGAGGGCCGCGACGATTTCAAGGGTGCCTCCTTCCACACCGCGCGGTGGCCGAAGCAGCCGGTGGATTTCGCCGGGAAGCGCGTCGCCGTGATCGGCACCGGCGCTACCGGCGTGCAGACCATCCAGACCATTGCCGGACAGGTCGGCCATCTCACCGTGTTCCAGCGCACGCCAAACTGGTGCGCGCCGCTGCACAACGGCGAGATCGACGCCGAGACGCAGGCGAAAATCAAGGCGGGCTATCCCGAGATCTTCGCCCGTTGCAAGGAGACCTTCGCCTGCTTCCTGCATACGCCTGATACACGCGGCGCGTTCGAGGTGTCGGACGAGGAGCGCGAGGCATTTTACGAAAAGCTCTACGGCGAGCGCGGCTTCGGCATCTGGCAGGGCAATTTCAAGGACATATTGATCGACCGCAAGGCGAATGCCACGATCTCCGATTTCGTCGCGCGCAAGATCCGCCAGCGCGTGAAGAACCAGGCGGTGGCTGAAAGGCTGATCCCGAAAAATCACGGTTTCGGCACCCGCCGGCTGCCGCTCGAGACCTTCTATTACGAGGTCTATAACCAGGACAATGTCGAGCTGGTCGACATCAACGAAACGCCGATCGAGCGGATTACGTCCAAGGGGATCAAGACCAGCGACCGCGAATACGAATTCGACATCATCATCTATGCGACCGGCTTCGACGCCATCACCGGCAGTTTCGACAAGATCGATTTTCGCGGAAGCAGCGGGGTGCGGCTGAAGGACAAGTGGAGGCGCGGACCTGAAACCTATCTCGGCATCATGGTGCATGAGTTTCCGAACATGCTGATGCTGATGGGACCGCACACCGCGCTCGGCAATATCCCGCGCAGCATCGAATACAGTGTCGACTGGGTGACCGGGCTGATCCTGTTCGCGATGGAGAAGGGGCTGACCCGGCTGGAGGCGACGCCCGAGGGCGTGAAATCCTGGACCGATCACGTCAAGGCGCTCGGCGAGGGATTGCTGTCCAACGAGGTCAATTCGTGGATGACCGGCATCAATTCCAACGTCGAAGGCAAGCAGACCCGCATCGTCGCCCGCTACAGCGGCAGCGCACCGGCGTATCGCGCAAGGTGCGATGAGGTGGCGGCGAAGGGGTATGAGGAGTTGCGGTTGGGGTAGCATTTTGGCTGACTCGGCGAAGCGCCGCTCCGTCCCCCGTCATTGCGAGCGCAGCGAAGCAATCTATTCTTCCGTTACGCCGCGAGATGGATTGCTTCGCTGCGCTCGCAATGACGTGGATATAGTTTCGCGGTCTCGCGACGCTGATCGCCCGAGGTTTGTATCTTCTTTCCTGCCCTCGATGCAGAGGGCGCAGGGAAGACCGGGTGCTTGCTGCACCCGAGGTCTCGTGTGCCGTTGCGCATAAGGAAAAACGCACACGAGCATACAGGTACAGCGGAAACACTCCGGCCTTCCCTGCGCAATGGCTTTACGGCTTATTTCGTGCTCTCCCCGGAGAACGGCTCTTTTGCCTCCGTCATCCCTGAGAAGCTTCGCTTCTTAAGAACTTAACGCCAGCACCGCGGCGTCCGAACCACACGACTTCGCCGTACACAACAGCCACGCACGTCGGTCATGGCTCTCGTGTCCATCGCATCTCACCGCGCGTTCGTGACGATGGCCAACGCCCCTCATCTTGCCGCGAGACGGGCGGAGTTATGCAACTGATTTGGGTGAGAACGAAAGCAGAATATTTTTGAGCAAGGGGCTGGACAAGTTTTTTGATTTGCCTGTCGGGCAGTCACACACGAGATCACAGATGTCGGTACCCGTAGGATTGGGCGAAGCGAAGCGTCCCCACCATCGCGAATCGCGTTCGATGGATGGTGGGCACGGCGCTATCGCGCCTTTGCCCACCTACGCGACTTCGCTCTACCCATCCTACGATCTTTGCTGCCTCCACATCGTCATTGCGAGCGAAGCGAAGCAATCCATCCCTCCGCACTCGCGGACGCGTGGATTGCTTCGTCGCTTTGCTCCTCGCAATGACGGGGAGAAACTACCACGCATCGATGCACGGCCGTTTCTTGGTCGTGCGCGCTTCCGGCTTCGGCACCGAGCGCAGGCCCGCCATGATCCACTGCCGGGTGTCGGCGGGATCGATCACCTCGTCGATCTCCAGCACCGAGGCGATCGAGACCGCCTTGCCGTTGGCGTAGAGCTCGGCGACCTTGGACTTGTAGTAGTCCTCGCGCTCGGCCGGATCCTCGATCGCTTCCATCTCCTTGCGGAAGCCGAGCCGGACATAGCCCTCCAGGCCCATGCCGCCGAATTCGCCGGTCGGCCAGGCCACCGTGAAGAAGGAGGCGTGGAAGCCGCCGCCGATCATGGATTGCGCGCCGAGACCATAGCCCTTGCGCAGGACGATGCCGAACAGCGGCACGGTGAGGCTGGCGCCGGTCACGAACATGCGCGCGACATGGCGCACGATCGCGGTCTTTTCCGCTTCGGGCCCGACCATGAAGCCCGGCGTGTCGCACAGCGAGACGATCGGGATGTCAAAGGCGTCGCAAAGCTGCATGAAGCGCGCGGCCTTGTCGCCGGCCGGCGCATCGATCGCGCCGCCGAGATGCTTTGGATTGTTGGCGATCAGGCCGAACGGTTTGCCTTCGATGCGGATGAAGGCGGTGATCATGCCGACGCCGAAATCCCGGCGGATCTCCAGGACCGAGCCTTCATCGGCGAGGAGATCGATGACATTGCGGATGTCGTAGACACGCAGGCGGTTTTCCGGGATCGCCCGGCGCAACAGGCGCTGGTCCGGCGCCTTCCAGTCGGCGATCGCTCCCTGGAAGTACGACAGGTACTTTTGCGCGGCGCTCGTCGCTTCCGCCTCGTCCTCGACCAGGATGTCGATGACGCCGTTCGGCGACTGGAACGACACGGGCCCTACTTCCGCCGGGTGATAGACGCCGAGGCCGCCGCCCTCGATCATCGCAGGTCCCCCCATGCCGATCGATGTGTTGTTCGTGGCGATGATGACATCGCAGCAGCCGAGCATCGCGGCGTTGCCGGCGAAGCAGTAGCCGGAGACGACGCCGATCACCGGCACCAATCCTGAGAGTTTTGCGAACTGCACGAAGGATGGGCCGTCGAGACCGGTCATGCCGAGCCGGTCGGTGTCGCCGGGACGGCCGCCGCCGCCTTCGGCGTAAAACACCAGCGGCAACCGCCATTGCTCGGCAAGGCTCAGCATGCGGTCGATCTTCTTGTGGTTCATATGTCCCTGCGTGCCGGCGAGCACGGTGTAGTCGTAGGCGATCACCATGCAGCGGGCGGCATCCGCGCCGAATTTTTCAGCGTTCACGGTGGCGACGCCGGAGATCAGGCCGTCGGCCGGTGTGTTGCGTATGAGATCGTCGACCGTGCGGCGGCGACGTTGCGCGGCGATGGCGAGCGATCCGTATTCGACAAAGGATCCTTCATCGACGAGATGGGCGACGTTTTCGCGCGCCGTGCGCTGGTCGGTCTTGCGGCGGCGTTCGACCGACGCCGGACGGTTCTCGTCCAGCGTGATGGCGCGACGCTCGATCAGTTCGGCCAGATCAGGACGGATGTGATCGAGATCGACGTCCTCATCCTCGGCGATATCATGGGCGTCGAGTTCGGCCGGTTCGAGATAGAGGATCGCCTCGTCCTGCATCAGCGTCATGCCGGAGCCGGCTGCGATCTGCAACACCCGGCCGCCATGCGGCGCCGTGACCAGATGCTCCATCTTCATGGATTCGAGCACGGCGATCTGCTGGCCGGGGCGAACGAGGTCTCCCTCCTCGACGTCGATCGCGACGATGGTGCCTTGCAGCGGCGCCGGCACCGCGACCGAACCCGCCGGGCCGGTTGCCGACGCCACGACGGCGGCCGCGAGCGTCTCGTCATCGGCGGCGCTGCCGGATTCGACCAGTTCCGTCTCCGCCGTCGAGTTGGCCTCGCCAACCAGGGACGCGACGTGCTTGTCGATGAAGCCGGTGCTGAGACGGTTCTCGGCAAAATCCGGATGCGCCAAAATCGCCGCGAGGAAGGGGATGTTGGTGGCGACGCCGTCGATCCGGAACTCGCGCAGCGTGCGCGTGGCCTTGTGCACGACGTCGGTCCAGTTGCCGCCCGGCGAATGCACGATGACTTTTGCGAGCAGCGAGTCAAAGGCTGTGCTGGTCCGGTAGCCTGAGTAACCGAACGTGTCGACACGAACGCCCGGTCCGGACGGCAGGTCGAATACGGCCAGCGTCCCGCCGGTGGGTTTCGTCCCGCCGGTTTCGTCCATCACCTCCATGTTGACGCGGAGCTGCATCGCAAAACCGCGCGGCCGCGGGATGTAGCCCTGGGCCAAGCCGAGCGAACCGAGCGTGGCCCCGGCCGCGACCGCAAGCTGCGACTGCACGAGATCGAGGCCAAGCACCTCCTCGGTCACGGTATGCTCGACCTGCAGCCGCGGATTGGCCTCGATGAAGGCGAACGCCTTGTCGCTTCCCCGGGCGTCGTTGTCGACGAGGAATTCGAAGGTGCCGAGATTGTCGTAGTTGGCGGCAGCCGCGAGGTCCTTGGCGGCGTCGATGATGCGCGTGCGCAGCGCATCGTTCAGCGATGGGCTTGGCGCGACCTCGATGAGTTTCTGGTTACGACGCTGGATGGTGCATTCACGCTCCCACAGATGGCTGATCGCGCCGTGGTGGTCGCAGATGATCTGCACCTCGATATGGCGGGCATTGCGGATGAGACGCTCGACATAGACGCCGTCGCTGCCGAAGGCGGCGTTGGCCTCGGACTGGCAGCGCGCATAGGCCTCTTCCAGCCGCTCCACGTCATCGACGATGCGCATGCCGCGGCCGCCGCCGCCGGCGATCGCCTTGATCATGACGGCGCCGCCCGGACCCAACGATTGCAGGAAGGTTTTGGCCTCCTCCAGGCTGGTCGGCCCGCTGGTGCCCTCGATGACGGGAACGCCGCATTGCCTGGCCAGCGCCTTGGCCCGCGCCTTGTCGCCGAACAGGTCGAGCGCATCCGGCGACGGCCCGACGAAGACGATGCTTTCCTCGATGCAGCGCCGGGCGAGCGCGGCATTCTCGCTGAGGAAACCATAGCCCGGGTGCACCGCGTCGCACTCGGTCGCCTTGGCGGCCGCAATCACCGCCTCGATATCGAGATACGCCCGCGCGCCGCGCCCGGGGATTTCGCAGGCCGAGTCGGCGGCGCGGATGTGCAGCGATTGCGCGTCGGCGGCGGAATGGATCGCCACCGTGGCGAGCCCGGCGTCGCCTGCTGCACGCGCGATGCGGATGGCGATCTCGCCGCGGTTGGCGATCAGCAGCTTGTGGAAAGACATGGACGTTCCCGGTGCCCCTCGCGTTCGCGATCCGAATTCTCCGGCGCAAAATCGCTGTCAATTCAGATTCTTGTTGGTGAACATGACAACCTTGCGCGAAATCCGATGCAAGTGGAATTTTGTTCCGCAAAACGGAAATCACTGAAAGTATGCGCGCGCGGGTGTTCGCTCCCGGCTCCAGGGGAATGCTTCGCCTGAAGGCGCGATGGCCTAGCGGCAATCCAGGTGGGTTTCGAACCAGCGCTGCAGCGAGGCCGACAGCTGTGGCCAGGCGCGCTGAAAGCCGGAGAGCTTGCCGGCGCTGGCGCGGTAGATGCCGCGAAGTTCCTGCTCGATGTCAGGAAGATCGACGCCGGTGCAGCGGCCATCGCTGACGATCTTTCGGCCGCCCACCACCACGTCGCGCAGCAGCGAGGCGTTGCCGCGCGCGAACAGGAGATCGATCGGATCGACCGGCATGATGCGGTCGCGGTCGAGCCGGTCGAGATCGAGGGTGACGAAATCGGCCGGTGCGCCTGATAGGAGCGCGCCGGTTCCGGGGGCACCCGTCGCCTTGCGGCCGTTGGCGATCGCGAGCGCCAGGAATTCGGACGCGGTCCAGGTTCGCTCAAAGCCGAGGCCGCCGTGCATCATCTGCACCAGCCGCATCTCGCGCAGCACGTCGTCATCCTCGTCCAGCGCCAGCCCGTCGACCCCGACCGCAATGGCGCAGCCGCATCGGTGCGCCGCGGCGATCGGGGCAAGGCCGGAGCGCAGGTGCAAATTGGAACTGAAATTGGTGACGATGCGCGCGCCTGACGCTGCGATCATCTCGATTTCGTCGGGACGGGCATGGATGCAATGCGCCAGCGTCAGCCGCTCCGACAGGAAGCCGATGTCGCGGAGGTAGCGGACGACGCCACCGGGAAAATGCTGGTCGGCCCAGGCGCGCTGATAGATAGTTTCCAGGAGATGCATGTGAATGCGCCGGCCGGTCAGCGCCGAATTTTCAGCCACCGCCTCCAGCAGCGGCTTTGAGCACCATTGCACGCCGGCCGGGCCGAGTTGCACATCGATCTTTGGCCCGGCGATCTCAGAGGCGATGGCGTCGGTCAGTTCGATATAGGCCTTTGGCGCCATCGGCGCGCGGACGAACAGGTCTTCGATCGTCTTGCGATCATCGCCCGCGAGTTCCGAGAGCACCGGCTCGCTATCGCCATACACCACCGGATTCTGGTCGCGGACGGCGAGCGCAAAGGCGATGCGGATGCCGACATCAGACGCTGCCCGCGCGATGGCTTTTGCTTCCTCGACCAGCGGCATCGCCCCGCTCGGCCGGGTGTAATGGATCATCATCGCCGCGCAACCGGCCCGCGCCGAGCGCGCCAATGCCGAGGCCGCAGTCAGGTAGGGATCGACCGGCGTGCCGAGCGCGGAACGGAGGATCCAGCTTTCCAAGGGCATGCCGAGCGCGCCGAAGGACGAGGCGGCCGGGCGGGCATGGTCGTGGGCGTTGACGAAGGCGGGAAGGATGAGAGTGCGCGGACCGATTGTTGGTCGCGCCCCCTCGGAAATGTGGGTGATGAGCCCGTTGTCGTGCCGCAGCACGACGTCATTGAGCAAGCCGCGATCCGGGCCGGAGAACAGGCTGTGTGCCGGAACGTCCATCATCATAGTCGCACTCCGTCATTGCGAGGAGCGAAACGAAGCAATCCATCTATCCCCGTGCAGAGGCATGGATTGCTTCGCGAAGCCTGTCATCGGGCGGCGCTTCGCGCCGACCCGTTGGCTCGCAATGACGAATGGATACACCAAGCGTCAATTCGCTGTATACACCAGCTCCCTTTCCGCGCGCGGCGGCAAAAATTCGCGCGAGAAAATCTCCGACGGCGCAGGCGCGCGGGCGAGCTGGTAGCCTTCGACGATGATGCCGATGGCGCGGGCCATGCGGTCGTCCTTGACGTCGCCGACGCCGATCTCCTTCATCTCGGGCGAGACGATCAGCTTGTCGAAGGAAAACTGCAGGCGCCGCTTCTCGACATCGACGTTGATGAGATTGTCGTAGTTCACGGCCGACTTCATGCCCGCGTTCTGGTCCTTGGCGATCGCGATCATTGCCTTGTTGACGGCGCGGACGAGGCCGGCGACGGCTTTCGGATTGGACGCGAGCAGCTTGCGTGACACCATTAGGCCGTTGGAATAGAGGTCGAGGCCGTAATCGCCGAACGAGAACCATTTGTAGTCCTTGTCCGGATCCTGACGGTTCAGCACCAGGTTGAAATAGCTCGTGATGTTGAACACCAGCGCCGCGTCGATATCGCCCTTGATCAGCATCGGCTCCTGCAGGTTCGGCGCCATGTTGGAGATCTTGATCTTCTCGCCTTCCAGCTTGTTCTTGTTGGCAAACACCGGCAACAGCCGCGTGGTCGGCGTGCCCTGCGCGCCGCCGAGCGTGCGGCCCTCGAAATCCTTGATGGTGTTGATGCCGCTGGTCTTCTTGGTGACGATCGCAAATGGGGGCTGGTTCCAGATCTGGTAGACCATCACAGGCGCTTCCTGCGGCTTGGTCGAGGCGTTCTGGATGATGGCGTTGACATCGCCGAAGCCGGCGTCATAGGCGCCGGACATGATGCGCGTCACTGTCGCGCCGGAGCCCTCGCCCTGGTCGATCACGACGTTGAGGCCTTCCTCTTTGAAGAAGCCGTGGTCCTTGGCATAGAAGAATGCGGCGTCCGACCCCTGCGTCTTCCAGCCCAGAGTGAACTTGATCGTCGTCTCCTGCGCGCTGGCGGTGCCGGCGAACAGGGCAACTCCCAGCAGCGCGGCGGTTACTCTGGCTAACATGGCGATCTCCTCGATAAGGGTTGGATGGCGGTTGACGGAATCCTGGTTCATGTCGTGATCACGTCGTTCTTGCGGGTGGCCCAGCCGGTGACGCGTCCCTCGATCAACGAGAAGATGACGTAGAGCGCGACGCCGAGGCCGGCGAGCACAAACAGGCCGGCAAACACCAGCGGCACGTTGAAATTCGAGGACGCGGTCATCATGACGTTGCCGATGCCGCGGTTCGAGGCGACAGTCTCCGACAGCACCGCGCCGACAAAGGCGTAGGAAACCGCAACCTTCAGGGAAGCAAAGAAGAACGGCATGGTGCGCGGCAGCCCGACGTTCCAGAGAATGTCGAGCTTGCTGGCCCCTAACGCCTTCAGCACGTCTTCCAGTTCGGGTTCGGTGGTGGCGAGGCCCGTCGCGATGTTGACCACGATCGGAAAGAAGCAGATCGAGAGCGCGGTCAAAACCGCCGGCACCGTGCCGGAGCCGAACCACAGCACGAAGATCGGCACGACAGCGACCTTCGGAATCGAGGAGAAGCCGACGAGAAGCGGATAGGCTGTGTCATACGCGGTCTTGGAAACGCCGATGATGGCGCCGAGCACGACGCCGAGGCCCACGCCAAGCACGAAGCCGATCATCGTCGTCGCCAGCGTCTGCAGGATATGCGGCCACAGGATCGGGAATTTCTCGAACAGCGTGACGAACACCTGCGACGGCCGCGGCAGCACCAGGTCGGACATCCCTGTCATCAGGCAGAACAATTCCCAGGCGACGAAGAACAGGACGATCAGCCCCGCCGACCAGACCTTCTGGCGATAATCGAACTCGGACATCTCAGGCCGTCCCCTTGGTTGCCGCGCCTCTCGCGTCGACGATGAAGGCGCGCAGCTTCTGGTTCAGCGCGACGAAATCCGGCTCGAAGGTCATCGCCACCGTGCGCGGCCGAACGAAATCGACGCGGCTGTCGTCGAGGATGCGGCCGGGGCGCGCGCTCATCACGCAGATGCGGCTGCCGAGGAACGCCGCCTCGCGCAGATCGTGCGTCACCAGCAGCACGGTCGGCTTGTGGGCGATCCAGAGCTCCTGCAGGATCGACCACAGTTCTTCCCGCGTGAACTGGTCGAGCGCGCCGAAGGGCTCATCCAGCAAGAGCATGCGCGGCTCGTGGATCAGCGCGCGGCAGAGATTGGCGCGCTGGAGCATGCCGCCGGAGAGTTGCCAGGGGTAGCGGTTGCCGAACCCCTTGAGGCCGACCTGCTCAAGAAGCGCGTTGGCCTTGTCGCGGAATTCGGTCTTGCGCAGCTTGCGGAATTGCGAGCGGAACGGCTCGACGATCTTGAGCGGCAGCATGATGTTCCGCTCGATCGACATCCACGGCAGCATGGTCGGGTTCTGGAACGCCATGCCGACGCGCATGGCGCGCGCCGCAACTTCCCGACCGCCGACGATGACCACGCCCGACGACGGTTGCACCAGGCCGCTGACCAGCCGCAGGATGGTCGACTTGCCGCAGCCGGAGGGGCCGACCAGCGCGACGAACTCGCCGTCGGCGATCCGCAAGGTCGTGGTGGACAGCGCCGGCACCGCCCGGGCGCCGCGGCCGAAGGTGACGGAGGTTTCCGATAGTTCGATGGCGATCGGGGCGGCGGCCGCCGAAACGGGTGAGCCGGCGAATTCGGAGTGTGGCTGCATGCGCATCATGGCTGGAAGTGCATGCAAGCCGGATGCCAGCGAAACTCGCCTTTGAAATCAATGGTCCTGCGATCTGCCGCCCAATCCAGCGGATTCCTTTTGTGCAATTCCGCCCTCAAACTGCATGCAATTGAGGCGCACAATTGGTCGGCAATTGTGATAAGAGGCGCCATTCGCAGCACGTCCTCTAAGGATTCGCCGATGGCGCCCCGCCCCGCCAGCAAGACCGCCGAACCGTCCGACAAGGTCGGGCTGATCTGCCGCGCGCTTCGCCGCGCCATCATCGAGCAGGCGCTGGCGCCGGGGGCGAAACTGCCGGAGGATTCCCTAGGAGAGAGGTTCGGCGTCAGCCGCACCATCGCCCGCCACGCGCTGGGCCAATTGGCCGCCGAAGGTCTCGTCGAGCTTCGCCGCAATCGCATTGCGGTAGTGGCGACGCCGAGCTGGCAGGAAGCGCGCGATGCCTTTGATATCCGGATCGAGCTCGAGCGGCTGGTAGTGCGCCAGCTCGCCGGCAAACTCACCAAGGCCCAGATTGCCGAGCTGAACGCCCATGTCGATGCCGAGGACCGCGCCCGCGACGGCGTGGATGCGGTCTCGATTCGCCTCGCGACGGAATTCCACATCCTGCTCGCCAACATGACGAACAGCCCGATCCTGGTGCGCTATGTCAGCGAGGTCGCCTATCGCTGCTGCCTGACGCTATCGCTCTACAGCCGCCCGCATTCGTCGGAATGCGCGATCAACGAGCACCGCGCGATCATTGCTGCGCTGGTCAAGGGGGATGAGGTCAAGGTGATGAGCCTGATGCACAGCCATCTGGATTCGGTCGCCAGCCGCGCGCTGGTGGCCCCTGCCCCACAGCGCGGCCGGGATTTGCTGGATATTCTGGCGCCCTATGCCGAGGAAGGCGAAGGCGAGCGCGTGGTGAAGCTGCCGAAGGTGGTCAGGGCGCGGTAGTTTCCACCGTCATTGCGAGCGAAGTCGAAGCAATCCATCTCTCCACGCGCGCGGAGAGATGGATTGCTTCGTCGCTTCGCTCCTCGCAATGACGAGAAACCCCTACGCCTCGATCCCACGCTGCAGCAGAATTCGCTCGGCACTGTCGTTCCAGACGTCCATCTTCACGATCTGGCCACCCCTGACCACGAAGCGGTCGACATAGCGGTTGCCCTCGAACGGCGTGCCGTCGATCCACTCGCCGTAGAGGGTGCCGATGCTGTAGACGACAGTCTCCTCCGCGCCGGGGCAGACGTCGAAACGGTCCATCTGCTTCTTGACCCAGCGATAGCGTTTTGCGTTGAAGCCGGTCGGCCCGCGCGGATGGTCGAACTCCCGCCCGCCGGTGAAGGTGATGATGGTGCCGGGCTTCATATAGGCCGATGCGGCATCGGGATCCGGGATCATCGACGCCGTAAGATAGGCCTCGACCACCTCGGCATCGGACATTCCCTTGCGTTCGGCTTTGGCGGCGGTGGACATGGCGGGTTCTCCTGATGCCCGCGGATACTACAGTCCAGCCACCAAACTGCATGCACATTTTTTGAACAATTTGACCGTCAAATTGCACACAATCTGGAGCTGCCCGGCCTCCCCGCTTCCGGTAGGTTGAAGCCCTCTCCAGCCTGACGCCCGATGACCGCGAAAACCGCCTTCGATCTGATCTTCCGCAACGCCAAGACCCGGGCCGCAGCGACGCCGGTCGATATCGGCGTTGCCGGCGGGCGCATTGCCGCCATCGGGCCACGGCTAGCCTGCGACACCGCCGAGATCGACGTCGGCGGCAGGCTGGTGCTGCCCGGTTTCGTCGACACCCATATTCACCTGGACAAGGCCTGCCTGCTCGGCCGCTGCGGGCACAACCATGGCAGCGTCGGTGAAGCTATTGCCGCGGTCGCCGCCATGAAGCGCAACTTCACGGTGGAAGACGTCTATGCCCGCGGCGCGCGGGTGATCGAACGCGCCATCGTGCATGGCACGACGCGGATGCGCACCCATGTGGAAATCGATCCACGCATCGGCTTGCGCGGCTTCGAGGCGGTGAAAGCGCTGAAACGCGACTATGCCTGGGCGATCGATCTCTCGATCTGCGTGTTCCCGCAGGAAGGCCTGACCAACGATCCCGGCGCCGAGGAATTGTTGATCGCGGCGCTGCGCGATGGCGGCGAGGCGATCGGCGGCTGTCCCTATATGGACACCGACCCGAACGCGCATCTCGAAAAGGTATTCGACCTGGCGCAGCAGTTCGACATCGATGTCGACCTGCATCTCGATTTCGATCTCGATCCGTCGTGGTGGCATCTCGAAGAAGTCTGCCGGCAGACCGAGCGGCGCAACTATCAGGGCCGCGTCGCGATCGGCCACGCCACCAAATTGTCGGCGCTGCCGCCGGACCGGCTGAAGGCGGCGGCGGCGCGGCTGGCCAAATCCGGCGTCGCGGTGACTGTGCTACCCGCGACCGATCTGTACCTGATGGGCCGTGATGCCGCGCACAATGTACCGCGCGGACTGACAGTGGCGCACAAGCTGGTCGAGGACGGCGTTGTCTGTTCGGTCGCGACCAACAACGTGCTCAATCCGTTCACGCCGTTCGGCGACGCCTCGCTGCTGCGGATGGCGAACTTTTACGCCAATGTCGCGCATGCCGGGATCAGCGAGTTTGACGCCTGCCTCGATCTCGTCACGGAACTGCCGGCACGGCTGATGAACCTGCGGAACTATGGCATCGCGCCGGGCAACCCGGCGGACCTGATCGTCCTCGATACCGACAGCGGGACCAATGCGATTGCGGAATTGCCCGACGTGCTGATGGGATTCAAGAACGGGCGGCAGGTGTTCGAGCGGCGGAAGGCGACGCTGTTTCGGCCGGAGGCGTAGAAGTCTCCGTCATGCCCGGGCAGAAGCGCGAAGCGCGTCTTCGCACTAGATGTCCGGGCATCCACGTTCTTGTTCGACACAAGCAAGAAAGACGTGGATGGCTGGGTCATAGGCGAGCGGAAGCGACGCCGTCCTTCAGACGGCTGTGCCCGGCCATGACGAAAAGTGGAGACCACGCTTCGTGAGTCTCGAACCATGCAGGCCATGCTCTGCCTCATGCGCTGCCCTGCAATTGACACCCCACCGATCCGTTGTTGTTATCGGACCAACCACAACAACAAGCCCCGGGGCAGGAAATCATGAAAAAGGCCACGACCGTGCGCAGCGTCGAAACGCTTGCCTGCGACGCCGGATGGCGGAACTACCACTTCGTCAAGATCACGACCGAGGACGGCATCGTCGGCTGGAGCGAGTATGACGAAGGCTTCGGCGCGCCCGGCGTGACCACGGCGATCGAGCGGCTTGGCGCGCGCGTGGTCGGCAAGAATGCGTTTCAGCATGAGCGGATCTACGTGGAGCTGTTTGCGGCGACGCGGCCGGCCGCGGGCGGCGTGGTGGCGCTGGCGTTAGGGGCGATCGAGAACGCGCTGCTCGACGTCAAGGCCAAGGCGCTGGGCGTGCCCTGCTACGAACTGCTCGGCGGCAAGATCCGCGACCGCATCCGGGTCTACTGGTCGCATTGCGCGACCTGGCGCATCAACCATCCCGACTGGTTCAAGCCGGCGATTACCGATCTCGACGGCGTCAAATCGATCGGCCGCGAGGTGCGCGAAAAAGGTTTTACGGCGATGAAGACCAACATCTTCGTCTACACCGACGGCAAGCCGCAGGGCTGGCGGCCCGGCTTCGGCTCGCCGTTCGAACCCGAGCTCAATGTCGACCGCACCGTGTTGCGCAATCTCTGCACGCACCTGGAAGCGATCCGCGACGGCGCCGGTCCCGATGTCGATCTGCTGCTCGACCTCAACTTCAATGCCAAGACCGAGGGCTACCTGAAGATTTTGCGCGCCATCAAGGACATGGATCTGTTCTGGGTGGAGATCGACACCTTCAACCCGCAGGCGCTGGGCTATATCCGCCGCCAGAGCCCGCACCCGATCTCATCCTGCGAAACGCTGCTGGGCCTGCGCGAGTTCCTGCCCTACTTCAACGAACAGGCGATGGACGTCGCCATCGTCGACACGCCATGGAACGGCGTGTGGCAATCGATGAAGATTGCCGCTGCCGCCGAACATTTCGAGGTCAACGTGGCCCCGCACAATTTCTACGGCCATCTCTGTACCATGATGAACGCGCATTTCTCGGCGGCTGTGCCAAATCTGCGCATCATGGAGACCGATATCGATCGCCTCGCCTGGGACCATGAGCTGTTCACGCACGTGCCCGAGATCGTCGACGGTCACCTGGTGATGCCGGACCGCCCGGGCTGGGGCATCGAGCCCAACGAAGAGGGCCTGCGCGCGCATCCGCCGAAGAGCAAGGGCGGGCTGCTGAATTACGGGCAGAAGAAGTAGGCGGCGAGATTTGCCAGCGCTCTCACGGTCGTCATGCCCGGGCTTGACCCGGGCATCCATGCCTTCTCGATCTATCGGCAAGCCAGACGTGGATGGCCGGGTCAAGCCCGGCCATGACGGAGAGACTTCGTAGGGTAGGCAAAGCGAAGCGTGCCCACCATTCAGTTTGCGCAATCGGAGAGATGGTGGGCACGCTACGCTTTGCCCACCCTACACTCACTTATCTCCCGGCGCGCCCAGAAACGCGCTCTCGATCACGTCGCCGATCGGCTGCCAGGCATTGCCGTCGAACTGCACCAGCCGCATCTGCTCGATCGGATGGAAGTCGGACGGCCCGGTGTTTATCGTTATTCCCGGGAAGGCGACCGTGCTCTGGTAGTTTCGCAGCGACGCCGCCTGCCGCATGATGTTCTCGCGCGACAGGTCATCGCCGCACTGGGTCAATACCCGAGCCAGAGTCTCAGCGGCCGCGTAGCCGAAGATGGCGTTGCTGTCTTCCTTGTCGCCATCGGGATAATACTTGTCCATGAACGCCAGCCACTCCTTGATGGCAGAATCATCTTTCCAGGTGGTGTCGCTGGCATCCTTCAGGAACGAAGTGGAGATCACGCCGACGGAATTCTGCAGCCCGGCCGGTCTCAGCGCGTTCGCGATCGACGCTGCCGCGTTGACCAGCACGAGCTGCGGATGCCAGCCCAATTCGGCCGCCCTGCGGATGGCGCGCGCCGAGATCGGCGGCGCGCAATTGAGCACGAGCACTTCAGCGCCGGAGTTCTTCAGGATTTCAACCTGGGTATCGATCGACATATCCGCTTCGATGGCGATGTCGGCTACGATCATGTTGGCCGTGAAGCCGAGCCCCTCCTGCAATCCCCGGAACAGATCGCGGCCGAACTGATCGTTCTGCCAGAGCACGGCGATCTTCCGGCTCGGATAGGCGGCCTGGATGTAATTGGCATAGATCCGGCCCTCGGCGCGGAACGTCGGCTGCCAGCCCATCGTCCACGGAAACCGCTTCGGATGCGCCCATTCCTCATCGCCGGAGGCGACGAAAAGCTGCGGGATACTTCTCTCATTGAGATAGGTTCGAGTCGCCAGATTGCTCGGCGTGCCGAACGAGCCGAACATCAGGTGCACGCGCTCCTGTTCGACAAGCTCATGGGTCTGCTCGATCGCGGTTCTCGGGTTTGAGCTGTCGTCGCGCGAGATGAATTTGATCTTGCGTCCGTTGATGCCGCCGCGCTCATTGATCATGTCGAAATAGGCGGCTTCCGCCCGGCCGATCGAAGCGAACGCGGCCAGCGGTCCGGTATAGGGCATGATGTTGCCGATGCGGATTTCGGTGTCGGTGACGCCGGCAGCCCGGGCCGGCTGCAGGGCGGCCAACAACAATGCGGCGAAGAAGGTTGGTAGCAGCCATTTTATTCTTGTTCTCATCGACGCGGCCTCGAACGCCAAGCTCGCGGGAGACGCCACCCAGCAATCACGATGATAGCGCCGAAAGCGGGGCCATTGAAAATGAAATGTTGGCCCGCGATCAGCGCAACAAAATATCCAGCCATCCCAACGGATTGACCGTGACGCGGTCGCCGGTGTCGACCAGCACGGTCGTGGTCTCAGCTTCGATGATGGCCGGACCGGTCAGGGTATGCCCCGGCCGCAGTTCATCGAGTGCGTAGACCGGCACTTCGCGCCAGCCGCCGAAGAAGGCTTGGCGTTTGCCGCGTGGCGAACAGGCGTTGGATGCCGCGGCCTCCCGCGCGCCCTCATCCAGCCGCGCGACTTCACCGACGGCGGCGACGCGGGCGTTGACGAAGACGACTTCCTGGCCGCGCGAGGCGTAGGTGTACAGTTCCTCGTGCCTGATATGAAAGCGGTCCTCGATCCGCTCGACGAGATCGACGGCGTTCCAGTCGAGGCCATCGAGCGAGACGTCGATCTCAAAAATCTGTTCGCCGTAGCGCATCTCGGCGGAGCGTTCGATTGAAATCTTTCCGCTAAACCACGAGCGCAGCCTGCCGGCGGCCTGCTGTTCCAGCCCGGCGAACAGCTCGCGCACTTCATCGGCGGTGATGCGCGCACCGGCGCCGTAATGCGTGCGGCTGACTTCGTAGCGGAGATCGCTTGTCAGCATGCCCCAGGCCGACAGCACGGAAGCCACCGTCGGCACGATGATGCGCTTGATCTCGAGCTCACGCGCCACTTCCGCCGCGTGCAGGCCGGCCGCGCCGCCGAAACTCAGGAGCGCGAAGCGTCTGGGATCGACGCCGCGACGCAGCGTCATCAGGCGGATTCCGTCGGCCATGTTCAAATTGATCATGCGGTAGATGCCGGCGGCGGCCTCGATGCGCGACAGCTCCATCGCGGCAGCGATGCGATCGACCGCCGCTTCCGACGCTGCGCGGTCGAGCGGGCGTTTTCCCCCCATGAAGGCTGAGGCATCGAGATAGCCGAGTACGACATTGGCGTCGGTAACCGTCGCGGCCTCGCCGCCATTGCCATAGCAGGCCGGGCCCGGCACCGAGCCCGCGCTCTCCGGGCCGACTCTCAGCGTGCGGCTGCCATCGACGCTGGCGATCGAGCCGCCGCCCGCCGCGATGCTGGCAATGTCGAGGCTGCGCAGCGCGATGCGCTGGCCGGCCAGCATGCCGTCGGCGGATAGCGACGCCTGCCCGCCGGAGATCAGCGAGATGTCGGTCGAGGTGCCGCCCATGTCGAACGGCACCAGGTCGGGAATGCCGACCAGATCAGAACAGCGGCGCCCGCCGGACATGCCGCCCGCGGGTCCCGACAGCACGGTGCCCGCGGCAAGCTGCGAGGCTTCTTCAACGGGCGCCATGCCGCCATGCGAGAGCACGACAAAGAGGCTGCCCTTGAAGCCGGCCTCGCCGAGCCGCGTTTCGAGATTGGTCAGATAGCGCCGTACGATCGGCTCGACATAGGCGTTCACGATCGTGGTCGAGACGCGCTCATACTCCTTGATCTGCGGTAGCACGTCGCTGGAGCGGGAGATGCTGATGCCAGGCAGCGCCTGCTTCAGCCGCTCGACGGCGGCGAGTTCGTGAACGGGATTGAGATAGGAATGCAAGAAGCACACCGCGACTGAGGTCGCGCCTGATCGCTTGATCCCGGCTATGGCGTCGTCGAGCGATGTCGCCTCGAGCGGAATCAGAATCTCGCCGTTGGCCTTGAGCCGCTCTTTCACACCGAAGCGCAGATCGCGCGGCACCAGCGGCGCCGGCGGCGGCGAGCGCAGGTCGTAGCGGTCCGGCTTGAGGCCCTCGCGCATCTCGATGACGTCGCGATGGCCTTCAGTGGTAATAAGCGCAACCTTGGCGCCCTTGCGCTCCAGGAGCGCATTGGTAGCAACCGTGGTGCCGTGCACGAGGCGATCGGTCGCGGCGAGCATTTCGGCGCGCGTGACATTCAGACGCCGCGCCAGCTCCTCAAGTCCTGCCATCACGCCGATCGATTGATCCGCCGGGGTGGACGGGGATTTTGCAAACACGGTTCGCCCGCTCTCGTCGGTAGCCACGAGATCAGTGTAGGTCCCGCCGACGTCAACGCCTATCCTGAACATGATTAGCTACGCTGCTCCGCCGGGACTTCGGTCATGCCCTGCTCGCGGTCGCGACGGCGGGCCTCTTCCGATCGCTTGGCGGGCGGCCCCCAGCCGCCGCCGCCGGAGGATCGTATCTCAAGGCAATCGCCGGGGTGCAACTCGATGCCGACCTCCTTGGTGCGCAACACGCGCGGCTCGCGGCCTTCGGACAAGAGACGATATTGGTGCGGCTTACCATCCTCGCCGCCGAGCATACCGCAGGGACCGTGGCGTGCGCCGTCGCCGGCGGTGTTGCCCTTTGCGGGCTTTGCCGTCTCCAGCACCAGATCGAGCGACACGCCGAGACCGCCGCGATGCTGGCCGTCGCCGCCCGAGCCGGGGCGGAATTCATGGGTGCGGAAATGCAGGGGAAAGCGCACTTCGGCGACTTCGAGACTGCCGAATTTGAGCCCGCCAACCGAGTGCCACTCGCCGATCGACGACCAGCCGTCGCCGCCCGACGACGCGCCGCCGCCGGGCCGCGCCTGAAACAGGTGCCAGATGAAATTCTTTCCGGTGCGCGGATCTTCGCCCTGGATCGCGATGCGAAAGCGCCGGCTCCAGCCGGCCATTGCGCGCTCCGGACAGGACGCGGACAGCGCCTTCACGATCGCCTCGACGATTTCATTGGAGGGGTGGCTGGTGCACAGCGTCACCGGCCGGCCGGGATCGGCCCACACCACCGTGCCCTGCTTTGCGATCACCTTCAGCGGCCGCAACGCGCCGGTGTTTTTGGGAATCTCGGCGTCGATTAGATAGGCGAACGCCATCGCGACGGCGGCCTGCATGTTGGCGTGCGAGGAGTTCACAAAGCTGGTGGATTGCGGATCGGAATCGGAGAGATCGACCTCGACGTCGCTGCCCTTCTTGGTCACCTTCGCGGCAATGCGGATGTCGGTGCGGCCATGGCCGTCGTCATCGAGAAATGCCTCGCCGTGGAATACGCCGTCCTTCCACGTCGAAACCACCGCCCTCGTCTGCTGCTCCGTTGCATCGAGGATCGCCTCGACGGCGGCTTCGACCACCGGTGCCCCGAACTCCGAAAACAAACGCGACAGCCGACGCTCGCCGAGATGCGCCGCGCCCAGCATTGCGGCAAGGTCGCCGCGGAATTCGCGGGGGTTGCGAATGTTCAGCGCCAGGAGATCAAGCAGATCGTCGCGCAGCTTGCCGGCTTCATACAATTTGATCGGCGGAACGCGCAGGCCTTCCTGAAAGATCTCGGTCGCGGCGGGATTATAGGCGCCGTGGGTGGCGCCGCCGATATCGCTCTGGTGCGCGCGCACGATTGTCCAGAGCAGACGCTTGCCGTCGGCGAAGACCGGGACGAAGGCGGTGAGATCGGGCAGATGGCTGCCGCCATAATAGGGATCGTTGAGCAGGAAGACGTCGCCCTGCGCTACGTCCTTGAAGCGTTCCTCGACCGCGAGCGTCGCCCAGGGCAGCGCGCCGACATGGACCGGCAGGTGATCCGCCTGCGCGATCAGCCGTGCGCTGGTGTCGCAGATCGCCAACGAAAAGTCGCGGCTGGAGTTGAGGATCTGCGAATAGGAGGTGCGAAGCATGGCCTCGCCCATCTCTTTCACGATCGAACTGAGACGGTGCTGGACGACGGAGCGCGTGATGGGATCGATCTTGGCGGACATTCGTAGGCGTCTATTCGTAGGATGGGTTGAGCCCTTGCGAAACCCATCACTAACACGGGCAGTGCATGATGTCTGCACATGATGGGTATCGCTTCGCTCCACCCATCCCACAGCTTGATGGTCACAACGTCCTTGCGACTTCTTCGAGCGCGCCCGACGCCGCATCGATGATGGCATGGATATCGGCATCCGTCATCGGGGTCGACAACGCCATCAAGCCATTGCCCGCGGACAGCACGCCGCGATTGATAAATGCGCGGAAGAATACTGTCTGGCGCCGCGCCTCCTCCTCGCTCAGGTAGGCTGAGCGATAGTCGCGGACTGGCCCGTCGGCGAAGTGAATCTTGAGCAAGGAGCCGAGTCCGACCGTGCCGCCGGGCACACCGTGGCGCCTGAATGCGGCGTCGATGCCGGAGCGAACCGCCTCGCCCATCGCATCGAGCCGCGCAAAGGCGGCCTCGTCGAGCAGTTCCATCGCAACGATCCCGGCGCGCATCGTCACCGGATTGGCGGAGAACGTGCCGCCATGCGGCAGCGCCGGCTTGCCTGCGCGCGGATCGAATACCGCCATGACATCGCTGCGGCCGCCGATCGCGCCGACCGGAAAACCGCCGCCGATGATCTTTCCCAGCGTGGTGAGATCTGGGTCGATGTTCCAGATACCCTGCGCACCGCGATAGCCGAGGCGGAACGTGATGACTTCGTCGAAGATCAGCAGCGCGCCAACCTCGCGCGTCACTTTGCGCAGCGCCTCCAGATAGGCCCGGTCAGCCGGCGCCAGACCGGCACGGTTGGGCATGGGATCGACCAGCACACAGGCGAGTTCGCGCCCATGCTCGCGGATCAGGCTGACGGCCGCTTCGGTGTCGTTGAAGGGAATGGTGACGACATCGGCCAACACGTTGTCGGGCGTGCCCTTGGCATAGGCGACCGAGACCGGCGCGTTGCGGCCCCAGGCTTCCGGTGTCGGATCGAGGCTCACCTCGGCGTAATCATAGGAGCCGTGATAGGCACCTTCGCATTTGGCGATCTTGGGACGGCCAGTATGCGCGCGCGCCGCCTTCAGCGCCATCATCACGGCCTCGGTGCCGGAATTGGCAAACCGCACCTGATCGACGGACGGCAATCGCGACGCCAAGAGTTCAGCGAGATCGACCTCGGACGCGGTCGGCAGGCCGAATGCCGAGCCGAGCGCCAGTTGCGCGGTCGCCGCCTTCACCAGCGCGGGATGCGCGTGGCCGTGAATCTGCGAGGTGAAATTGTTGATGCAGTCGATATAGACGTTGCCGTCGAGATCCCAGACCCGGCAGCCCTCCCCGCGCGCGGCATAGATCGGATAGGGCTTCATGAACACGGTCGTTCGCGTGTTGCCGCCGGGCAGGCTCGCCAGCGCGCGGTCGTACATTTTCTGCGATGACGAGTCAGGATCCGGGTACATGTGCCATTTCCCAAAGGGGTCAGGTGTACATCAAAAACACAATCGTCCCGATGATCAAGGTCGCGGCCATGAATAGCAGCACTGCGGGAAGGCCGAAGATCGTCGCCACCACGCCGGTGGCCGATTGCATCAGCGCTGCGCCGAGGAAGAACGCGAGGTTGATGGCGGAGAGCGCCTTGCCGGCGTTCTGCGCCCCCGCCATTTGCCGTGTCATGCCGAACAGCAGTGGCTGCGTCGATATCGCGATGCCGATCAGGACTAACAGCACGCCGTCGATTGGCGCCGGCACGGCCTTCAATCCGAGCAGTTCCGACAGCGGATAATGCGGCGCGCCGGCCGCCATCAGTGCCAGCAACAACGCGGCAAGGGAATGCGTGGCGGCGAGCATCTCGCGGCGATGGCCGATGCTGCGATCGACAATCCCCATCAGCACGGGGCCGGCGATCAGCGCCAGCGTGAACAGGCCAAGCGCATTGCCGGCCTCGATGCGGCCGAGCGCCTTGATCTCCATCAGCCATGGCCCACCCCACAATCCCCGCAACACCAGCGAGGCCGCCAGCGAGACCAGCGCCAACCCGATCAGACCTCGCAGCGGCCGCGACAGCCCGATACGAAGCACTTCGGCCATTTGCGACAGCGGCGAGGATGGATCGGCATGCGCGGCCGGTTGTTTCGGCACCAGCGCGAACACCGCGAGCGCTACGGCGGCGCCGAAGCCGGCGGAAATCCAGAATCCCATCCGCCAGCCAAAATGCTCGACGACGAAAGCCAGCGGGCTCGCCGACAGCAGCATGCCGATATTGCCGATCGAGAGGATGATGCCGGACCACAGGCCGAAGCGCGCCGCCGACATCTGCTTCGCCGCCAGCGTCATCGGGCACATCAGCATGCCCGAGGTGGCGACGCCGAGCAGGAACTGGCCAACCAGAAAGCTCTCCGGCCCCGTCGCCAGTCCCGAGGCCAGCGCGCCGATGATGGTTCCCACGAGCAGGCTCAAGGAAACCGGGCGGACGCCGAAGCGATCCATCGCGGCGCCGACCGGGATCTGCGAGGCCGCGAAGGCGAAATGATAGATCGAGGTGAGGCTCGCCAGCGTCTGCGGCGGCGTTCTGAAATCGGCGGCCATTACGTCGAGGCTGATGGCCGGAATGGTCCGCAGCAGCGTCGACAGCATGTGGCCGCAGGCCAGCGCCAGCAGCGCAAAAATCAGGGCGCGGAAGTTGCCATCCGCGCTATCGGCCTTGCCGTCCATGAACCCGTCTCGCCCCAAAACTGTCTGG
This sequence comes from Bradyrhizobium sp. CCBAU 051011, assembly GCF_009930815.1. Taxonomy (NCBI): domain Bacteria; kingdom Pseudomonadati; phylum Pseudomonadota; class Alphaproteobacteria; order Hyphomicrobiales; family Nitrobacteraceae; genus Bradyrhizobium; species Bradyrhizobium sp. CCBAU 051011. The sequence continues at coordinate 4,509,461 of NZ_CP022222.1, read as the reverse complement.
GGGGCGAGGTATCACCAATGGGGTGGGAACGCGAATCCGCCCACCTTGCGGCGATCAGTTCCTATGGAACACCAGCGTCCGCAGCTCGATGCTCTCGCGCGGCGGCGCATCGGCAGGCGTGGTCGGATCGATGAAGGCGGTGTGCGGCCCGAACCGCGTGCGGCCGTCGGTTGCGGAATCGTAGCACTTCAACAGCAGCGCCTCGTCGGTCCGCATTTCCGGAATGTAGTACCAGCGATGGTTCGGATTGTATTTCACCGAATAGGTTTCGCCGCTGCGGTTCGGATAGATCAGGTCGGAAGCGACGAGATCACCCGCCTCGACGGTCTGGCCGTCGCACATCGCCAGCGGCGCATCGCGCAGCGGTCCCCGGATCGGCCGCCAGACATTGATGACCTGCACGCGTCCCTTCAGAAGCTCGTCGGCCTCCTCGGGCAGATGTTCGCGAACGCGGTTGGCGCCTGATTTATCGGTCTGGTCGACATGGACCCGCGTGGCCGGCTGGCGCGGCCCGGCGCCTCTGATGTCGGCGGCGCCCTCGACGCGCTTGCGAACGGTGTGGTCGAAGATGAAGACGCGATCCGCCTTCAGCGTCGCCTTCAGGAAGGCTTCGACGGCGGGATAGTAGACGTTTCGCACTTCCTTATCGTCGTAGAAGTCCTTGACGATGGTGGGATGGCGGACCAGCGAAAAGCCTTCGCGGTCCAGCGATAGATTTGCGGCGATCAGGCGCGCGTCGAAGATCGGAACGTTGTGGGGCTCAGGCAGCGCGGTGGATTTGGGTTCGCCCGGCGGCGGATCGAAGGCGTAGGTGCGAGGCTTTCCCACGACGGGCGCGAGATAGTTCAGTTCGGCGGTGACGAAGGGAAGCGATTCGAGTTTGGCTTGCTGCAGGCCCATGGTGTTCTCCTGGACTCCATTGTTGTTCTGTTAGATTTTGGACCGGCCGCCGAACCCGACAAGGCGCTTTCGAAAATAGCAAATTTGCCATTGCGAGCGGCGGCAAACAGGGAAAATCCTTTTCGAAGATGCCTGTTGAACCGCACGGTATTTCCGGCGCTCACGCGTTCGTCATTATGTGAGAGCGCGTTGACGCGGCGACGAGGCACGGCAACAATAAGTTCACTCGACCAGTTCCCGCTCAATTCACAGGCAGAACCACATGCAAGTCACGATCAAGGACAGAGTCGCCGTCGTTACCGGTGGCAGCAAGGGCATCGGCCTCGCGGTCGCAAGGCAATTCGCCGCCTCCGGCGCCAAGGTTGCGATCCTCGCACGCGGCGCGGCCGACCTGAAAGCGGCGCGGGAGTTGCTCGCCAAGGACGGGCTCGCGGTGCGCGACTATGTCTGCGATGTCTCGAAGGCGTCGGACATCTCCAAGGCGCACGAGAAGATTGTCGGCGACCTCGGCCCGGTCGACATCCTGATCAATAATGCGGGCACGGCGCGGACGATGGCGTTCGAGAACATTTCCGACGAGGCGTGGCAGGAAGACCTCGACCTCAAACTATTCGCCGCGATCCGTTTCAGCCGGCTGGTCTGGCCCGATATGAAGGCGCGCAAATGGGGCCGCATCATCAACGTGCTCAATACCTACGCCAAGGCGCCGGCGGCGTCCTCGGCCCCCACCTCGGTATCGCGGGCGGCCGGCATGGCGCTGACCAAGGTGATGGCAAGCGAAGGCGGCGAGCACAACATTCTGGTCAACGCCATGCTGGTCGGCCTGATCATGAGCGATCAATGGGTGAAGCGGCACGCGGCGCAGGCGCCGGACACGGATTTCGAGGTGTTTGCGAAAAACCTCGCCAAGGGCACCCCACTGGGGCGCATCGGCACGGCGGAGGAATTTGCGAACCTCGCCTGCTTCCTCGCCTCCGAGCAGGGATCGTTCATCACCGGCACCGCCATCAATGTCGATGGCGGCCGGTCGCCGGTGGTGTAGCGCATCTGGCGCGAAGGGCGCGGCACACTCAAATCACCTCGCCCCGCCTGCGGGGAGAGGTCGAAATTCAAGCACAGCTTGAATTTCGGGTGAGGGGACTCTCCACGAACACCTCTTTCAAAGAGTTTGCGGAGGCCGCCCCTCACCCCAACCCTCTCCCCGTGAAGAACGGGGAGAGGGAGAGATTCTTAGACCGCGTCCTTGGCAGCCTTGACCGGGCGGGCCCGGACGATCTTGCGGGCCGGCTTGGCCTTGAACATCATTTCCTCGCCCGTGAAGGGGTTGGTGCCCTTCCGAGCCTTGGTCGCGGGCTTCTTGACCACGACGAACTTCGCGAAGCCAGGAACGAGGAATAGCCCGTTCTTCTTGAGCTCCTTGTGACCGACGTCAACGAGCGTGTCCATCACGTTCTTGACCTCTTTCTTCGAAAGTTCGGTGGTGGTCGCGATCTTCTCGATCAGCTGCGACTTAGACATTTGGGTGGCCATGGTTGCTCCATTGATTCTGGCACAGGCGACGATATGGCGAAAAACGCCTAGAAAATAGGGCTTTCGACAATCTGCACAACTATCTCGCTAGTCGAGTTGCAGTGATTCGTCCAATTTTTCCGGGTTTTTTTAACATCGGAAGCCTCCGGAGCCTATTTTTAGGGGGATTCTGCGCACTCTGAGGTCCCGTTTCAGGACAATCCCGGGCTGCTCTCCCCTTTCCACCTCTATCGGAGCGAGCCGCGATTTGCCTTCTGGCAGGACAAAATGCGCAGACTGATCGGCCGGTAAGCACCTTGTTTTCAGGAAGGATTTTCCGCCCTGCGCGTTGATTTGAAAATGACTCGCGTTGGCGTTCCATCGTAAAATCGCCCCTAAGGCGGGCGCCTTAATGGTTCGCCATCAATATCACCTTCGGAGACTTCGCATGGATTTGACGCGCCTTGAGATCAATCGCCGCACCGCGCTGCTGACGTCGGCGGCCATCGCGGCCAACGTCATTAATCCGATGCGGGCCTTCGCCCAGGAAGCGCCGCGCAAGGGCGGCGTGTTCAACGTCCATTACGCCGCCGAGCAGCGCCAGCTCAACCCGAGCATCCAGGCTTCCACCGGCGTCTACATCATCAGCGGCAAGATCCAGGAAAACCTGGTCGATCTTGATGCCAGCGGCCAGCCGGTCGGCGTGCTCGCCGAGAGCTGGGAAGCCACCCCCGACGGCAAGACCGTGACCTTCAAGCTACGCAAGGGCATCACCTGGCACGACGGCAAGCCGTTCACCTCGGCCGACGTCGAATTCACCGCCATGAACATGTGGAAGAAGATCCTCAATTACGGATCGACGCTGCAGCTGTTCCTGACCGCGGTCGAAACGCCTGATCCGCACACCGCAATCTTTAAATACGAGCGGCCGATGCCGCTGAACCTGCTGCTGCGCGCCCTGCCCGACCTCGGCTATGTCTCGGCCAAGCACCTCTATGAGAGTGGCGATATCAGGCAGAACCCGACCAATCTTGCTCCTGTCGGCACCGGGCCGTTCAAATTCGTCAAATATGAGCGCGGGCAATACATCATCGCCGACCGCAACGAGAATTACTGGCGGCCCAACGCGCCCTACCTCGATCGCATCGTGTGGAAGGTGATCACCGATCGCGCAGCGGCGGCGGCGCAAATGGAAGCCGGCGAACTTCACTACGCGCCATTCTCGAGCCTTACGCTCTCGGATCTCGCTCGCCTCGGCAAGGACAAGCGCTTCATCGTCTCCACCAAGGGCAATGAAGGCAACGCGCGGACCAACACGCTGGAGTTCAACTTCCGCCGCAAGGAGCTGTCCGACATCAGGGTTCGCCGCGCCATCGCCCATGCGATCAACGTGCCGTTCTTCATCGAAAACTTCCTTGGCGATTTCGCCAAGCTCGGCACCGGCCCGATCCCGTCGACCTCGACCGACTTCTATCCGGGAGCGAACACGCCGCAATATCCGTACGACAAGGCCAAGGCCGCCGCGCTGCTGGACGAAGCCGGCTTCAAGGCGGCACGTGGCGGCGCGCGCTTCTCGCTCAGGCTGCTGCCCGCCCCATGGGGCGAGGACATCTCGCTGTGGTCGACCTTCATCCAGCAATCGCTGGGCGAGATCGGCATTCCCGTCGAGATCGTGCGCAACGATGGCGGCGGCTTCCTCAAGCAGGTCTATGACGAGCACGCCTTCGACATCGCCACCGGCTGGCACCAGTACCGCAACGACCCCGCGGTCTCGACCACGGTCTGGTATCGCTCCGGCCAGCCGAAGGGCGCACCGTGGACCAACCAGTGGGGCTGGGAAGACAAGAACGTCGACAAGACCATCGACGACGCTGCGACTGAAGTCGATCCAGCCAAGCGCAAGGCGCTGTATGCCCAGTTCGTCAAGGAGGTGAATACCGAGCTGCCGGTCTGGATGCCGATCGAGCAGATTTTCCTCACCACGATCACGGCAAAGGCGCGCAACCACTCCAACACCCCGCGCTGGGGTTCGACGAGCTGGCACGATCTTTGGCTTTCCGCATGACCTTATCTCCGTCAGAATAGGCGTATGCGTATCCTGACCCTTGCGGGGCGGCGGCTCGCCGCCTCGATCCCGACTCTTGTCCTGATCCTGATCGGCGTGTTCCTGCTGCTGCAGTTCGCGCCGGGCGACACCGTCGACGCCATGATGGCGCAGATGGGCGGCGGCGATGCCGCGACCGCCCGGGAGCTGCGCAAGTTCTACGGCCTCGATCTCTCGATCCCGGCCCAGCTCGGCAATTACCTGTGGCGGCTGGTGCGGCTCGATCTCGGCTTTTCCTCGATCTACGGCAAACCGGTGGCGTCCGTGATTATCGAGCGGCTGCCGCCGACGATTCTTCTGATGACCGCGTCGCTGTCGTTCGCGTTCTTCTTCGGGCTGGTGTTCGGCGTCATCGCCGCCCGCGGCGTCAACCGCTGGCCGGACACGCTGATCTCGACGCTCGGCCTGATCTTCTATGCGACGCCCTCGTTCTGGTTCGGGCTGATGGCGATCGTGGTGTTTTCGGTCTACCTGCAATGGCTGCCGCCCGGCGGTTTCGAGGATATCGGAACGATGCGGACCGGCATCTGGCGCGTGCTCGATATCGCCAGCCATCTAGTGCTGCCGACGCTGACGCTTGGGCTGATCTTCCTGGCGATCTATTTGCGCATCATGCGCGCCTCGATGCTGGAGGTGCTCAACCTCGACTACGTCCGTACGGCGCGCGCCAAAGGCCTCGACGAGACGCGGGTGGTGACGCGGCACGTGCTGCGCAATGCGCTGTTGCCGATGGTGACGCTGATCGGCCTGCAGGCCGGGACCATGCTGGGCGGCTCGGTAGTGGTCGAAAGCGTGTTCTCGCTGCCGGGGCTCGGGCGGCTCGCCTATGAATCGGTGGTGCAACGCGACCTCAACACGCTACTCGGCATCGTGTTCGTCTCGGCGCTGCTCGTCATATCAGTGAATTTCATCGTCGATCTCATCTATGCGCGGCTCGATCCGCGCATTACGGCTGAGGGCTAGCGCGATGGATGCGGTCAAGCGCTATTTCCGAAGCCCCGCCGCCGTCGCCGGCCTGATCCTGCTCGTGATCGTGATCGCGATGGCAATCTCGGCCGGCTGGTTCTATCCGCGTGATCCGCTGGCGCTCGCCGGACGTCCGCTGGTGTGGCCGTTCTCCAACCCGCGCTTCCTGCTCGGCACCGACAATTCCGGCCGCGATATCGCCGCCCAAATTTTCTACGGCGCGCGGATATCGCTTCTGATCGGCGGCGTCGCTACGGCCATCGCGATCCTGATCGGTATCCTCGTCGGCGCCTTCGCCGGCTATTATGGCGGCTGGGTCGACAATGTGCTGATGCGGATCACCGAGGCGTTCCAGACGCTGCCGAACTTCGTGCTGCTCTTGGTGCTGGTCGCGGTGTTCGGCTCGACGCTGACCACCGTCACCATCGCGGTCGGCGTGGTGTCGTGGCCGGCGCCGGCGCGGCTGACCCGCGCCGAGTTCCTGTCCTTGCGCAGCCGCGAGTTCGTCCAGGCCGGCCGGACGCTCGGCATGAAGAACATCCAGCTCATTTTCCGGGAGATCCTGCCCAATGCGCTGCCGCCGGTCATCGTCTATGCCAGCGTGGTGATGGCGGTCGCAATCCTGCTGGAGAGCGCGCTCGCCTTCCTGCGGCTATCCGACCCCAACGTGGCGTCGTGGGGCAACCTGATCGGCTTGGGGCGCGATGTACTTCGCGTGCAATGGTATGTCTCGGCAATCCCCGGGATTGCCATCCTCGTCACCGTGCTCGCGGTGTCGCTGGTCGGCCAGGGCCTCAACGACGCGCTCAATCCGAGGCTGAAGGGCCGATGAGCGAGCACGAGACCATCCTTTCGCTCGATCGCCTGAGCGTCCGCCTGCCCGGCGGCGCCGATAGAACACATGCGCTCAGGGACGTGTCGCTGGAAATCGCTTCCAACGAAATCCTCTGCGTGGTCGGCGAATCCGGTTCCGGCAAGTCGATGATGGCGAACGCCGTCATGCGGCTGTTGCCCAATGAGGTGACGATCGACGACGGTCGGATCATGTTCGAGGGCCGCGACCTCTGCGCCGCGTCGATTGCGGAAATGCGCGAGGTGCGCGGCGACGGCATTGCCATGATCTTCCAGGAGCCGATGACGGCGCTCAATCCGCTCCGCACCATCGGCGACCAGATCGCCGAGATGTTCTCGATCCACACCGGTCTATCGAAGGCAGAAATCAACACGCGAGTGCTGGCGCTGCTGGCAGACGTCCGCATCCCCGATCCCAAGGTGGCGGCAAAGGCCTATCCGCATGAGCTCTCCGGCGGCCAACGCCAGCGCGCCATGATCGCGATGGCGCTGGCGCTCGATCCGAAATTGCTGATTGCCGACGAGCCGACCACCGCGCTCGACGTCACCACACAGGCGCAGATATTGAAACTGATCCGCGACCTGCAGCAGCGCCGCAGGACGGCCGTCATGTTCATCACCCATGATTTCGGCGTGGTTGCCGAGATCGCCGACCGCGTGGTGGTGATGCAGCATGGCGTCATCGTCGAACAGGGCACGGCTTCCGACGTGCTGCACCATCCGCAGCATGCCTACACAAAACAGCTCATCGCTGCCGTTCCGCCGCTGAAGGCGCCGCCACCGCGTGTGCTGGCGACCGACAATATCCTGGCGATCACGGACGTATCCAAGACCTACCGCACGGGCGGCTTCTTGGGCCGTGGCGCGCGGGTGACGCCTGCCGTGAAGAACGTCTCGCTCACCCTGCCCCGCGGCGCGACGCTCGGCATCGTCGGCGAATCCGGCTCGGGCAAATCGACGCTGGCGCGCTGCATCGTGCGGCTGATCGATCCCGATACCGGATCGATCGTGCTCGATGGCCACGACTGGGCGAAGATGTCGCGCGAAGAAGTTCGCCGCGAGACGCGCCATATCCAGATGGTGTTTCAGGACCCGTTCGCCTCGCTCAACCCGCGCCGCAAGGCCGCCGAGTTGGTGGCGCAAGGCCCGATCGTGCATGGCACGCCGCGGGCAAAGGCGATTGCTGATGCGAAGGAGCTGTTCGCACTGGTCGGGCTCGATCCTTCTGCCGGCGACCGCTATCCGCACGAGTTCTCCGGCGGCCAGCGTCAGCGCATTGGCCTGGCGCGTGCGCTGGCGCTGAAGCCGGACGTGCTGGTCGCGGACGAACCGGTGTCCGCGCTGGATGTTTCCGTGCAGGCGCAGGTGTTGAAGCTGCTTGCGGAACTGCGCCAGCGGCTCGGGCTCTCGATCGTGTTCATCACCCACGATCTGCGCGTCGCCGCGCAAATCTGCGACCTCGTCGCGGTGATGAAGGACGGCGAAGTTGTGGAGCATGGGCTGGCGGCAGAGGTGTTCGGCAGTCCACGGCATCCGTACACGCAGGCGCTGCTGGACTCGATCCCAGGCGGGGAGTTTGCGCGGGAGCACGCGACAGAGGCGGTGTAGCTTCATGACAGGACGGCGGTGCGGCCTCTCTCCCTCTCCCCGCAAGAGCGGGGCGAGGGAGAAGTGGCGCCTCGCCTGCTCGGATCACGCCATCTCCCTGGCATCTCGCCGGCGATACACCAGCAGCATCAGCGGCGCGAGCTTGCGCAGGACGCCGTGGGCAACGATCGGTACCGGCTCGGTGAACGGCAGCGCCAGTTCGTTCTGCGGCACGCCGCGGACGGCCTTTGCCAGTTCGTTGCCGAGCGGCATCGTCAGCGCCACCGCACGGCCGTTGCAGCCGGTCCAGCCATAGGCGTTGGGCCCGAGCTTGTGGATGCGCGGCAAAAAGTCCGTGGTCATGCCGACATAGCCGTTCCAGACATGGTCGAACGAGACCTCGCCGATCTGCGGCCACAGCCGCTGCAGCCGCTCAGTGACGCGCGCCTTGATCCGCTCGACCTTGTTGCCGGGGCCGATTACCGCGCCGCCGGTGACGAGACGGTTTCGCGCGTCGTAACGCGCAAAGTAGAGTTCGCCATGGGTGTCCGACATCGCTTGCCGTCCCGGGATGATGGTTTTGCGGACATTATCGGACAATGGCTGCGTCGCCATCTGCCAGGACAGCACCGGCATCACCTCGCGCGCAATCTCAGGCACCAGCGACTCTGAAAACTCGCCGCTATAGGCATTGGTCGCCACGACCAGCGCGCGGCCGGAAATCTCTCCCCTCGCCGTCTTGACTAACCAGCGGTCGCCTCGGCGCTCAAAGCTCTCGGCCGGTGAGCGCGCATAGATGCGTGCGCCCAACCCAAGCACGGCGCGCGCGAGGCCGCGGGCCAGCGCCAGCGGATTGATGTGGCCGCCGGTCTTGTTCCAGAAGCCGCCGAACCACGCATCGGAGCCCAGCATATCGCGCGTCTGCTCGCGCGACAGCAGCTCAACAGGTGCGCCGAATTTCGACCATTGGCGCACGCGCCGCTCCGCGATCTTGATGCGGCCCGGCGAATGCACGGGCTGAACCCATCCGGCCTGTTCTCCCTCGGCGTCAATGTTATGGCGCCTTGTCATGTCGAACAGATAAGACGCGCTGTCGCGCAGCATGCCGACAAAACGTTCTCCCGCCTCGCCGTGCTTCGCAACAATGTCCTCAGGGTCGGGCCGCGACAGCGTCGGGATCACCTGCCCGTTGTTGCGCCCCGAAGCGCCCCACCCCGGCTCCGCGGCTTCGACGATGGCGACATCGACGCCCGCTTCGCGCAGATGCAGCGCAGTGGAGAGGCCGGTGAAACCGCCACCGATCACGATGACATCCGCCTGCTGCGTGCCGGTCAGTTCGGGCAATTCCGGCCCTGATGGCGTCACGGCCGCCCATAGCGAATTGGGCCAGCGGACGTTGCTCGTATTCATCGGTATCCTTTCTTGCGGCGGCCTTTTCGTTCTGCTTAGTTTAGCTCCCCAACCGCATCCAGGGAAATAAAAGAGTGGCACTCAAAAACGTCATCGGAATCGATCACGCCGTGATCATGGTGAAAGATCTCGACAAAGCCGCCGAAAACTACAAGCGGCTCGGCTTCACCGTGTCGCCGCGTGGCACCCACAGCGCGCATATGGGATCGGGCAACTACACCATCATGTTCGATCCCGACTATATGGAATTGCTCGGCGTGCTGACGCCGACGGAACATAATGCTCCGGCGCGGGCCTATCTCGAAAAGAACGGCGATGGCATCGAGCGCATTGCGTTCACGGCGGTGGATTCGGCCGAAGGCGCCGAGGAAATTCGCGCGCGCGGCTATCCGCCGGTCGGCCCCACCGATTTCGAGCGGCCGGTGACGATGCCTGATGGAACGGTGTCCGCAGCAAAATTCCGGACGTTTCAGTGGCCGACGGCGGAAGCGCCGGGCGGCGTACGCATCTTCGCCTGCCAGCACAAGACCCGCGAGACGGTTTGGATTCCCGAACTGATGAAGCACGCCAATGGCGCCAAACGGCTGAAGCAGGTGCTGATGGTCGCGCCCGAGCCGGCCACGGAAGCCGCGCATCTGTCAAAGATGATCGACCGCGAGACGCGCAACGAGACTGATGGCGCGGTCGCGGTGCCCTCAGGTGGCGACCGCGCGGATTTCGTGTTCCTGACGAAAGATCAACTCGGCAAGCGCTATCCCGGCGTGTCGCTGGCCGGCCTGCCCGAGCGCGGCGGCGCGGGTCTGGTGATCGGCGCCGACGTCGCGGCGGCGGAGAAGGCGCTCGGTGCGACCGGTGTGAAGAGCGCCGGCGGCGTTGTGGTGCCGCCGGCTGCAGGCAACGGCACGCTGCTGGCGTTTGTGGCGTAGCCAAGCGCATCGATCGCGCCGCACCGGTTCAGGGGCTGGAAATCCGGACGATGGCGAAGGGCAAGATGACAACGGAAGGTGACGCGGCGGCCGCCCGCCGCGGCCGCCCCCGTTCTGCCGAAACGACAAACGCAATCCTGCAAAGCGCCTATACGCTGATGGCGAGCACAGGTCTTGCCGCCACCAGCATCGACGCGATTGCGCGGCACTCGAACGTTTCGAAGATGACCATCTATAAATGGTGGCCGTCGCGCGAGGCACTTCTGATCGACGCATTTCTGAATCAGGCGTCGATGATGCTGCCGATCTCAGGCACCGGTCAGCCGGCGGCCCGCTTTAGACGCCACGCCGCCGCCTATGCCGAAGCGCTGCAGGGCGAGTTCGGCAAGGTGCAGCTCGCGGTGATCTCGGAATGCATCTCCAGGACCGGATCAGCGGAGATCTTCTACGAGCGTTATCTCGACCATCGCCGGACTGCGCTGATCGAACTGATCGCGGCCGGCCAGCGGGACGGCAGCATCGGCGCAACAGGCGCGCCGGAAGACCTTTACGATGCGATCTACGGGAGCCTGTTCTACCGCTACATTTTCGGCATCAAGCCGATCTCGCCCGCGCAGGCTCGCAACCTCGTCGACACCCTCCTGATGATTAGAGATCGCTAGGGCGGCTCGCCGGACTAACGCGAGCCTGGCGGAACCAGGCCCAGGTCTCCCGCGTCACCGCCCGATAGCCCCTGCCCCGGAATTTGATCTGACCATCAACGATCCGGTTCAACTTGGGCAGCGCGTGGAACGGGATGGACGGATAGGCGTGGTGCTCGACGTGATAGGGCATGTTCCATGCGAACCACTTCATGACCATGCCGGTGTAGGTGGTGCGGGTGTTCTGGAAAGCGCTGCGCGTCCGGTGGCAGCCGGTGTGCTCGGCATAAAGGTACGGACGCAGGATCAACTGGCCGAGAAGCAGCGGAACGATCCAGACCCAGAGCAGAATCGCCGTGTGCAAAGCGAGCGAAGCGAGCAGCAGCAGGACATAGCCCGTCAGATACAAGCGCGCTTCCCTGACGACGATGTGGCGCTTGCTTTCGGGAACCCAGGGAAGCGCGACCTTGCCGGTCAAGGCGTGACGCAGCATCAACAACTCTCGCCCGGCGAGCTGGACAAGGCCGGTATAGGCAATCGCCAATTGCGTGTCAGAGGATGGCTTGGGCCCAACGATCAGCTCCGGATCGCGCTGGGGATCCTGGGTGTAGCGATGATGGTCCCAGTGAAACAGGCAATAATATTCATAGCGGTTCGCGATCACGAAAGCCGACAGATGGCCGACGACAAGGTTGAGCGCGCGGCTGCGGAACGCAGTCTTGTGGGCGGTTTCGTGCATGGGCATGAACAGGAAGGCCACGAAATAGGCCTGCACGACGATCAGGGGCAAGGCCCACGCCAGTCCGTAAGTCGTAGAGACCAGCCATATCAGGGCGCCGACCACCGCGATCGCACCGTAGTGACTGATGGTGCGAATGGCGCCTTGAAGGTCCGAACGCACTGAAAGCTCGCGGAGTTCGGCCGACGTCAGCGGTTTCTCCCCTGTTGCCGTAATCGCAGTGCTCATGTCGTCGTCGCCTCCGATAGATGATTTTCAGGCCAGCAGCAGCGCCGAGATCTCGGCATTGATGAAAGCGCGATCTGTGGCGTTGTTGATCGGGTTTCCGGCACGGTGACCGTGGATCGAGGGAATCGGATGCAGTTCGGCTGACCTTGCATTGACGAGCCGGCCCAGTTCGGCCTCGTTGTCGCGCATGTCGAAATAGCGATCGGTCTGCCCGGGCATCAGCAGGATGCGCGCCCTGACGGCGGCGAGCGCGCGGTCGATGTCGCCGCCGAATTCGTCACACCGGCTGATATCGCCGCGCTGCCAGATGGCGATCTGCGCCAGCAGATCGTTGGCGTCGCGCCTGGCGAAAGCAACGTCCCACGAGCGCGCCAGATAATCCTCGAGGCTTGTAAAGCCGGCCTCGCGCCAGACCTCGTCGCGGTAGTACGCATGCGACATCGCCCAGCCCGCATAGACGCGTCCCATGGCGCGAAGTCCGGCGGAAGGTTTTGCGATGAAACGGCCGTCGCGGAAAGCCGGGTCCGCCGTGAGCGCGGTCTTCACGCCCTCAAGGAATACGTGATTATAGGGCGAACATCTGGCGCTGCCGCAGACGACGGCCGCCCGCTCCACCATATCGGGATGACAGGCGGCCCAGTGATAGGCCTGCATGCCGCCCATCGACCAGCCATAGACGAGCGCGATTTTCGAGATTCCGAATTGCTCCACAAGCAGGCGGCGCTGAACCGCGACCGCGTCGTGATAGCTGATCGCCGGAAACGGCGTGACGTCGGAATTGGACGGCGACGAGGACAGGCCGTTGCCGAACAGATTCGGGATGATGATGAAGTAGCGATCGGGATCCAGCGCGCCGCCGCGCTGGATCAGCCATTCGGTGTCATAGTGCTGCGCGCTGAACGATGTCGGATAGACGATCACATTGTCCTTGCGCGCGCTCAGCGTGCCATAGGTCTGGTAGGCGAGCTGCATCGAAGGGAACGCGACGCCCGACTGGAGCAGGACGTCTCCCGCCTCGAAGACATGATAGTCGCTGCGAGTTGTCATAGCCGCAGTTCCAGGGCCTCTAATTACTGTACTTATAGTACATTATTTGAGTTGGACCGCAACAGATTTCGCTGGCCGGCAATGACTTGCCCGCGGTCGAAGGTGGGAATGAAAGTTGGCGCCGTTTCGCGCTCCGCTCATCCCGGGGAGCGCGGAACGCGCGTCTCGAAGGAAGAGGCCCGACTGTGGCCTCATGGTCGAGACGCGCTTCGCGCTCCTCACCATGAGGAGTTGGAAGCTCACTCCGCCGGCGCCGCCGCCGGCACTTCCGAATGCGCGCTGTAGTCCACGCTCGGACTATTCTTCGCCAGCGCGTACATGCCCGCTGCCACCACCGCATAGGCGAGCGCCACGCCCGGCGTGACACCAAGACCGCCGCCGATGCCGACGGCTTCGCCGTGCATGAAGCCGAAATAGGTCATGACCGCACCGGCGAGCGCGAAGGCTGACGCCTTCATGAAGTCCCGCTCGATGACGAACACGCCGATTGCGCCGAGAACGAGGCCGGCGAGGATCGAGCCGCCGCCCATCACTTCCAGCCCGTGATAGATCACGCCCTGCTGCGGCAGCGCCGCGATGGCGGCGGCCTTCACCGCGTCCGCCTTGTCGGCCGCAAGCCCGCCCACCGTCTGCGCCGCGGTCATGGTCGAGGCCAACATGGTGTCGATCTGCAGTTTGGCCCACGCGGCAAGATGCGGCGTCAGCGCCAGCACGATCGCGGGCGCGTGCTTGACCGGCGTGGTCTGGAACGCCTGTGCGCCGATCAGCATGCCGATATAGAGCAGGATCGGCGAGATCGCGACCACGGGCACCAGCGCCAGCAGCACCGAGATGATGCCGAACCACGATAGCAGCACCACCAGGATGCCTGTCGCCGCCGAATAGCCGATGCGCCCGCCCATCGCCTTCCAGCCGGGATGGCCGATATAGACCGCGTTGATGAAGGGATTGCCCATCAGGCAGCCGATCAGGCTGACAACGCCGTCCGCGGTGAGCACGCGGGTAGTCGGATATTCGTCGCCCGCCGCTTCCGCGCTTTCGACGTTATCCATGGCCTCGACGAGATCGTAGATGCCGAACGGAATCGCCGTCACCAGAATGATGCCGAGGAATTCAAAGCCGGAGAAGACGTGGCCAAGAGCCGGCAGCGGCACCGAGAAGCCGAAATTGGCAAAGGCGTCGCCGACACCCTTCAGGCTCAAGCCACCGAGCCCGAGCCCGAACAGATTTGAACCCCAGGCGATGAGCATGCCGGCGGCAATGGCAATGAGGCCGGCCGGAATTCCCTTCGGATATTTTACACCGCCGAACCACGCCACCAGAATGATGGCAAAGCAGATCAGCCCGATCTGCGGCGTCATGTACATTTCCAGCGCCGGCCGCATCGAGATGAAGGTGACGGAGACGCCGGCGAGCGTGCCGAGCAGCGCCGCACGCGGGGTGATCTTGCGGATGTACGGCGCGATGAAACCGCCGATCATCAGAATAAAACTCTGGAAGAACACCCAGACGAGACCCGCCGACCAGCCCTTGACGGGATCGCCGGTCTTCAGCGTGATCGGCAGCATGATCACGAAGGTGACGATGAACATGTGCGGCACGCTGACGCCTGATGGCAGCGCGCAAACGTCGTTGCGGCCGGTCTTCTGTGCGAGCCTGTAGGCAAGGTACGCATAATAGAACGTGGAGAGGCACATCATCAGGCCGAGCGCCGGCAGGATGCGGCCGAATACAATCGAGTCAGGCATCTTCAGCACGAAGCGCAACAGCCCGGTCAGCACCAGCATGTTGACGAGGATGTTGGTGCCGAAGCCGAACAGCGCGTTCCAGTCGCCCGGCGTCCACAATGCCGGCTTGAAGGTGGATGATGCTGATGTCCCCGTGGTGCTCATCGTGATGCCCCCGCTACTGCCGTTGCTGGAATCTCCGGTGAAATCGCCTCCAGCACCGCGGCCGAATTGGAGACCCAGCCGAAGATGCCGCCCTGGGCCTTGATCATCTTCAGGCCCATCTCGTGGAATTCCGGAAAGTAGGAGGCGCAGCCGTCCGCCAGCACCACGCAGCGATAGCCGCGGTCATTGGCCTCGCGCACGGTGGTGTTGACGCAAACCTCGGTGGTGACGCCGCACACCAAAAGGTTCTCGATGCCGTAGCGCTGCAGCACCTCGCCAAGCTCCGTGGCGTAGAACGCGCCCTTGCCCGGCTTGTCGATCACGATCTCGCTGT
This sequence comes from Bradyrhizobium sp. CCBAU 051011, assembly GCF_009930815.1. NCBI lineage: Bacteria > Pseudomonadati > Pseudomonadota > Alphaproteobacteria > Hyphomicrobiales > Nitrobacteraceae > Bradyrhizobium > Bradyrhizobium sp. CCBAU 051011. The sequence continues at coordinate 4,494,326 of NZ_CP022222.1, read as the reverse complement.
CGAGCGGATAAAGCTCAGGAATGATGTCGTGGCCGGCTTCACCACGAATGAGGATCCGCCCCATCGGGCCGGGATCGCCGATGCGCAGCGACGGCGCGCCGCGCTCGACCTTGGCCGGCGGCGCGTCGGAGAGATCGGGCAGATGACCTTCGCGGGTGTGGATGACGAGCATGCCGGCCCCGCGCGCCGCATCCAGCACGGATGCGATCGGCTTAACCGCCCGCGCAAGCTGGCTGACGTCATTGCCGAGCGTCTCGCCGAAGCCGCCGGGCTCCATGAAATCGCGCTGCATGTCGATGATGAGAAGCGCGGTGACTGTCCAGTCGAGCTCGATCGGCTCCGGCTCCGCTGCGAGCTTTGCTGAGATCGCCATGACGTACGCGCCCCGAACGAGACAAGTCTCGCGGTGAGGCAAGCAAGGCGCATGCCATTGTGTACAATGGGGTCGCGCGCCGGCTCCGGAGAAAATCAATCGTATTGTCAGTCCTTTACTCACCGATGCTGGTCTTGGCTCGCCTTCATCGAACGCACCACAAGCGGGCAGTTGCTCATTAGCTGTGCATGCTGCGATTGCGCTTGCCCGAACGAAGAACGGACGATCCGCCATTTCCTGCTCGCACCTGTCCCAGCAACTCGACCAGCCAGGCAAGCCCGGCATCCATCATCGCAACTTTCGGCAGAACCATATTGATCGAGAAGCGCGGCAGCGGCAGCGGCGTCTTGACGGCGACGACATCAAAGCGGGCGCCATGGATCTCCACGAACGATCTCGGCAGCGCCGAAACCATCTCGGTTTCGGAAAGCACGGAAAGTGCGAAATTGAAATTTGGCACAGTCAGGGCCACGCGCCGGGCCAAGCCTTTCTTGGCGAGCTCAACATCCACGAATCCGGAAACATCTCCGGTGTGCGAAACGACGAGATGCTCCATCTCGCAGTAGCGTTTGAGGGTCGGGTTACGCTGGAACGGATGCCCCTTTCGTACGGCAATAACGAACTCCTCTTCGTAGAGCTTCTGTTTATGGAAACGGACCGGAATATCGTCGAAGGGAATGATCGCAATATCCAACGTCCGGTCTTCGAGCTCTTTCAACGCATCCTTCCACGCCAGATGAGGCACGGTGAAGCCTTGCACCGGCAGCAGCTGCCGGATTCCGACATCGACGCCCGGCGCCACCCCACGCAACGTCTCCAGCAGCGAAGGCAGGATGACTGACGACACGCCATCCGGCGCGCCAATGACGAAGCGGCGCGTCGAATGCCGCGGATCAAACGGCGTAACCGTCGAAACGACGCCGCGGATCCGCGCGAGAATTTCGGCAACTGATGTCGCTAGCTGGAGAGCGCGCTCCGTCGGAACGACGCCTTTCGGGGTCTTGAGAAACAGGGGGTCGCCGAGCAGCGTGCGAAGGCGACCCAGACCGTGGCTGATGGCGGACGGCGAAAGATGCAGCCGCTCCGCCGAGCGGCCGACATGCCGCTCCTCAAAGACGATCTCGAACAGCACGAGCAGGTTGAGGTCGATGCGGGATAGATCAATTTGGTTCAGCATAATGCTGAAATCATATCACTGGATTCAGCACCAACGAAATGACATTTCGGCGGCACCGCCGGTCAGTGGCTGGCCCAACCCGAATGGAGATACCCAAATGTTCAAATCGAACCGCTGGAGGCGTTTGGCTCTGAAGGCCGCGCTTGCAATGCCACTGTCGGCCGGCGCCGCACAGGAGCCAATGTGGGCAAGTTCGGAACAGGAACTTGTCGATCTGGTCAGCAAGACCGAGGCCCGGGCTTCGGCGTTCATGCGCGGCGACATGGACAGATGGTCCGGCCTGACGCGCATCTCGGATGACTTTACACTGATGCAGCCGTTTGGCGGCGAAGCCAGCCGGGGTTTTGACATGAGTCCCGAGCGGCTGGCGCGGCTCGCCAGCTATTTTGCGAATGGCGACGCCAAGGTCGAACTCGTCCAATCCTATGCATCAGGCGATCTGGCCGTGCTTGTCGTGATCGAGCGGCAGCACGGCGAGGTCGGCGGCTTGCCGGACCAGGACTGGTCGCTGCGGGTGACGCTGGTCTATCGCAGGCAAGGCGGGCAATGGTGGCTGGTTCACCGCCATGCCGACCCGCTCGTCCGCCATGTCGGGCTCGAGACTGCGGCCGCATTGGCGCGCGGCGCAAATCTCGACAGGCGGTAACGCAAGTCCGGCCAAAAAAGGGACGGTCTAGTTCCTGTTAAGCAGCGGCGCCCCGAATGCCCGCTGCCAGACCGACAGAAAACGTGGAAACCAGGAGTGCGCGACGGCGCTCTGATAAGCCCATGTGCGGTACTTGAGGCCCTTCTCCGACAGCAGCTCCTGATATCCGCCGTGCGTTTCGGTCGCGGTACGGATGTCCCTCAATATATCGCGGGCGCAGGACCGGTACGTGTCGGTGCCGGAATGTTCATCGTAGTCCAGCATGCGGTCGGCGAATTCGACGTTAAACGTCGGCCAGCAGGAACGCCCCTGGTAGGCCGAAGCCGCGATCTTGTGGATCATCTTGGTCTGCGGATTATCCACGGATACCAGGAAGTGAGACGTATCCGGAATTCGAAACTGCGGCTCGCCAAGTATCAGATCGGTCGTGGCTGCGAACAGCGCGCGTTCGCTCTCGTCACCGAGATCCCAAAATCCCTGGTGCACATTGACGAAATCGAGCGCAATGGCAGACGCCGCCGGCTGATGTCTGGAATCCAAGGCATGCTGGATATGGCCGTGCTTGCCGAACAACCGCAGAAGCTCCTTCTTGTACTGCGAAAGCGCGCGTCCAATCAGCCCCTCCAGCTCCGTCTGGTCGACCACCCCCAACCGAATGCCGCGCACAAAGGTCGCGTAGACGCATGCATTGGTGACGAAACGCCTGCGCTCGGCACGGGTATCCGTCGCCGCGGAACGAGGTGCGTTTAGGTCACACAGCAGAGCCGCGATGCCGTTGTCGTCGAACGGCTGCAGGGCGCTGGCGAGGTGAAGTATCGCCTTCTTCAGGTCCTCACGGTACCCGGCGAGCAACATGCGGCCGGCATGAGCACCTTGCGCCATCGCCAGATTTGAAGATGCCCTTTGGTCGGCGCGTATGATCTGTTCCAGACCGGCGAGGATGCCCAGCAGCGTATCCGACGGCAGCGAGAAGTAATTGACGCCGATGTACCGATCGCCGCCTGCGGGAACAATGGTCGTGGTGACGACATCGGCGCGGACGGCCTCCAGCATCAGCCGGACGCTCTTTTCGAGCAGGCGAACCCTGCGGACGGCATCCTCGGAATCCAGGATGGTCTCAGGATCGAGAACATCGGGATAAAACCAGGCAAAGTCCCGAGGATAGTAGGCGGATGCGTGCGGCGCCCCCGTGACCAGAAAGGCTTCCTGCGGAGAAAAGGCGTTGTCGACCGAGCGCCTGTACAGCTCCTCGATCCCCGCCGATGTCTGATATTTTCTCAGGAACCGGTCGCCGAGAAAATTGACAGCCTGAATACCGTTGGCAACGCAGGTGGCAATCGGACCCTGGTAAAATCGGTACTCGCGATGAGATGAAAATGAAATGTGACGGTGCATCTGCCTTGACGAACGTGGTTTCCGTGGTTTCGATTACCACGGGTTGGTGCCCCAGACATCGCCGATTCGTATTTCTGCCAGATGACTCATGATGTCATCGCGTTGTCATAAAAGCGGGAAGCCCTGTAGCCTGTAGGGTGGGTAGAGCTCAGCGAAACCCACCATGCCTTCCCGATTGCCCTCGCTCACAGCTGCAAGTTTGCGTTGGCCAGCCCTGGCAAGGTGATGGGTTTCGCTGCGCTCTACCCATCCTACGATCAGGCGGCTCCGCCCTTATACCTTTGGCCGGAAATTCTCGATCAGCCGCAGCAGCACGCGTGCCCCCGCATCGGCATCGGCGGGCTCGACATGCTCGGCCGGGTTATGGCTGATGCCACCGCGGCAGCGCACGAACAGCATGGCGACATCTGATATATCGATCATCGCCATGCCGTCATGCCCCGCTCCGCTCGGCAGTTCGAACGCGCCGAAACCTTCGGCCGCAACCGCTTCCGCCATTTGCGCTTTCAGCCAGGGCGCACAGGGCACGGTACGATTTTCGTGGGTCACGTCGATCTGGAGCGACAGTTCCCGGCGCTTTGCGATCGCCTCGATCTGCCGCACGATCTCGGCGACAGCGCTCTTGCGGTGGGTGTCGGTCGGCGCGCGGATGTCCAGGGTGAATGACACCTTGCCCGGAATGACGTTGGTCGCGCCCGGCAGCGCGGTGATGGCGCCGACGGTGCCGACCAGGCCCGAGCCGTCGTCCCTGCAGAATTGCTCGACCGCGACGATGCATTCGGCGGCGCCCGCCAGCGCATCGCGCCGCAGCGCCATCGGCACCGTGCCAGCATGGCCGGCCATGCCGGAGAGGTTCGCGGCGAGCCGCGTGGCGCCCGCGATCGCCGTCACCACGCCGACGGGAATGTTTTGCTGTTCCAGCACCGGCCCCTGCTCGATGTGCAGTTCGACATAGGCATGCAGTTCGCGGCGCACCCGCGCGGCCGCGCCGATGCGGTCAGGGTCGAGGCCGAACTGCGCAAGCGCCTCGCGCATCGAGACGCCGTCACGGTCACGCGTGTTGAGCACGCTTTCGTCGAAGGTGCCCGCGACGGCCCGGCTGCCGAGCAGCGTGGAGGCAAACCGCACGCCCTCCTCGTCGGCAAAGCCGACGATTTCGACCGCGAAGGGCAACCGCACGCCGCGCCGGTTCAGATCGGCGACACAGGCAATCGCCGTGATCACCCCGAGCGGCCCATCCCATTTGCCGGCGTCGCGCACGGTGTCGTAATGCGAGCCGAGCATCAGGCACGGCAGTCCGGCACGTTCGCCTTCGTAGCGGCCGCAGACATTGCCGATGGCATCGAGATGCGCGGCCATGCCGGCGTCCCGCATCCAGGACAGGATGAGGTCGGCCGCGCTGCGATGCTCGGGCGACAGGAAGATCCGCGTCAGATTATCGGAGGTCTCGGAAATCGCTCCGAGCTGATTGATGCGGCTTACGATTTCATCGCCGAGCATGGCTTCATCCAATATCGAAAGCATCGTCGGCGAGATGGGCCAGATTGGCGTGCCAATGCTGCGCGATCTCCAGCCGCGTCGGCACCCAGACCCGCTCGTGCTTTCCGATATAGTCGAGAAACCGCATCAGCGCCGCGGCGCGGCCGGGGCGGCCGACGACCCGGCAATGCAGGCCGACGGACATCATCTTCGGCGCGGTTTCGCCTTCCGCATAAAGAACGTCAAAGCTGTCCTTGAGGTAGGTGAAGAATTCGTCGCCGCCGCCAAAGCCCTGCGCGTTGATAAACCGCATGTCATTGGCATCGAGCGTATAGGGGATGACCAGATGCGGCTTCGAGCCGCGCGACTTGATCCAGTATGGCAGGTCGTCGGCATAGGAGTCGCAGAGATACAGCAGACCGCCGGCTTCCATCAGAAGCCTTAATGTGTTGATCGAGGAACGGCCGGTATACCAGCCGAGCGGACGTGCGCCGGTCGCCTCGGTGTGGACGCGGATTGCAGCTGCGATCTCGGTCCGCTCCTCGGTTTCCGACATGTCCTTGTGCTCGATCCATCGCAGGCTATGGCTGGCGATGTCCCAGCCGGCCTCCTTCATGGCGGCGACGATGTCCGGATTTCGCTGCAGCGCCTTGGCGACGCCGAACACGGTGGCGGGCAGATTGCGCTCAGTGAACATCCGCCACAGCCGCCAGAAGCCGGCGCGCGAACCATATTCGAACATCGATTCGATATTGGCGTGGCGCTGTCCGGGCCAGGGCTTCGCGCCCAGTACGTCGGACAGAAACGCTTCCGAGGCAGGATCGCCATCGAGAATATTGTTCTCGCCCCCCTCCTCGAAATTCACCACGAACTGGACGGCGACCCGCGCATTGCCGGGCCACTTCGGATCGGGCGGGTTGCGCCCGTAGCCGCGGAAGTCGCGCGGGTAGACCGGCGCGGCCATGCTCAGACTTCCTCGAAGCGGATCTTCTGCGCGCCCTTCCACAGCACGGTCTTGCCGAACGCGGTCAGGTTCTCAAGGCCCGAGGTCAGGGTGATGAAGTGGTTGCCAGCGAGCTGGCCCATCTTGCTGGCGAAATGCACGCCGCCATAGGCCAAGAGGATTTCGGTCTCGCTGATGCCGCCGGGATAAAGAATGATCTGGCCGGGCGCGGGGTAGCTGGTGTGGTTCTCGTAGGAGACGCCGAAATCGAGATCGCCGAGCGGCATCCAGACACCCTCGCCGCTCCAGCGGACATGGATCGCCTGGCTCTCGAACGGCATCGCCTTCCGGAAGGCGGCGACCGTCTTCGGCGCCAGTTGCTCCTCGAAACGGGCCTCAAAGGTGAATTCACCGGCGCGGACAATCAGTTGGCTCATCGATCTCTTCTTCTGGATACAGGTAAAGGACGAAAGTTCAGCCGTATCCATTACAGCCGGAACCAGCGGAAGCAAGGCCCATTCCGGCCCCGTCGGGGCTGAGTTGGAGGAGCATGGACCGAATTGCCTGAGATCGGTGTTGTTGGAGGCGCGAGACTTCAACCTAGGGAAAACAACTGATGGAGAACGCTGTAAGGAAGCTATTCGAGCGATACGAGAGCTTTTTCAATCAGTCCCTCGAAGGGAACTCGGATATGGATGAGGTCGCGTCGCTGTATGCCTCGCATTTCATCGCGGCCTCGCCTGCCGGGGTTATGACCGGGAAGAACGACGATCAGCTAAAGCAGGTCATGGCACAAGGATACGCGCACTATCGCGCGATCGGGACCAAGGGGATGCGGATTCGTCATATTCGTCTCTCACCGATCGATGAGTATCACTGCGTGGCCCACGTCTCTTGGACCGCGACTTATGCTCGCAAGGATCAGAAGGACACAACAATAGACTTCGATGTTCACTATCTGGTCCAGAAGCTAAACGGCGAGGCAAAGGTCTTCGGCTGGGTGTCGGGCGATGAGCAGGCGCTTCTAAAGCAGCACGGCATTGTCTAGAGCCCTTTCGGTTTGATTGAACCGATCATCCGTGGTGCTCAGCTATGAGCCCGCGCCGGCACCGGCCGCGACCGCTCATCGCCATGCTCGAACGCGCCGCCGAAATCGGCGATCGGGGGCGATACCATGGCGCGCTCGCGCGGGAATGCTTCGGGCATTTCCTCGCGAATGAAGGCCAGCAGCTTTTCCCTGATCTCGCAGCGCAGATCCCAGGATTGCGGTGCGGATCTGGCACTGACCAGCGCCCGGAGTTCGATCGCCCGCGGGCTGGCCTCGATCACCTGGAGATTGACCACGGCGCCATCCCACAATTTGGACTCGCGCACGGCCTGCTCGAGCCGCTGCCTGATCCGTGAGACGTCGGTGCAGTAATCGACATGAAAGGCGATGGCCCCGATCAGCGATTGGGTGTCGCGGGTCCAGTTCTGGAACGGACGCTCGATGAAGTAGGACAGCGGGACCACCATCCTGCGCCAGTCCCAGAGACGGACCACGACATAGGTCGAGGCGATATCCTCGACCCATCCCCATTCGTTCTCGATGATGACGGCGTCCTCGATCCGGATCGGTTGCGTGATCGCGATCTGGACCCCCGCGATCAGGTTTGAGAGCAGCGGCCTTGCGGCCAGACCGACGATCAGGCCGGCGGCGCCGGCGGACGCGAACAGGCTGACGCCGTATTGCTTGACGGATTCGAAAGTCATCAAGGCGGTCGAGATCGCGATGAGGATGATCAGCGTATCGATCACGCGCTTGAAGACACGAACCTGGGTGACGTGCTTGCGGGCGAGAAAGTTCTCATCGGTGTCGAGGCGGAACCGCTGCAGATAGCGGGCGGCCCCCATGTCGACGGCGCGAACCGTGATCCATCCGATCAGGGCGATGACGGCGACGACGAAAAAGTGCCGGAGCTGTTCGCGCAGCACGTCGTTCAGCGGCGCCAGCGGCAGCACCAGCGCGACCGCCACCAGACAGAGCGCCAGCCGGCTCGGTCCGGCGATCCGCTGCAGGAGCAACGTCACCGCCGGCCAGCGCGCTGCGACTACGCGCCTGACGATTCTGGCGGCAATACCGTAGACGAACAGTGCAATGAAAATAGCTCCCACGACGAGGCCGAGACCGATTGCCCATTGCGGCACCCAGCCAAATATCTGTTCGAATTTTGACAGAAGATCTTCCATGCAAGATTCCCCGCTGCGTAGCGCCGTTCGGCCGCTAACGCATTGATCCGTGCATTGGTCCCGCATCTGACGCAGCGCAGCAATTCACTGAGCGCATTTCGCTATTCGACGGGTTTGCTTGCTTTCCCTTCGCCTTGCGCGTTTCATTCGGAACAAACATGAGGGAACCAGGGACGCACCAATGCCAGCAAGAATCATCGGAATGATCGGCACCCAGCAGGAGGGCGTCGCGGTTCACCTGATCAAGGGACAGATCTCGCGGCAATGGGTGATCGATTTCACCCGGCTGCATGAGCAGTGGAACTATGATTCCGTGCTGGTCGGATATTATGCCTCCGCCGCCGAAGGCTTTGCGATTGCGCTCTATGCGGCCGACCACACCGAGCGGATCAAGTTCCTGATCGCGCACCGGCCGGGCTCGGTGGCGCCGGCCCTCGCCGCGCGGCAGGTCGCGACCTTCGACCAGCTCACGCAGGGCCGGCTGGCGCTGCATATCATCGCCGGCACGAGCGACGCGGACCAGGCCAGCGAAGGCGACTTCCTGCCCAAGAACGACCGCTACCGCCGCGCCGGCGAATATCTCGAGGTGATGCAGAAGCTCTGGACCAGCGACGGCCCGATCGATCACAAGGGCGAGTTCTACCGCGTCGAGGGCGGTTTCTCCGACATCAAGCCTCATCAGCAGCCCTACCCCACCCTCTTCTTCGGCGGCTCTTCTGGGGGCGCGCTGGAGATGGGCGCAAAGCATTGCGACGTGTTCGCGATCTTCGGCGAGCCGCTGAAGGAGACGCGCGAGCGGGTGCAGGATTTCCGCCGGCGTGCCGCCGTCTTCGGGCGCCAGGTCGGCTTCAACATGTCGCTGCGGCCGATCATGGCGGATACCGAAGGCGCGGCATGGGACAAGGCCAATGCGCTGCTGGCGGATGTCGAGCGCAAGACCGGCGCCGCGCCGCAACCGACCAACCATTCCGCCGAACGCCTGCTCGGCTACGCCGCGCGAGGCGACGTACATGACGAGCGGCTGTGGATGGGAATTGCCCGCGCCACCGGTGCGCCGGGCAACACGTCATGCCTGGTCGGCACGCCCGAGCAGATTGCGGCGGCGGTGCTGGAGTATTACCGGCTCGGCATTCACTCCTTCCTGCTACGCGGTTTCGAAAATCCGCACGACACGATGGCGATCGGCCGTGACTTGATTCCGCTCATCAAGCAAGGTGCGCTGGCGATCGACCGGCAGGCCGAGGCGGCCGAATAGAGTTCACCTCAACAATCCGCACGCACCTCAAGATGCCTTCGCAAGGCCTTGAGGTTGACCAGGAAACCGCATGAGAGATTTTGCATGAAGGCCGTCGTTGTCGACAACTACAATTCGATTGACGGTATCTCGATCAGGGAGATCGATACGCCCGGCCTCGCCGCGGGCGAAGTCCGTGTCAGGATCGGCGCGGCGGCGGTCGGCTTCGTCGATGGCTTGAAGGTACAGGGTCTCTACCAGACCAAGGATCCGCTGCCGTTCGTGCCGGGAACGGAGTTTGCCGGAACGGTCGACGACGTCGCGGACAATGTCAGCGCCTTCAAGCCGGGCATGCCGGTGATCGGCATGGCCCGTTCCGGCGCGCTCGCCGAATATATCTCGGTGCCATCTGCCGCGCTCAAGCACTTGCCGCCACAGGTGCCGTTCGAGGCCGGCGCGTCGTTTCAGGCCAATTATCTGACCGGGCTTTACGCGCTGGAGGCCCGCGCCTCGCTTCAGGCCGGCGAGATATTGCTGGTGCTGGGCGCGGCCGGCGGGGTCGGCATCGCCGCCGTTCAGATCGGCAAGCTGATGGGCGCGCGGGTGATCGCAGCCGCCTCAACGGCCGAGAAGCGCGACTTCGCGGCTGGCTTCGGCGCCGATCAGACCATCGACTACACAAAGGCGGACTGGCGCGACACGCTAAAGGAATTGACCGGCGGCCATGGGCCCGATGTCATTTACGATCCCGTCGGCGGCGAGGTATCGCTGCAGGCGTTTCGCTCGATCGCCTGGCGCGGACGGCATCTCGTGGTCGGGTTCGCTTCGGGCACCATCCCGGCGCTGGCGTTCAACCTGCCGCTGCTCAAGGGCGGCGCCCTGCTCGGGGTCGATCTGGCGCAGATCCAGCGGCGCGAGCCGGAGACTCACACCCGGCTGATGGCGCAATTGTTCGATTGGCTGGCATCCGGCAAATTGCAGCCGGTGGTCGGCAAGATCGTGCCGTTCGAGAATTTCCGCGAGGCGTTCAAGACCATGCAGTCGCGATCGGCGCTGGGCAAGATGATCATCAAATTAGGCTGAGCGACGCGTCGAGGATATTTGCTGATGTCTCTGGAAAATGCCAACAAATCGCGCCGCCTGATGCACACGCGATCGGTCGAGTGCGAAGGCTTTCTGCGCGACGACGGGCTCTGGGAAGTCGAGGCGTGGCTGCGGGACACGAAACCGTTCACCCAGCGCGCCGATCGTTTTCGCGAGGAATTGAAGCCGGGCGATCCCGTGCATGACATCGGCGTGCGGCTCGCCATCGATGAAGGCATGATCATCCACGAGGCGCAGACGATGATGCGCGCGACGCCCTACCCGACTTGTGTCGAGGTCGAGCCGATCCTGCGGCGCCTGATCGGCGAGCGCATCGGCCCGGGCTGGCGCGAAACGGTGCGGCGCAAGATCGGCCGGCTGGAGACCTGCACGCACCTGATGGAATTGCTCGGCCCCGCCGTGACCACGCTGTACCAGACCATGTCCTATGGCAGGAAACCGGAGGGACGCGACACGCTGGAGAACCAGCAGAACTCTGGTGAGCGTCCATTCTTCATCGGCGGCTGCCATTCCTGGCGCACCGACGGACCCGTAGTCGCCGCGATGTTCCCGCAGTTCGCGACCAAGCCGGCGGCGAGGGATTAATGCGTGATCCGATAAACTCCTGATCAGATTGATTCAAGGGAGCCGACGCTTCTTCGCTGGCATCGTGCAGCGGTCAGCCTTGATGTCCGCGGCCGGCGTCGAGACCGGCGCGACTGAAAGCGGCGTCCTTTTGGGAACCGTTCAGATAAACGTCCTTACGGGTCACTTCACCGCTTTCATTCACGGTGACGACATCGACCATCTCGACCTTGGCGGGAAACGGTTTGCCGTTCGGATCCAACAGATCCATGGTCATGGACCCCTCAAAGATCCAGTGATCGGCGCCAAACAGCTTTCGCCCCTCTTCAAGGCCGAACTGATACTTGGCAAACAATCCAATGCAATGTTGCCGGAGCGCTTCGCGTCCGTTCACCGGCTCCGATCCGTCGTGCACCCAGAAAACGGTGTCATCGGAATGAAGCGATGCAATCAAATCTGGATTACGCGTCGTCCACCCGACATGATAGCGGGCAAACAGCTTTTCCAGATCGTTGCTTTGTTCGGCAATTGCTCTCACGTCCACCCTCCCAGTTGGTTTGTTATGGAGGATACAGTTACAGACTCTCAGTCGGTAAGTCAGGAAGAGGAAGACGGAGGCTGTCCGCAGCGATTTTTCACGGATGTTTCTGGAGTCCGTACAGCATGCTCCGCAAGGTCGCACAGTAAACCCGGGCGACCGCAACCGGGTTTTCGGAGCTACCAGTCACCAGCGCGGCTTCCATGGTTGCTCCGGCAACAAGCCGGGCGGCAGACTCAACTTGCCGCCGAGAAGCTTTCGGTCCCATGATTGCGACGAGGCCGCTATGGATCGAAGCAAAGAAGTGATGATCATCGATCTCCCAACATCGCTTCCAGCCCAGCACGACAGGCCCATCGATCAGAATTAGCTGCCGTAATCCGGGGGCGCTGGCCGCCTTCAGATAGGCGAGAATATTCATCGCGATAGTTTCGGGTGTGCGCTTCCCCGTGTTCGATTTAAGGCGCGATTCAAGCTGACTCGCCAACTCTGCCTGTACACGATCGAGCACCGCCTCGAATACAGACTGTTTGGACGAGAAGTGGTGATAGAAACCGCCTTTCGCGATGCCGGCTGCTGCAGCGATCTCATCAATGCTGACTGCATCGAACCCTCGAGTCATGAAGAGCCGTTGAGCCGCGCCTAACACTCCCTCAATCGTCGCCGCCGATCGTTCCGACTGCCGAGCCATTGCTTCTCACATCCTGGAAATTCTTGCCGACAGACATCGGCCGTGCATGCACGTTTACTTTGTCCGCTACGAAAATTCACTATCGATGTATCGCTAACCTGGCGAAATGCCGGCCCTTTGCCCCGGCGTCATGCTGTCGGGAAGCGAACGCCGATCCGCTTTCGCAACCAGCCAGGCAGCTCGACCTACCGCGCAGCCCTGATGCGATCGTAGATCGCAAACGCCGCGGCCAATGCGCATCCAGCGATGATGCCGACGGTCAGGTCTTCGACCACGGTCAGGCCGAAGGTGGCGATCAGCACCGCGGCGCTGCGCCAGCCGCGAAGCAGGCGAAAAAACTCTTCCTTCTCCGCCATGTTCCAGCACACCACCACCAGCACGCCGGCCAGCGCCGACAACGGAACGAAGCTTGCGAGCCGGGCTCCGAGCACCATGAACACCAGCACAAACAACGCGTGCGCCATGCCGGAAACCGGGCTGCACGCGCCCGCGCGGATGTTGGTTGCCGTACGGGCAATCGTGCCGGTGACACTGATGCCACCGAACAAGGCGGAGGCGACGTTGGCGATGCCTTGCGCCACCACCTCCATATTGTAACGATGTTTGCGCCCGGTCATGCCGTCGGCGACCTTTGCGGACAGCAAGCTCTCGACGGCGCCTAGCAACGTGAAAGAAAGCGCGGCAGGCAGCACTTCGAGCACGGTGGCGTAGGAGATCGCCGGCAGGCGTGGCCCTGGGAGTCCATCCGGAAGTTGGCCGAAACGGCTGCCGATCGTCTCGACCGGCAGATGGAACAGCCAAGCGGCCACCGCGGCCAGCACGACCGCGATCAACATTCCCGGCGAATTCGGTGAAAGCCGCCGCAGCAGGAAGATCAGGGCCGCCGAACCGATGCCAATCGCGACCGCGGCCGGCGAGATGGTCGGCAAGGACTGCGCCAGCATTGCAAGTTTCGGCAGCAGCGGTCCGGGTTCGACCGCCGGAAGCTTCAGCCCTCCGAGATCCCGCAGCTGGCTGGCAAAGATCGTAACCGCGATGCCGCAGGTGAAGCCGACGGTCACCGCATGTGGAATGTAACGGATCAGCGCGCCGAGCCGCAAAAGGCCGATCAGCGTCAGCATGAAGCCGGAGATGAAAACCGTCAGCAGCAGCCCCTCGAGGCCGAACCGCGTTACAGTGGCCGATACCAGGACGATGAACGCGCCGGCCGGACCGCCGATCTGATAGCGGCTGCCGCCCAAAGCCGATACCAAAAAGCCGCCGATGACGGCGGCGTATAACCCCCGCTCGGGCGATACGCCCGAGGCGACGGCGATCGCCATCGAGAGCGGGAGAGCAACGATGGCGACCGTCAGGGCCGCCAGCATGTCCTTGCGAAAGCACCCGAGACCGTATCCGTCGGACAGGACGGTGAGGAGCTTGGGGCGATAGGTATGGGCAGTAGCGGAGCCGTCAGGCATTGCGGGTTAACCAATCAAGGATTCTTAGATTATAGCGAAGGGAGAGATGCGGAACCAGAAGAACTCCTCGCTGCGCAGCGATCGTGCAGAGTCCCCGTAAAAGCACGGCATCGGCCGGCGCCGGCATGCCGGAGGTTGCGATGAACGACCGCGTCACCCAGTAAGGCTTGCGGCCTCGATAGGCCGGACGAGGCTTGTTGGTTGTGCGCAACTTCCGTGCACGCCATCGACAAAGCCGCGCGAGCGGCACGGATGCGTTCCCGCGAGGCGAAATTCTCGCATTGCGGAATTTCATCACGGATGTGAGGCGCAAAAAGACGCAGCCGAAAACGAATTGTCAGATTGGGCGTGACGCCACGGCGGACAGGTGTCACTATCCAGCGATAAACAAATGTCGCGCACGTCGGACGAAGCGCGGCTGCCAAGGGGGAAACAAAGCGTCGACGTGGACGCACGCGCTCCCTTTTGGCCTAACCGGTCCGCTGGCGTCGCATGGGACAACAGATTGTCCATCGTCTGCTGATTTCGTTCCCCGCCTTGCTCGGGGTTCTCTTCCTCTGCTTTTGCCTGTTGCAGGTCGTGCCCGCCGATCCCGCGATGATCATCGCGGGGCCTGACGCGAAGGCCGAGACCATCGCGGCGATCCGCCAGGAGCTCGGCCTCGACCGATCGATCCCGGTTCAATTCTTTGAATACATCCTGCGTGTGCTGCGCGGCGATCTCGGGCGCTCCATCATCTCCAACCGGATGGTGAGCGAGGAATTGGCGATGACGATCGGGCCCACGATCGAGCTGATGCTGGGCGGGATGCTGATCGCGGTGCCGATCGGGCTCGCGCTCGGGACGCTTGCGGCGGTCAACCGCGGCCGCCTCACCGATCGCATCATTATGGCTTGCTCGGTCGCGGGCGTGTCGATGCCGGTGTTCTTCATCGGCCTGATCCTGATCCAGTTCGTCGGATTCAAATGGGCGCTGTTGCCGTTCACCGGCCGCACCGGGCCAGTATGGGACGGCGGATTGCCGAGCCTGATCCTCCCCGCCCTGACACTCGGCGCGGTGCTGATCGGCCCGATCGCGCGGCTGACGCGCACCGCCGTGCTGGAAGTGCTCGGCGCCGATTTCGTCCGCACGGCGCGCGCCAAGGGATTGCGTGAGCGGGTGGTGATCATTCACCACGCACTGCGCAACGCCATGATCCCCGTCGTCACCCTGATCGGGCTGCAGGCGGCGTTCCTGCTTGGCGGCGCTGTCGTCACCGAAACCATGTTCTCGTGGCCCGGTGTCGGCCGGCTTGCGGTCGGCGCCATCGTCTCCAGCGATTTTCCGACCGCGCAGGGCGCGATCATGATCCTTGCAGTGGCCTTCCTCACCATCAACCTCATCGTGGACGTGCTTTACGTGTACCTAGATCCGAGGGTGCAGCGAAGATGAGCGCCGAAGCCCTCGATACCGGCTTTGCCAGGGAGAGTGAAAGCGGCGTATTCGCCCGCGCCGGAGTGCTGCGCCGGCTGGCGCGCGACCGGGTCGCTGCGCTCGCCGGGCTGGTGCTTTCGGCCATCGTGCTGGCGGCGCTGTTCGCGCCGTGGGTCGCGCCCTACGATCCCTACTTCACCGACCTCACCAAGGTGATGCAGTCGCCCGACGCCAAGCACTGGTTCGGCACCGACAATACCGGCCGCGACATCTTCAGCCGCGTTCTCTACGGCACGCGCAACACGCTGATGCTCGGGCTGGTCGGCGTGATCGTCGGCGGTTTCATCGGCGGCGTGCTCGGCATCCTCGCTGCCTATTACCGGCGGCTGGACGGCTGGATCATGCGACTGGTCGACGTGATGCTCGCCTTCCCCGCGATCCTGATCGGGCTCGCGGTAGCCGCGATCTTTGGCGCCGGGCTGACGGCGGTGGTGATTGCGCTCGTCGTCGCCACCGTGCCCGATGTCGCGCGGGTGGCGCGGGGTGCGGCGATCGGCGTGATGGGCCAGGAATTCATGGAGGCCGGCCGCGCCGTCGGCGTCTCTGACAGCGAGCTGATCTGGCGCTACCTGACGCTCAACTGCATTTCGACGATCTTCGTGTTCCTCACCCTGCGCTTCGGTCAGATCATCCTGATCGGCGCCGCGCTCGGCTTTCTCGGCATGGGCGCGCAGCCGCCGACCGCCGAACTCGGCATGATGGCGGCGCAGGGCCGCGACTTCCTGTTCATGGCGCCGCATATCGCGACGATCCCGAGCTGTGCCATTTTCGTGATCGTGCTGGCCGCCAACCTTCTGGGCGACGCATTCCGCGACGTCCTCGATCCGAGGCTGCAGACATGATCAGACTAGCACTGGGAATGTCCTTGGCACTGTGCATGACGGGCCCGGCGTCGGCTCAGACGCTCCAACTGATGAAGGGGATCGACGCGCCGCATTACGATGCGCAGCGCACGACCTGGGGGCCGACCTCCGACATCGTCAACATGTTCCAGGATACGCTGGTCGCGCTCGACTGGGACGGCCGCACGCCGGTCCCCTATCTCGCCAAATCCTGGACCATCAGCGAGGACGGCCGGACCTATACCTTCAAGCTGCGCGACGACGTTTCGTTCTGCAGCGGCAAGAAATTCACCGCCGACGACGTCGTCTACAGCTTCAAGCGGCTGAAGGATCCCGCGATCAAGGCGCCCTATGCCTGGCGCGCCGGCGTCATCAAGGAGCTGCGCGCGACCGACCCCACCACCGTCGAATACGAGCTCGAGGAACCCTACTCCGAGCTGCTGCTGCAGCTCACGATGTTCACCAACGTCATCCACAACAAGGAGAGCGTCGAAGCGCTGGGCAAGGATTACGGCATCAAGGGCGCCGACGGCACCGGGCCCTGGTGTTTCGAGAGCTGGCAGCCGCGCACCGAGATCGTTCTGAAGCGCCACGACGCCTACAAGTGGGGTCCGTCGATGTACAAGAACAAGGGCCCGGTGAAATTCGAAAAACTCAGCGTCAAGATCATGCCCGAGGAATCCAGCCGCGTGGCGGCCATGATGGCCGGGCAGTTCGACATGACCCATCAGTTCCCGCCGCAGTTCATCGCGCAGGCCAAGGCCGCTCCGATGCTGACCGTGACGCCGGCAAAGCCGAACTTCCAGTTGCTCTATTTCGGCTTCAAGACAACGCGGCCGATGGTATCGGACAAGCGCGTGCGCGAGGCGATGAGCATCGCCATCAACCGCGCCGAGATTGCCAAGGGAGTGCTGCTCGGCAATGCCGATCCGGCCTTCACCATCGTCGATTCCGACGCGCTCGATCACGACGCCGGCACCAAGGGCATCGTGAAGGAGGACATCGAGCGCGCAAAAGTCCTGCTTGACGAAGCCGGCTGGAAGATCGGCAGCGACGGCGTCCGCGAGAAGGACGGCATCAAGCTACAGCCCAAGGTCTATTACACCCAGGCCGGCAACACGCCGCGGGTCGCCGAGGCGATCCAGGGCTATTTGCGCCGCATCGGCGTGCAGTGGCAACTGCAGCCCTGGGACTCGACCATTGCTTCCGCCAAAATGGCCGAGCAGGACTACGAAATCTGGTCGGTGACCGTGCCGTATCTATCGGCCGGCGACCTCATGAACATCTACTTCGATTCCCGCAACATCCCGACGCCCAACCGGATGAACTGGAAGGACGCCGAGACCGACGACTGGCTGAAGCAGGGCCGCTCCGCGCTGACCGACACCGACCGCGCCAAATATTACGCGCTGGTGCAGCAGAAGGTGATGCGAGAGCATCTGTGGATGCCGGTGCTCAACATCAACATGGATCAGGTGGCCAATAAAAAGATCACCGACGCCAGGCCGCACATGATCTACCAGAACACTTTCTACAAAGGGCTGGACGTGTCGCGCCAGAAATAAGAAATAACAAGGGAGAGAACACGATGCGCAACATTTTGACGGGCATTGCGGCGCTGCTGGGAGCAGCCGGAATGTGCGCGGCGGCCGAGGCGCAGACCTTGCGGGTGATGAAGTCGCTGGACGCGCCGCACTACGACGGCCAGCGCACGACCTGGTCGCCGACATCAGACATCGTCAACATGTTCCAGGACACGCTGGTGGCGCTCGACTGGGACGGCCAGACGACCATCCCCTACCTCGCCAAGTCGTGGACGATCAGCGAGGACGGCAGAACTTATACCTTCAAGCTGCGCGACGACGTGACGTTCTGCAGCGGCAAGAAGTTTACCGCCGCCGACGTCATCTACAGCTTCAAGCGGCTGAAGGATCCGGAAACCAAGGCGCCCTATGCCTGGCGCGCCGGCGAGATCAAGGAGCTGCGCGCGCCCGATCCCTACACCGTCGAATATGAGCTCAACGAGCCCTATTCCGAGCTGCTGCTGCAACTCACCATGTACACCAACGCGATCCACAATCAGGAGAGCGTGGAGCAGCTCGGCAAGGACTACGGAATCAAGGGCATCGACGGCACCGGACCCTGGTGCTTCGAGAGCTGGCAGCCGCGCACCGAAATCGTGCTGAAGCGCCACGACGCCTACAAATGGGGCCCTTCGATGTACCAGAACAAGGGTCCGGTAAAATTCGAGAAGCTCAGCATCAAGATCGTGCCCGAGGACGCCAGCCGCGTCGCCGCCATCATGGGCGGGCAGTTTGACCTCACCCACCAGGTTCCGCTGCAATTCATCGAGCAGGTCAAGGCTGCGCCCAACCTCACCGTCCAGGAAGCCAAGCCCAACTTCCAGCTGATGTATTACGGCTACAAGATCACGCGCCCGATGGTATCCGACAAGCGCGTGCGCGAGGCGATGAACATCGCCATCAACCGCGCCGACATCGTCAAGGGCGTCATGCTGGGCAATGCCGAGCCGGCGTTCACCTTCGTCGATCCCAAGGCGCTCGACTTCGCCGACAAGACCAAGGGCGTCATCAAGGAGGACGTCGAACGCGCAAAGAAGCTTCTCGACGAGGCCGGCTGGAAGGTCGGCAGTGACGGCATCCGCGAGAAGGACGGCATGAAGCTCGCGCCTCGTGTGCTGTTCACGCAGGTGTCCTACTTCCCACGCGTATCAGAGGCGATCCAGGGCTATATGCGCAAGATCGGCGTCGACTGGAAGATCGTCGGCTTCGATTCCACGATTGCACCGGCCGAGATGGGCAAGCAGGATTACGAACTGTGGACGGTGACGGTGCCCTATCTGTCGGCGGGCGAGTTGATGAACATCTATTTCAACTCGAAGAACATCCCCACCCCCAACCGCATGAACTGGAAGGACGCCGACACCGACGAGTGGCTGCGCGCCGGCCGCTCCGCATTGACCGACGCCGAGCGTGCGCTCAACTACGCGCGCGTGCAGGAGAAGGTGATGAGCGAGCATTTGTGGATGCCGGTGATGAACGTTGCCATGTACACCACCAGCTCGAAGAAGATGAAGGGCGTCAGGCCGCACATGCTCTATCAGAACACCTTCTATAAGGGACTGGATTACTCGTTCTGATGGATACGCTGCTCGAGGTTCGTGGACTGAAGACCCACTTCGCGACGGATCGCGGCCTGTTCCGCGCCGTCGACGGCATCAGCTTTAGCGTGCCTCGCGGACGCACCATCGGCCTGGTCGGCGAGTCCGGTTGCGGCAAGAGCGTGACCTCGCTCTCGGTGATGGGCCTGGTGCCGAGCCCGCCGGGCAAGGTCGAGGCCGAGGCGGTGCTGTTCGGCAATCGCGACGTGCTGAAGCTCACGGCCGACGAACGCCGCAAGCTGCGCGGCGGCAAGATGTCGATGATCTTCCAGGAACCGATGACCTCGCTCAATCCGGTCCATACTGTGGGCCAGCAGATCATCGAGGCGATCCTGGCCCACACCGCGATGACGCCGCGAGCGGCGCGGGCGCGGGCGATCGAAATGCTCGACCTGGTGCGGATCCCATCCGCGGCGCAGCGCATCGACGATTTTCCGCACAATATGTCCGGCGGCATGCGCCAGCGTGTCATGATCGCGATGGCGCTCTCCTGCGAGCCGGCATTGCTGATCGCCGACGAGCCGACCACTGCGCTCGATGTCACCATCCAGGCCCAGATCCTCGACCTCCTGAGCGACCTGCAGCGGCGTCTCGGTATGGCGATCCTGATCATCACCCATGATCTCGGCGTCATCGCCGAAGTCGCCGACCAGGTGCTGGTGATGTATGCCGGCCGCATCGTCGAGAGCGCCGACGTCAACGACCTGTTCGCCGATCCACAGCACCCCTATACGATCGGCCTGCTCGGCTCGATCCCGCGCATCGACGTCGACCGCAAGCGCCTCGCCACCATCGAGGGCACGGTGCCGAGCCCGAACAACCAGCCGGCCGGCTGCCGTTTCGCGCCGCGCTGTCCGTTCGCGGACCAACGCTGCCGGCTCGATCCGCCGCCATTGCGCGAGATCTCGCCCGGCCATCAGGTGGCGTGCTGGAAAGCTCCGGTCGAGGTGGCATCATGAGCGATGCGCCGAGCAATGTCCCTGTCTTGCAGGTCGACAGCCTGGTCAAGCATTTTGCGGTCACGCGCGGCCTGATCCGCCGCAAGACGATCGGCCTCGTCCGCGCGGTCGAGGATGTCAGCTTCGAGATCGCCCGCGGCGAGACGTTGGCCCTGGTCGGCGAATCCGGCTGCGGCAAGTCGACCACCGGACGCCTGATCCTGCGCTTGATGGACCCGACCTCCGGCTCGGTGCGTTTCAAGGGGAAGGAAATCGCCGATCTCGACAAGGATGCGTTGCGCCGGATGCGTCGGCACATGCAGATTATCTTCCAGGATCCCTACGCCTCGCTCAATCCGCGCATGACCGTCGGCGAAATCCTGGCCGAGCCGCTGCGGGTTCACGAGATCGGCGACGATGCCTCGCGCGAGGCCCGCGGCCGTGAGCTCCTCGATATCGTCGGCCTGCTGCCCGAGCATGCCAGGCGCTATCCGCATCAGTTCTCGGGCGGGCAACGCCAGCGCATCGGCATCGCGCGGGCGCTCGCCGCCAATCCCGATCTGATCGTCTGCGACGAGCCGGTGTCGGCGCTCGACGTCTCGATCCAGGCGCAGATCGTCAACCTTCTGCAGAATCTGCAGCAGCGCTTTGGCCTTTCCTATCTGTTCATCGCCCACGATCTGGCCGTGGTGAAGCACATCAGCGATCGCGTCGCGGTGATGTATTTGGGCAAGCTGGTCGAAATCGCCGACAAGAAGACGCTCTACGACCGGCCGTTGCACCCCTATACCCAGGCGCTGCTCGCGGCGATCCCAAAACCCGATCCTGCCTTGCGCACCAAACGCGTGATGCTGCAGGGCGACGTACCGAGCCCCTTCAAACCGCCGACCGGCTGCCGCTTCCACACCCGCTGCCCCCATGCGCAGGCGCGCTGCTCGGCCGAGGAGCCGGAGCTGCGCGAAGCGGCATCCGGCCATCGCGTGGCCTGTCATTTCTTTGAAACGATACCCGTACCAACCATTCTCGCGCGAGCCGGCCTGGCGACCGGAAAATTCGCCGAGCGGCTGGCGGCCTTCGAGGCGGCCAAACAGGGGCTGAAACCGGCAGACGCGCAGTTACCCGGCGTGTTCAATGGCGCGAATGGCGCCGCGCAACTCGGCTAGTCCCCGCAGACGCCCGATCGCGGTATAGCCGGGATTGGTGCGCTTGGTCGCGGCGAGATCGTCGAGCATGCGATGGCCGTGATCTGGCCGGAACACGATCTGGTCGCTGGACGAACGTGTGCGGTTCTCGGTGAGCAGCGCTTTCAGCACCGCGATCATGTCGACATCGCCGTCGAGATGATCGGACTCGAAGAGCGACAGTCCGTCGGCCTCCCGCTTGGTCGCGCGCAAATGGGCAAAGCCGATCCGCGGCGCAAAGCGCTTGGCCATCGCAGGCAGATCATTCTCCGCACGCACGCCGAGCGAGCCGGTGCAGAAGCAGATGCCGTTGGCTTTCGACGGCACGGCGTCGAACAGCGCCTGATAGTCCTCCGCCGACGAGGCGATGCGCGGCAGGCCGAACAGCGGGCGCGGCGGGTCGTCCGGATGCAGCGTCAGCTTCACGCCGAGCCCTTCGGCGACTGGCGCCACGCGAGCGAGGAATTCGCTCAGGTGTTGGCGCAGCACGTTGGAATCGATGCCGCGGTATTGCTGCAAGCGGTCGCGGAATTGCGGGATCGTCAGCGGATCGGTGGTGGAGCCCGGCAGCGCGCTGGCTATGTTGGTGACGAGGACATCGATATCGGCCTGCGTCATCGCTTCATAGACCTGCCTTGCGCGACGCTGCGCGGCCTCGGAATATTCCGCGGGCGCCTCGGGGCGCTGCAGGATGTGCAGATCGAACGCCGCGAACCGGTCCTGGTCGAAGCGCATGGCCTTGGCGCCGTTCGGCAGTTCCCATTCGAGATCGGTGCGGCACCAGTCCACCACAGGCATGAAATTATAGCAGATGATCTTGATGCCGCTAGCCGCAACCGCCTCGAGGCTGGCGATCCACACCTCGATCGAGCGCGTCGCCTTGCCCCCGAGCCGCTTCACGTCGTCAGGTATCGGAATCGATTCCACCACCGACCAAGTCAGCGGCGAGCGACCAGGCTGACTGTTCTCGATCAGGTTCTTGCGCTCTTCGACCGCTGCGCGCGTCCAGGCCTCCCCGATCGGCACCTGATGCAGCGCCGTCACCACATCGGTCGCGCCGGCCTGCCTGATATCGTCGAGCGATACGGGATCATTGGGCCCGTACCACCGCCATCCCTGCAGCATCATGGGCGATCTCCTGGATTACAATTGCAATCAAGCCGTCAGCACGACCTTGACGCTTTGCGAACGGTCGAGCGCCAACCGCACCGCGTCCGGCGCGACCGAGAGCGGCCGTTGCGCTGTCACCAGCGACAGCACGTCCACGCTGCCGTCGGCGATCAGCTCGACCGCGGTGAAGAATTCCGTCCCGAAGCGGAACGAACCGCGGAGATCGATCTCCTTGGCCATGACCGCATTCGCCGGCACCGGAATCTGCCCGCCCGGCAGATTGCCGACCTGAACCACGACACCGCCGCGCCTGACGGCTCCGATCGCGCTGGCAAGGCCCGCCGCGGTGCCCGA
Organism: Bradyrhizobium sp. CCBAU 051011; assembly: GCF_009930815.1. Taxonomy (NCBI): domain Bacteria; kingdom Pseudomonadati; phylum Pseudomonadota; class Alphaproteobacteria; order Hyphomicrobiales; family Nitrobacteraceae; genus Bradyrhizobium; species Bradyrhizobium sp. CCBAU 051011. The sequence continues at coordinate 4,471,414 of NZ_CP022222.1, read as the reverse complement.
GACCTCGAACGCGACGTCGAACGGCTTTGCAGCCGCCTCCGCCTTCAGCGCTTCCTCGCCGCCGGAGATATCGACGACGTTGTTGGCGCCCAGCCGCGTGGCGAACGCCAGCGGCGCCGCCGCGATGTCGACGACGGTCGTCTCCGCAATCGCTGCGCGCTGCGCCGCCAGCATGGTCAGGAGGCCAATCGGGCCGGCGCCGAACAGCACGGCGCGCTTGCCGGTGACGTCACCGGCGCGGGCCACCGCATGCAGGCACACCGCGAGCGGCTCGGCGAGCGCCGCCGCCTGATACGTGACATGGTCCGGAATTTTTACGCACTGCGCCGGAATAGCGTCGAAATAGGAAGCAAAGCCGCCCTGCATATGCGGGGTCTTCGAGGCCGAGCCCATGAAGAAGATGTTTTCGCAGAGATTGGGCCGGTTCTCGCGGCATGGCTTGCAATGGCCGCACCAGCGCGACGGATTGACGGCGACGCGATCGCCGACCTTCACGCCTTGCGCGGCGCCTGCGCTCTCCACCACCTCGCCCGCGATCTCATGGCCGAGTACGAGCGGCGAGGTCACGACGAAATCGCCGGTGCGGGCATGGCGATAATAATGCATGTCGGAGCCGCAGATGCCGCCCGCGCCGAAACGGATGCGCACCATGCCTGATGCCAAGGGATCGAGCGGCCGCTCGACCATGCGCAGATCTTCCGGGCCGAACAGCGTTGCGGCCAAAGCCATCGATGTCATTTTGAGAGTCCCATGTATTTTGGCAGCCAGAGCGTCAGCTCCGGGATGTAGGTGATGGCGACGAGCGCCAGGAGCAGCGGCACCAGCCACGGCAGGATCGCCATGGTCGTGCGCTCGACGGACAATTTTGCGACGCGCGCAAGCACGAACAGCACCATGCCGAGCGGTGGATGCAGCAGCCCAATCATCAGGTTCAGCGTCATGATCAGGCCGAAATGGATCGGATCGATGCCGAGCTTGAGCACAATCGGCAGCAGGATCGGCACCAGAATGGTGATCGCCGCGATGGTGTCGATGAAGCAGCCGACGAACAGGATCAGAATATTCGCCAGCAGCAGAAACACCCATTTATTCTGGGTGATCCCGAGCATCGCGTCCGTCAGCGTCTGCGCGGCCTGCGACACGGTGAGCAGCCAGGCAAAGATCGAGGCCGCGGTCACGATGAACAGCACGGACGCCGTGGTCTCGATGGTGTCGAAGGTTGCCTTCGCCACCGTCTGCAGCGTCATCGAGCGGTAGCGTACCAGCCCGAGGAACAGCGACCAGATCACCGCGGCAACCGCAGCCTCCGTCGGCGTGAACCAACCAAGCGTCATGCCGCCGATCAGGATGACCGGGGCCATCAACGCCATCACGGCGGAGAAATCGTAGTACCAGTCGAGCGCCAACAGCGCCACGAGGCCGATACCAACAGCCATGTTCACCGAGAGCCCGGCGACAACCAAAAGCCAGACGACCAGTGGGAATGCGAGCACGATGACGATCTCGAGACCGGCCGAGCCGATTTGCGGCCAGGAGAACGGCGTATCGCTGCCCCAGCGGTTCTTGTGTGCGAAGTACGCAACCGTCGCCATCATGGCCAGGGTCATGACCACGCCCGGAATCACGCCGCCGAGGAACAGCGCGCCGATCGAAACGTTCGCCATCATGCCGTAGATCACGAACGGCAACGACGGCGGGATGATCGGGCCGAGGGTTGCGGAAGCCGCGGTGACGCCGACGGCGAACTCGGTCGAGTAGCCGTGGTCCTTCATCGCCTTGATCTCAATGGTGCCGAGGCCTGCGGCATCCGCGATCGCAGTGCCGGACATGCCGGAGAAGATCACGGAGCCGACGATATTGACGTGGCCGAGCCCGCCGCGCATCCAGCCCACCAGCGCGACCGCGAATTTGTAGATGCGCCCCGTCACGCCCGCGATGTTCATGAGATTGCCAGCAAGAATGAAGAATGGCACGGCGAGCAGTGGAAAGCTCTCGACGCCAGCGATCATGCGCTGCGCCAGTGTCACGTCAGGCGTGATGCCGGTGACGAGAATGTAGACCAGCGACGACACCGCCATGGCCAGCGCGACCGGCAAGCCGACCAGCATCAGCAGGAGAAATCCCCCAAGCAGCAGCAGCATCGCCCTACCCTTCCGTTCCGTCGAATGCGCCGGGGCGCTCCAGAATCGAATAGCCCCGTCGCCAGTTCTCGACCGCGATCTGGATCGAGCGCACGAACATCAGCACGAAGCCGAGCACCACGGCGTAATAGACAAAACCTTTTTGGAATTTGATCGTGGTCATCCGCTCGTCGCCGATGATCTCTGTGAATTGCCAGACCAGCTTGATCGCGTAGCCGAAGAACGCGATCCGGATTACATCGATGACGGTCGAAAGCGCGCGCCCCGCAGTATGCGGCAGATAGCGGAACAGGAGATCAACCTGGATGTGCCGCGACAGCCGCACGCACATGGAAGAGCCGATGAAGACCACGCCGATCAGGCAGTAGGTCGCTATCTCCTCGGTCCAGGCATAGCTGTCGTTGAGGACATAGCGGGTGAAGAACTGCAGGAAGACCGATAGCGCCATGATCCAGAAGATCACCAGCGCCAGCCAGTCCTCGGGCGCATATCCGCTGAGATCGGCGCCCTTGGGGACTTCGTCCTCGAAGGTGTGGGCGATCTCGTCCGCCGTGATTTGCTTGTGCACTTCAACCGTCGACATGCATTTATTCCCCAAGTAGGGTCGCGTGATTGCTCACGTCATTCCGGGGCGGCTCGGAGAGCCGAACCCGGAATCTCGAGATTCCGGGTCGACGCTAAGGCGTCGCCCGGAATGACGACTTCGTCGTCACTTCACCGCCTGGATGCGCTCCCAGTCGGCCTTGCGGTAGTCGAAGCTCTCGAAGCTCACGGTCTTGAGCACGGTGTCGCGGAACTCGTCCTTGTTGACCTCGGTCACCGTCAGGCCCTTCTGCTTGAAGAAATCGACCAGCTTGGCTTCGTTGGTCTTGATCTCCGCGGTTGCTTTCGCGGCCGCCTCCTGGGCGACGTCAGTGAAGATCTTGCGGTCTTGTTCCGAGAGCTTCTTCCAGAGGCCACTGGCGATGACGGTGTTGAGGTGATCGACGATGTGGCCGGTCAGCACGATGTGCTTCTGCACTTCGTAGAACTTCTTGGCTTCAATCGTGGTGAGCGGGTTTTCCTGGGCTTCCACGGTGCCGTTCTGCAGGGCGAGATAGACTTCGGCAAACGCGATCGGCGCGGTGTTGGCGCCGCAGGCGCGCGGCATCGCCAGATAGGCCGGCACGTCGGGCACGCGCATCTTGAGGCCCTTCATGTCGGCACAGGCCTTGATCGGCTTGTTCGACGAGGTCTGGCGCACGCCGTAATAGGTCACCGCCAGGATGCGATGGCCGGTCTTGTCCTCATAGCCCTTGGCCAGCTCCTTGAAGACGTCGCTCTTGGTGTAGGCCAGCAGATGATCGGCATCGCGGAAGGTGTAGGGATAATAGGTCACGCCAATCGGCGGAAAGCTCTTCGCCGCGAAGCTCGAGCCCGAGATGATCATGTCGACCGAGCCGAGCGAGAGCCCCTGGTTGATGTCGGTTTCCTTGCCGAGCTGCGAAGCCGGATAGACGTCGATCTGGTAGCGCCCGTTGGTGCGCTTGCCGATTTCACCTGCGGCCCAGACGGAAGCGGTGTGGAACGGCTCGGAAGTTTCGTAGACGTGAGCCCATTTGAGCTTGGTCTGCGCCATGCCCGAAGTGGTCGCGGCCAACAGCGCTGCAGCGGACGCAGCTGATACAATCGTCAATTTCTTCAACACGTGAATTTCCTCCGTTGCTACAATTTGCTTTTGTTACTCAACCGGCTCGGCACTTCGCCGAACCGTTCGAATCCGTATAGTTCAGCCGCTCGCGCGTACGCGGGAAGCGGCTGATGCTTCAGCTCCGAAATTTTGCGCGAAGCGCTCTTGCGAACGCGCCAGATGCTCGCGCATCGCCACGCGCGCCGCATCCGGATCACGGGCAACAATGGCATCGCGGATCGCGCGGTGCTCGGCCAGCGCGGCATTCCAGGATGCCGGGTTTTCGAAATAGTGCGCGAGCTTGGCGAAGTAGGGATTGAGCCGCTGGTCGAACAATTCGCCGACCACGCGGACCAGCACGGCATTGTCGAGACAGCCCGCGACCGCGACATGAAACGCGCGGTCGTGAATCATCGAGGCTTCGCCGGGATGCTGCACGGTGGCCATTGCTTCGAGCGATGCGTCGATGCGCGATATATCTTCTGGCGTAGCCACCCGCGCCGCCTGCTCGGCAATAGCGCCTTCGAGGAATTCGCGGGCACGCAGCAGCTCGAACGGGCCTTCGATCTCGGCCGCCGCCGGCAAGGGCGGCGCCAGCGTCGCCGGTTCGCTGACATAAATTCCGGAGCCGACGCGAATCCGCACCCGGCCCTCGACTTCGAGCGCGATCAACGCTTCGCGCACCGTCGGCCGCGACACTTTCAATTGTTCGGCAAGATCGCGTTCGGTGGGGAGACGGCTGCCCACGCGGTATTCGCCGCTGTCGATCAAGGCGCGAAGCTGATCGGCAACCTGGCGATAAAGGCGTCGCGCTTCCACGGCTTCGAGCGGCACGCTCGGCTCCCTTGACGATCCCCTGAGTGAATCGATTCTTCTTGCTTTGATCGGGCCAAGGCCAATACATCTGGACAATTGGCCTTACCAATTGACCAAAGATTGATAGATTGAATCCCCTATGTCAAGCGAAACGCCAAAAATCCCGCCATCTGGCTCGAAAGACGGCGATTTTCGCCTCTGCAATGCCAACCTTCGCCGGCTTCCCGGCCAGATCCGGCAGCCGGCCTATGACCGCTCTCTGATCTCGCCGGGCATTGTCCATCTCGGAATTGGCGCGTTTCACCGGGCGCACCAGGCGGTGGTGATCGACGACCTCTTGGCCGGTGGCGCGATGGATTGGGGAATCGTTGGGGCGAGCCTGCGCAGCCCCACGACACGCGATGCCCTCGCCCCGCAGGACTGCCTCTACACACTCGCTGTTCGTTCCGGCGCAGGCACCGATCACCGGATCATCGGCTCGGTGCTCGCCAGCGAAGTCGCGCCCGAGAAACCTGGGCAGTTGATCGCGCTCATGGCCAACCCGGCGACGCGCATCGTTTCGCTGACGGTCACCGAGAAGGGCTACTGCCATACGCCGCAGACCGGCGATCTGGACGAGCATCATCCCGACATCGTTCACGACTTGCAGAATCCGGGCACGCCGCGCTCGGCCGTCGGATTCCTGGTAGTCGCGCTGGCGCGCCGGCGGATCGCCGGCGCAGCTCCCTTTACAGTTCTGTCCTGCGACAATCTCTCCGCCAACGGCCATACCGTCGGGCGCATCGTGACGCAGTTCGCCGCCTTGCGATCGCGCAATCTCGCCAAATGGATTGAAACCGAGGTCGCCTTCCCTTCGACCATGGTGGACCGGATCGTGCCGGAGACGACGGAAGCCGATCGCGCTGCGGTTTCCTCCGCGCTCGGGATGACCGATGCATGGCCTGTCGTCACCGAGCCGTTCACGCAGTGGATCGTCGAAGACCACTTTCCGGGCGGACGGCCGGACTTCGCGGCCGCAGGCGTGCAACTGGTTCCCGACGTCACGCCGTTCGAGCACATGAAACTGCGGCTGCTCAACGCCAGCCACTCGGCGCTCGCCTATCTCGGCTATCTCGCGGGCTTTGAGACCATCGCGGCCACCATGACCGACGAGCGCTTTGCCGCGTTTGCCTTGCGGGTGATGCAGGACGCGGCGCCGACGCTGGCGATGCCCGAGGGGACCGACCTTGCGGCCTACAGCGCTTCGCTGCTGAAGCGTTTTTCCAATCCGGCTCTGCACCATCGCACCTGGCAGATCGCGATGGATGGATCGCAGAAACTGCCGCAACGGCTGCTCGCCACGATGCAGGACCGCCTGCGGATGGGACTGCCGATCGATACCCACGCGCTCGCAGTCGCAGGCTGGATGCGTTACGTCACCGGGACCGACGAACAGGGCCGCGCGATCGACGTACGCGATCCGCTTGCCGCGAAGCTAAAGGCCATCGCCGAGAGCGCGGGTCCGGTCGCGGACCTGCTTGCTCCCGCATTGCTGGAAGTGGAACAGATCTTTGGCACGCTGGGCGCCGATCCTCGCATGCGCAGCGCCGTTACCGACGCGCTGGAAAAACTGTTCGAGGTCGGCGCGCAACAAGCCGTACGGACGTTTCAGGCAGCATGATCGGCAGATCAGAACTACCGCAGCCGCCGTTCGTTTCGGAAACTCAGCAGGCTACGGCGACAACAAGGTCCTGGTGAGTTGGTGATCGGGATCGGCGAGCCCGTCGATGACATCGAAATGATGCCGGCCCGGCTCTTCGATCACGCGGGTTTTCGCTCCGAGCCCGGTCCAGATGTTGGCGAGGAGCGCGTTCTGGCGGACGAATTCCGGGCGCTCGGCGCTGCCCACCCAGCACGTCACGCGCGCATCCTGCATCGGCTCCAGCAATGCGGGGCTTTCCGCGCGCGCCTCGGCCTCATCGATCCGCAGCTCCGTATTCATGGCGGCCTTCATCAGCGGACGAAGATCATGAAGGCCGGAGATCGAGACGGTGTGGCTGATGCGCACCTTGATATCGCCCGGGAGCGCCGACGTCGCCGAAATCATGCGCGTCACCAGGTGCCCGCCGGCGGAATGGCCGGCCAGAAGAAGCCGGCCTTCGATCATTGCGGCGGCGCACTCGACGGAAGCGGCAATTTCGCGCGTGATCTCGGAGATGCGCACAGCCGGGCACAGCGTGTAGGAAGGCATCGCCACCGCGTAGCCGCTATCAACCGATCCACGCGCGAGATGCGACCAAAAGCTCTTGTCGAGCGCCTTCCAGAATCCGCCATGGACGAAGATGACCAGACCCTTGGGCCGGCCTTCGGGCCTAAAGAGATCGAAGCGGTTTCGTGCGCCCTCGCCATAGCTGATATCGAGCGTCGCGCGGCCGCGGCTTTGTAGTGTGTCGCGATAGGCCTGCGCGGGCTGCACCCACGCGGCCGGCCAGCGGTCGCCGCCTGGAATGTTCGGAGCATTCGCGTAGGCGTCGCTCCAGTCGGAAATCTGATGAAAAATCACGCGGGTTCTGTTTCCATTCGAACTTGTGGGTCGGGCCGGGATCGATATACGCGCGCAACCAGTCTATACCGGGAAGCGCGCCTCCCGCCATAAATTTTAAGCTTGAAATAATCGATGTCAGCGCGAATAATTCCAGGGGGCGCGGAACAGGGAATGACATGACCGATTTCACGCGAACAAAATCCCGGTTCGCCATCCCCGACGGTGTGATCTATCTGGACGGCAATTCGCTCGGTCCCCTGCCCGTTGCAGCCGCCGATCGCGTCGGTCGCATGATATCGGAGGAATGGGGCAAGCACCTCATCAAGGGCTGGAACGTCGCCGGGTGGATGACGCAGCCGCGGCGTATCGGCGACCGCATCGGCCGGTTGATCGGCGCTGCCGACGGCACGGTGGTGGTGGGCGATACGCTGTCCATCAAAGTCTACCAGGCGCTGGCCTCGGCGCTTGAGCTCAATCCGTCGCGGCGCGTGATCCTGTCGGATACCGGCAATTTTCCTTCCGATCTTTACATCGCCAGCGGCCTGCTTGAATCGCTCGACCGTGGCTACGAGTTGAAGGTCGTTGCCCCCGAAGACGTCGAAGCCGCCATCGACGAGACCATCGCGGTGCTGATGCTGACCGAGGTCGACTATCGCACCGGCCGGCTGCACGACATGCGCGCGCTGACACGCAAGGCGCATGCCGCCGGCGCGCTGACGGTCTGGGATTTGGCGCATTCCGCGGGCGCGCTTCCGGTCGAGTTGGAAAATGCCGAAGCCGATTTCGCCGTTGGCTGCACCTACAAATATCTCAATGCCGGTCCCGGTGCGCCGGCCTTCATCTATGTCGCGCCGAAGCACGCCGATACGGCGCGCCCGGCGCTTTCCGGCTGGATGGGTCATCATGCGCCCTTTGCCTTTGACCTCGACTATCGGGCCGGCCCGGGCATTGAGCGAATGCGGGTCGGTACGCCCCCGATCATTGCGATGGCCGCGCTCGACGCCGCCCTCGACGTCTGGGACGGCGTCAGCATGACCGACGTGCGCCATGCATCGATCGCGCTCGCCGACCTGTTCATCCGCGAAGTCGAAGCACGTTGTCCCGAACTGACGCTGGCTTCGCCGCGGGACGGAAAGCGGCGCGGCAGCCAGGTTTCGTTTCGTCACCCGGAGGGCTACGCGATCATGCAGGCATTGATCGCGCGCGACGTGATCGGCGACTTCCGCGCGCCTGACATGATGCGCTTCGGCCTTACGCCGCTCTACATCGGAGAAGCCGAGGTTCGCGCGGCAGTCGACATCATCGCCGACGTCCTGACCAATCGCCGCTGGGATACCGCGGAATACCGCAAGAAGGCGCTCGTAACATGACCGGCAAGCCCGACGACCCCCCGCGTGAGGGAGCCCAGATGTCGTTCGAAGGGCGGATGTCCTACAGCGATTATCTGCATCTGGAACGCGTCCTCGACGCGCAAGAGCCGCTTTCGGACGCGCATGACGAGCTGCTGTTCATCATCCAGCACCAGACTTCCGAACTCTGGATGAAGCTGGCCATCCACGAAATCCGTTCCGCCATCAAGGCGATCCGCCACGACCAGTTGCAGCCCGCCTTCAAGATGCTGTCACGCATCGCCCGGATCTTCGAGCAGCTCAATACCGCCTGGGACGTGTTGCGGACGATGACCCCCAGCGAATATTCGGAGTTTCGCGATCAGCTCGGGCAATCCTCGGGTTTCCAGTCATACCAGTACCGCGCGATCGAGTTCCTCGCCGGCAATCGCAATCTGGCGCTGCTGGGCCCGCACGCCCACCGCGCCGACATCACGGCCAAGCTCGAGGAAATTCTCGCCGAGCCGGGCCTCTATGACGAGGCGCTGCTGCTATTGGCGCGCAATGGTTTTGACATCGGCGAAGACGCACGCCGAACCGACTGGCGCGTCAAGCGCACACCGAACGACGAGGTTTTAGCGGCCTGGAAGACCGTCTATGCGTCGCCGGCGAAACACTGGATGCTCTACGAGCTTGCGGAAAAGCTGGTCGATTTCGAAGATTATTTCCGCCGCTGGCGCTTCAACCACGTCACGACGGTCGAGCGTATTATCGGCCTGAAGCGCGGGACCGGCGGCACGTCGGGCGTCTCCTACTTGCGCAAGATGCTCGAGGTCGAACTTTTTCCGGAACTCTGGAAGCTGAGAACAGAGCTTTAAGACGACACCCCGACAAGGGGGTTCAGCGCGGCACCACCGCCGTCGCCTCGATCTCGACGCGGGCCTCCTTCTCGACCAGGCGCACCACCTGCACCAGCGCCATGGCCGGATAATGCGTGCCGAAGACGTCGCGATAGACGCGGCCGAGCTCCTTCAGGCTGGCGAGATATTCCTCGATGTCGACGACATACCACGTCAGGCGCACCAGGTGCTCCGGCCTGGCGCCGCCCTCGGCAAGAATTTCGGCAATGTTGGAAAGCATCTGGCGCACCTGCGCGACGAAGTCCTGTGACAGATGCCCTTGGGTATCCCAGCCGATCACGCCGCCGGTCACCACAAGCCGGCCATCGGCGGCCATGCCGTTGGCGTAGCCTTTCGGCATCGGCCAGCCGCTCGGCTGCAGCACTTGCGGGGTGGCCGTCGGGGTATCGGTCTTTGTATCGGTCTTGGGATGATGCACTACGCTCAGCGTGGGGCCCTTGGGGGCAATCACCGGCTTTTCTCCATCAGGGTTACAATTATTCCGCGGCAACGCCTGGCGACGCCGGGCTGGCCGCAGCCATCTGCCTCAGCGCAAAGCGCCGGAGCTTGCCGGTTTCGGTCTTCGGCAATTGCGCGACATATTCGATCGCGCGCGGATACTTATACGGCGCAATCGCCTGTTTGACATGATCCTGCAACGCCTGCGTCAGCGCGGCATCGGCCGCCGCGCCGCCCGCCAGAACCACGTAAGCCTTGACGATCATGCCGCGCGCCTCGTCGGGCGCGCCGACCACGCCGCATTCGGCGACGGCCGGATGCGACAGCAGCGCTGCTTCGACCTCGGGACCGGCGATGTTGTAGCCGGAAGAAACGATCATGTCGTCCGAGCGGGCGACAAAGGACAGCCGCCCATTGGCATCGCGAACAAAGGAATCGCCCGTCAGATTCCAGCCGTTGCGCACATAGTTCGATTGCCTCGCATCCGCGAGATAGCGACAGCCGGTCGGCCCGCGCACCGCAAGCTTGCCGACGGTACCATCTGGCAATTCGTTCATGTCGTCGTCGACGATCTTCGCCTCGTAGCCTGCGACCGGCCGTCCCGTCGTCCCGGCCACCGCATCGCCGACGCGGTTGGTGATGAAGATGTGGAGTAGTTCCGTGGAGCCAATGCCGTCGAGAATGGTCTTGCCGGTCTTGCGGGTCCAGCTTTCGAACACGGGCGCCGGTAACGTCTCGCCGGCGGAAACGGCCAGCCGCAGCGACGACAGGTCGGCGCCGTTGTCCATCGCCGTCATCATCACACGGTACGCGGTGGGCGAGGTAAAGCAGATCGTCGCCTTGTAGGTCTCGATGATCTTGATCATCTCGGGCGGCGACGCGTTTTCCAAGAGCGTCGCCGTCGCGCCGAACCGCAGCGGGAAGATCGCCAATCCTCCGAGCCCGAAGGTGAAGGCCAGCGGCGGCGACCCGACGAAGACATCATCCTCGGTAACGTTGAGGACTTCACTCGCATAACCGTCGGCCACGATCATGAGATCGCGATGGAAATGCATCGTCGCCTTGGGCTCACCCGTGGTGCCGGAGGTGAATCCCAATAGCGCGACGTCGTCGCGCCCTGTTCTCACGGCGTCGAACTTCACCGGCTTGTTCAGCGCCACCCGGTCGAGCTCGGCATCGTGGTTGGAGGTACCGTCGAAATTCACCACCTGCTTGAGGAATCGGCTGGTCTTCGCGCAGGCGACCAGCTCATCGGCGATGCGGCTGTCGGTCAGCGCCAGCGCAATCTCCGCCTTGTCGACGATCTTGCTCAACTCGCCCGCGCGCAGCATCGGCATGGTGTTGACGACGACGGCGCCGGCCTTGGTGGCCGCCAGCCATGCCGCGACCAGCGCCGGGTTGTTGCCGGAGCGGATCAGAACGCGGTTGCCGGGCTTGACGCCGTAGTTCTCCACCAACGCATGCGCCAGGCGGTTGGACCAGTCGGCCAGTTCCTTGTAGGTGCGCTGGCGCCCGTTCCCGATCAGCGCGATCCGATCGCCCCAGCCTTTTTCGACGATCCGGTCGGTCAGTTCGACCGCGGCATTGAGATATTCCGGATACTGAAACTCCGGCCGGTCGAGCAGCAGATCCGGCCATTGCTCCGATGGCGGCAGGTTTCGCCGCGCAAAATCGTCAACATGGCCCGACGGGCCAAGAGACCGGCTAGCGGTCCGGCTGGGAGTTCTACCTGACATTTTCATCTCCCTCGCTTCCAACGAAAGGCTCGAGATCAATATCGAGGACGCCCGGCAACGCCGTCTCAAATCATTTTAGGCTTAAAACAATTTTTCGCAAGCGCGGAATCAAGGGTGGAATCGCGCCTTCCTGCCCGCAGGGGTTACCCCCTGCAGGGAACCTGCCTCTCAAGCTGCCCGATAGGCGGGCGCCGCGGCGAGGAAGCGGCCATAGGCCGCGGCATCGGGCGGGGTGAATTTCTCCACCAGCGGATTAGCCCGCCGGCCGGACACGCCGATATCGGCGAGCAATTCGTCAAAATGCTTGAAGTGATAGGGTGCGACGCACAGCCCGCCATAGACACCGGCCGCCGGCCGCTCGACGCGCCTGAAGTGCAGCATCATCTCGATGTTGTCCTGCATTTCCTTAAGCGTGGGCTGACGCGCGAGCTGGCCATCGGCGTAACGCACCAGCCAGTTCGCCGCGAGGTCCGCGCACAACACCGTGCAGAAACTCGAGTTGAAGCCGACGAATCCCATTTCCGGCAGGTCTGGATTGGCGATCAGGCGATAGAGCCGATACTGCCCGTCGGAATCGACGAGTTTTTCACGGTATGCCTGCGGCAGGAACGGCACGCCTAATTTATAGCCGATCGCGAGCACGGCGACGTCAGCCTGGACGCGCTGCCCGCCGGTCATCACGATGGAATTGCCCTCGTAACGTTCGAAGCTGCCTCTGATAGCCTTGATGCGGCCGTCGGCGACCATCGGAAAGAATCCGGGCGTTGCGATCGGCACCGAGCAGTTGACGCCATCCTCGATCCGCTCCTTCGGCACCATGTCGCACTTGCCGAGCCTGAGCTGAACCTTCAGGAGACTCTCCAGCCCGCGCCAATTGGCCCAGACAAGAGGCTTTGCGACGGCATGCGCGAAGCGCGACATCGCGCCGATACCCCAGCTTTTGAACATCTCCTCCTGCGCGCGGATGTAGAGAATGCGTTTGAAGTTGACGAGGCCGCCGATGAAATAGGGAATCCGCCACACCGGCTCGCGGTACACCAGCGTGACTTCGGCGGCGCCGGAATTGACCGCGTTGACGGCAATATCCGTCGCCGATTTCGAACCGCCGAGCACGACAACCCTGCGGCCCTTGGCAATATCAGGATCGTTGTATTTCGAGGAGTGCAGGATGCGCCCGCCCTGCGCCTTGAAGGCGTCTTCGCCGGGCAGACTAAGCGTCTGCGGCTCGTTGAACTGCCCGGTGCAGACCGCGACGAAATCGAAATCTGCGTGGCTGGTGCTGCCATCCGGCCCGCGCAGGTCGAGCCGCCATCCCGGTTTCGAGTCCGGCCGACGGTCCATCTGCACCACCGTCGTGTTGAAGCGGATCGCGCCGAGGAGATTGTTGTCCTTTGCGTATTCGGTCAGATAGGCATGGACCTGCGGCCCCTTCGGCCATTCCGGATAGGAATCCGGCATCGCCTTGTCGGTGTAACGATAGAGATCCTTCGGGCTTTGCGTTTGCACCTCGGGATAGGATCGCGCCGGCTCCCAGACGCCGCCAAGATCGCCGCTGCGCTCAATGATCGTGATCTGATGACCGCGCGCGGCGAAAGCTTTTGCAGCCGCCAAACCCGATACGCCGGCGCCGATGATACAAACCTGTTTCCGCCTGATCATGACAACTCTCCCGCAAGGATTGGCCTGGACTCGATTGTTGTGCTCTACTCGTTCGCCTCGGGCGGCAGGAAGTTCACTTCATGCTGCGCCGAGATCCGGACCACCTCTGCGGGGTCGGTCAGATTGTGGAGCTGGTTGAACAGCGCCTCGAGCTTCTGCATCGGCGACACCCAGAACAGCGCGCGCGCCGGCTTGTCGGATTTGTTGAAGTAGCCATGCGGGATGCCGCGCGGCATCCGGACAAGGTCGCCGGCCTTGGCCTGCACCCAGACGCCGTCGAGCTTGAGGTCGAGGGTGCCCTCCTGCACCAGGATGAATTCATCCTGCGTCGGGTGGACATGCACTGGCACGAACTGGCCGGGCTCGCTGTTGGTCTCGAAGGCAAAGGTCGAATCGGTGACCGCCTTGGGGAAGTAGACCTGACCCAGGATGTTCCAGGTCTTGCCGCCATAGCCGGTGCCGTTGGCGGTGATGCCTTTTTCGAGCGCTGCCATTGTCATCTCCTGTATCGCGGGTTGATGTGGTTGCGACGTTGCGAATGGTCCGCGCAGGCTGGATCGGGCCGCGGCGACCGTCTAGCCGCAAAACGAATCTGCGCGACCCGGCAACGAAAATTTCGGATTGTTGCGGCGCGAACGGGAGGCTGCGTGATCGCACCGGCTGCCTTCCGATCAGGCACCAGCAACCACCAAATCGCCTTTCCAACCCGGTCGCCGGCAGATATTATAGGCTTCAAATAATGCGGAGAGCCGAGCCGTGGCGACGGGCACCAGCATTGTCAGGCATGATCCGACGGTTCGGCTGACCGCGTTCAACCGCGTTTCGACCGACAGTGTCGATGCTGCCGCCGACGCGGTCGGGCGGATATTCTGCCCGCATCGACTGACGCCCGAACACAACACGTCACCCGAATTCTTTGCTCTGCACAACAGCGCGGTCTTTGGCGGCCTGTCCGTCAACTATGTCGCCTATGGCGGATCGGTGTCGATTGATCCCGGCTGTCTCGAGCGCTTCTTCCTGCTGCAGCTTCCCGTGCACGGCGCAGCGCGGATCCGAACCGCCTCGCGCGACATCGCGACCTTTCCTGGCGCTCTTGCTTCGCTGTTATCCCCGACGATTCCCACGCGAATGACCTGGGAGAGCAATTGCGCCCAGATCATTGTGCTGGTCGATCGCCGTCTCCTGGAACATCGGGCCGCGGCGCTATCGGGCCTGCCGGCAGGCGCGGTCGAGTTCGAGCCGGCGATCGATCTCTCCTCCGCAGCCGGCCGGGCACTTCAGTCGCGGATTTTGGAGTTCGTCGATCTCGCCGAACGCCTTGGACCGCAACGGCCGCTTTCGCCGATAGCGGCGGCCGATCTGCGCGAGACGCTGTTGGGCGGCTTGCTCCACGGCCAGCGCCACAGCGCGAGCGACGCGATCGACCGGTTTGGCGGCCGGGCCGAAGCGCTGCCGCAATCGTTACGGCGGGCGCGCGAATTCCTCTCTGCGCATGCGGACGAGCCGCTCGACCTCACAGAGCTTGCTTCAGCCGCCGGCACAGGCGTCCGTGCCCTGCAACTCGGCTTCCAACGGCATTTCGGAACATCGATCTCGGAGATGCTGCGCGACATCCGCCTTGCGCATCTCAACGGCAGATTGACCGCCGCCTGCCCTGACGACAGCATCACCGACATCGCATTCGAGCTCGGGTTTACCCATCTCAGCCGAATGGCCAGCGCCTATCGCGCCAAATTCGGCGAGACGCCCTCGGCGACCCTGCGCAGGATGCACTAACGCGTCATCTCAAGATTATGGCTCGTCATGCCCGGCCTCGTGCCGGGCATCCACGTCTTTATTCCCATCGAGCAAGAAAAGACGTGGATGGCCGGGCATAGGCGAGCGGAAGCGACGCCGTCCTTCAGACGGCTATGCCCGGCCATGACGGAAAATGATTCATTTCATCCTTCCCGCGCAGCCTCAGCCCGTCCGCGCCTTCGCGGATTTCTGCGCCGACGCCTTGGTCTTGGCCAACAGGCGCATCAAATCTCGAACATCCTTTGGTGTCAGGTCGCCGAAAACATCGGCGATCCATAATTCGTGTTCCGCCGCCATCTTGCGGAATTCGACGCGGCCAGCCTTGGTCAGGCGGATCACCTGAACGCGGCGATCGGCGTCCGACGTGCGGCGATCGAGATGCCCGGACTCGACGAGGCGCTCGACCAGGCCAGTGACGTTGCCGTTCGAGACCATCATCCGCTTGGAAACGTCTGACAGCGTCATGCCCTCCGGCACCTTGTCGAGCTGGGCCATCAGATCGAATCGCGGCAGCGTGACGTCGAAGCGTTCGCGCAGGCGGCTGCGCACCTCGCCCTCGATCAGGGTCGTGCAGGTCAGCAGGCGAAGCCACAGCCTGAGCTCATCGCCATGATGTTCCGGCAGTTCGACGGCCTTGGTCTCTGAATCGAGGGTCATGATGCAAATCTTGTCCGGCTTGGGTGTTCGGCGATCCGAACAGAGCGCAGCTCTGCGATCATTGCCCAGATTTCTTTAGGTTTCAAGCAATTGGCGCATGGCTTGCATGGAAGCGTTCTGCTTGCAGGTGCAGTCGACGTCAGAATAAGCTGCGCTTCAAGCATTTGGTGTGGCGTGAGTTTCGGCCGCAGAGGCGAAACGGAGGAATAATCATGAAGCAGTCGTTGAAGCTGACCGGACTTACCGTTGTGCTGGGTGCTACCGCGGCTCCCGCCGCAGCGCAGGAGAAAATCAAGATCGGCGTGATCACGACCTTGTCCGGCCCGGCAGCCGTGCTCGGCCAGCAATCCCGCGACGGCCTCCAGCTCGCAATCAAGGATCTCGGCGGCAAGATGGGCGGCAAAGATGTCGAGGTCGTCGTCGTCGACGATGAACTCAAGCCCGATGGCGCCGTGACCAAGGCCAAGGGCCTGCTCGAGCGCGAGAAGGTCGATTTCGTGGTGGGGCCGATCTTCTCCAACATTTTGCAGGCGATTCACCGGCCGGTGACCGAGAACAAGACGTTCCTGATCAGCCCGAACGCCGGGCCGTCGAGCTATGCCGGCAAGGAGTGCAACCCGTTCTTCTACGTGACCTCCTACCAGAACGACCAGGTTCACGAGATCCTCGGCAAGGTCGCGCAGGATCGCGGCTACAAGCGCATGTATGTGCTGGTGCCGAACTATCAGGCCGGCAAGGATTCGGCGGCCGGATTCAAGCTCGATTACAAGGGCGAGATCGCGGAGGAAAGCTACACGCCGCTCGGCACGCTGGATTTCCAGGTCGAGTTGACCAAGATCGCCTCCTCCAAGGTCGATGCTCTCTTCACCTTCATGCCGGGCGGCATGGGCGTTGGCCTCGTCAAGCAGTACCGGCAGGCCGGCCTTGCCGACAAAATCCCGGTGCTGTCAGCGTTCACCGTCGATGAATCCACCCTGCCCGCGCAGCAGGATGCCGCCGTCGGCATGTTCGGCGGCGCCAACTGGGCACCCGACATGGACAACCCGCAGAGCAAGAAGTTCGTCGCCGCTTACGAGGCTGCCTACAACAGTGTGCCCGGCACCTACGCCATGCAGGGCTATGATACGGCCATGCTGATCGATAGCGCGGTGAAGGCGGTGAAGGGCGATCTGAAGAACAAGGAGGCGGTGTCGGCGGCGCTGAAGAAGGCCGAGTTCGCCTCGCTGCGCGGCGACTTCAAGTTCAACGTCAACGGCTATCCGATCCAGAATTTCTATCTGACCAAGGTCGCCAAGCGTCCGGACGGAAAATTCCAGACCGAGATCGTCGAGAAGGTGTTTTCCAACTACGGCGACCGTTACGCCAAGGACTGCGCGGCCAAATAACAGGAGGGAACAAGACGATGAAAACCGAAATCGCCGGCATCACCCGCGCCAACGAGGGCATTCAGGGAATTTCCTGGAGCATTCTCGGCCAGACCTATGTGCCGAAAAACGTCACCGAGCATTCCTTCTCCTGGCACGCGACGTTCCCGCCCGATACCTTCGTGCCGCCGCATATTCATCCCGACCAGGACGAGTATCTCTATATCCTGGAAGGCCAGCTCGACTTCTTCCTCGACGGCGCCGACACGCAGGCAACCCCGGGCGATCTGGTGCGGCTGCCGATGGGTAAGCCGCACGGCATCTTCAACAAGTCCGGCCGCACCGCCAAGACGCTGTTCTGGGTGTCGCCGACGCGGCGGCTGTACGATCTGTTCTGGGCGATCCACAACATGAAGGAGCAGACGCCGGACGCGGTGGTGGCGCTGGCCGCCGAGCACAACATCCACTTCCTGCCGCCGCGTAGCCCGGGTGGAGCGTAGCAAAACCCGGGGACCGCTGCTGCTGAACGAACCCCGGATTTCGCTTCGCTCCATCCGGGCTACGGGTTTGATTACCCCCGAACTGCGGCCAATCCCAGCGGCGGCGCCGCAAAGCCGGCCTTGGAAGCATAACCGCGGACGATCGCCTCGCGCTGGGCGTGGCTCAGCACCTTCTCGATATCGCTAAAGCCATCCGGCGCCAATTGCTCGACGGCGTCGATTACGCCTTCGGGACCGCCGCGGCGGTTGGCGCGCACGATCTCCGCCGTCATCGGCAGGCGCTTCTGCTCATAGGCCACCAGCGCCTGACGCGGATGTTCGCTACGCGCCAGTTCGTCGGCCAGCGCACGGGCATCGAGAATCGCCTGCGACGCGCCGTTCGATCCGACCGGATACATCGGATGCGCGGCATCGCCGAGCAGTGTCACCCGGCCCCAGGTCCAGTACGGCAGCGGATCGCGGTCGCAGCACGGATATTCATAAAATTCCGGCGTCGCCGAGATCAGGCTGCGCACGTCGACGTGCGGCACCTTGAACCGCTCGACATGCGGCATCAGTTCCTCGCGCTTGCCGGGCCGCGACCAATCCTCGCGGCGCGGTGGCGGCGCGTTACCGTCGCCGATCCTCACCATGACGGCCCAGTTGGTCAGCCGGCTCGACGGGCTCGATCCTTCCGCAATCGGATAGATCACCACTTTGGCGTTCAGCCCGCCGGCCACGATCATCGAGCGGCCGGTCAGGAACGCCGGCCAGTCGCGCGCGCCGCGCCACAGCATCAGCCCGTTCCAGCACGGCGGCCCCTCGTCCGGAAACAGCACCTCGCGTACACGCGAATGAATGCCGTCGGCGCCGATCAGAATATCGCCGCGCGCGGTTTTGACATGGGCGCCGCTGCGGTCGAAGAAGTGCGCGACCACGCCGCCCTCATGCTGCGCGAATGCGCCGAGACGGCAGCCGGTGTGGATCGCCTCATGACCAAGCCGTTCCTCGACGGAGCGGTGGATCACGCTCTGCAGGCGGCCGCGATGAACCGAGAATTGCGGCACGTCGTGGCCGGCATCGAGCCCGCGCGGCTCGCGCCAGACTTCCTGGCCGTGGCGGTTGAGGTAATACAATTGATCGGTGCGGATGGCCGCCGCATCGAGCCGGTCCAATAGCCCGAGGCCCGTCAATTCCCTGATCGCATGCGGCAGCGTGTTGATGCCGACGCCGAGTTCGCGGATGCTGTCGGACTGTTCGAACAGTTCGCAATCGATGCCGCGGGCGCGCAACATCAGCGCGGTGGTGAGGCCTCCGATGCCGCCTCCGACGATGAGTGCTTTCATGCGCTACTCCACTCTCTTCCCTCAACCTCGCCCGCTTGCGGGGGAGAGGTCGGATCGCCCTTGCGATCCGGGTAAGGGGATACTGCACTCGCCGCGTTCACTGCTCGCGGAGAAAGCCCCTCACCCCGACCCTCTCCCCGCGAAAGGCGGGGAGAGAGAGGGATAGAGTCTGAGCCTGCCATTCGGCCTATTCGGCTGCAAGCGGCTTTGTCGCTTCGGCTTTCAACTCGGCGCGGGTTTTCGGCTTACCCTTAATTTTGAGGTCTTCAAAATCCTGCCGGTCGCGCACGCTGTTGCGGAAGATTTGTTCCTTGCCGGGCAGATATTGTGGCGGACAGGCGACATCGGCGCCATACCAGGCCGCCGCCCGCATCGTGAAGGACGGATCGACCAGATGCGGCCGGCCGAGCGCCACCAGATCGGCGCGACCAGCGGCGAGAATTGTGTTCACCTGATCCGCGGTCGTGATGTTCCCGACGCACATGGTGGCGACCCGGGCCTCGTTACGGACCTGATCTGAGAACGGCGTTTGGAACATGCGGCCATAGATCGGCTGCGCGTCACGCACGGTCTGGCCGGTGGAGACATCGACCAGATCGACGCCGGCCTCGCCGAAGGCGCGCGCAACCGCGACCGCGTCGTCGCCGGTAATGCCGCCCGCGGCCCAGTCGGTCGCGGAGATGCGAACCGACATCGGCTTGTGCGCCGGCCACGCCGCGCGCATCGCCTCGAACACTTCCAGCGGATAGCGCAGCCGGTTGGCGAGCGTGCCGCCATATTCGTCCGTCCGCTGATTGGTCAGCGGCGAGATGAAACTCGCCAGCAAATAGCCATGGGCGCAGTGCATCTCGAGCATGTCGAAGCCGCAGGCCGCGCCGCGCAAGGTGGCCGCCACGAACTCCTGCTTGACGTGGTCCATTGCCGCACGATCCATCTCGCGCGGCACCTGGCTGTCGGGGAAGTAAGGCAACGGCGACGCCGAGATCACGTCCCAGCCGCCTTGCTCCAGCGGCCGGTCCATTCCCTCCCACATTAATTTGGTCGCGCCCTTGCGGCCGGCATGGCCGAGCTGCAGGCAGATCTTGGCAGCAGAATTGGCGTGCACGAAATCGACGATCCGCGTCCAGGCGGCCTGCTGCTCGTCGTTCCATAAGCCGGCGCAGCCGGGCGTGATGCGGGCATCGCGGCCGACGCAGGTCATCTCGGTGAAGATCAGGCCGGCGCCGCCGATCGCGCGCGAGCCGTAATGCACCAGATGGAAATCGGTCGGTACGCCCTCCTTCGCCGAGTACATGCACATCGGCGAGACAACCGCGCGGTTCTTGACCTCCATCTCGCGAAGCTTCAACGGCTGGAACATCGGCGCGACCGGCTTGTCGACATCGACATCAAAGCCCTTGCCACGCACCTGCTTGGCAAATGCCTTGTCGACCTCGCGGACGAACCCCGGCGCGCGCAGCGTGAGGTTATCGTAGGTGATCGCCTTGGCGCGGGTCATGACGCCGAATGCGAACTGCACGGGATCGAAATCCCAGAAGCGGTCGACATGCTCGAACCAGACCAGCGACACGTCGGCCGCGTGCTGGGTCTTCTCGACCTCCTCGCGCCGGCCGTGCTCGTAGGTCTGCAACGCCGCGTCGACGGTCGGCGCCTGCGCCATCGCGTCAGCCAGTGCAATCGCATCTTCCATCGCGAGCTTGGTGCCAGAACCGATCGAGAAATGCGCGGTCGCCTTGGCGTCGCCAAGCAGCACCATGTTGCCCTTGACCCAGCGCTGGCTACGGATCATCGGGAAATTGCGCCACATCGAGCGGTTGATCAGCAGCGGATGGCCGTCGAGGAACCAGTCGAAAATCTTGGCCATCCGATCGGCGGATTGCTGTTCATCCAGGCCTTCGAGGCCGGCGCGCTTAAAAGTCTCCGCATCGGTCTCAAAGATCCAGGTCGAGCGTCCCGCCTCGTATTGATACGCATGGGCGATGAACGGCCCCCACTCGGTCTCCTGGAAGATGAAAGTGAAGGCGTCGAGCGGCCGGGTCGAGCCCATCCAGGCGAACTTGTTGGAACGGAGGTCGACCTGCGGCTGGAAATGCTCGATGTGCTTGTCGCGGAAGCGGCTGTTGATGCCATCGGCGAGCACGATCAGATCGGTATCGGCGAAGCGGGCTTCGTCATCGATGTCGGTTTCGAACAACAGCGTGACGCCGAGTTCGCGGGCGCGCTCCTGCAGGATCAGCAGCAGCGTCCGGCGCGAGCAGCCGCAAAATCCGTTGCCGCCGACGCGATGCACGGTGCCGCGGAAATGCACCGCGATGTCGTCCCAATAGGCGAATTCCTCGGTGATGCGGCGATAGCTGGGCGGATCGTATTTCTCGAAATTGTCCAGCGTGGCGTCGGAGAACACCACGCCGAAGCCGAAGGTGTCGTCGGCGCGGTTGCGCTCATAGACCGTGATCTCGGCCTGCGGCCGCTGCTTTTTCAAGAGGATCGCGGCATAGAGACCGGCCGGTCCGCCGCCGATAATCGCGATCTTCATCTGCCGCCTCCGAAACAGGCTGTCGGGCTCGTCCGGAAATTACTTTAAGCCTAAAATAATTTTTGGCAAGGGGGCCGTTGGTTACCCGTAGCCCGGGTGAAGCGAAGCGCAACCCGGGATTCTCGCCTGAAAGGCTGTGGTCCCGGGTTTCGCTGCACTCCACCCGGGCTACATGGTTCTTCAACTTCCCTGGAACGCCGGGGTCCGCTTGTTCGAAAACGCCTCGAACGCGCGATTGAAATCTTCCGTGGTCATGCAGAGCGCCTGGGCCACGGCTTCGGCCTCGATCGCCTCTTCCACCGACATCGCCCATTCCATCGCCAGCATGCGCTTGGTCATGGTGTTGGCGAAAGTCGGCCCTTCGGCAATCTGCTTGCCCAACAGTTGCGCCTGCGGCAACACCTGTTCCGGGGTGACGATCCTGGAGAAGAAGCCCCATTTCTCGCCCTCCTCCGCCGTCATGAAGCGGCCGGTATAGAGCAGTTCCGATGCGCGCGACTGGCCGATGATGCGCGGCAGGATCGCGCAGGCGCCCATGTCGCAGCCGGCGAGCCCAACCTTGTTGAAGAGGAACGCTACCTTGGCGCCGGTGGCCGCCAGCCGCAGGTCGGACGCCATCGCGATGATCGCGCCCGCGCCGGCGCAGATGCCTTCGACGGCGGCCACGATCGGCTGCGGGCAGGCGCGCATCGCCTTCACCAGATCGCCGGTCATGCGCGTGAAGGCGGTCAATCCCTTGGTATCCATCTGGATCAAGGGACCGATGATCTCGAACACGTCGCCGCCGGACGAAAAATTGCCGCCCGCGCCGGTCACGACGACGGTCTTGACCTCATCGTCCATCGCGCAGGCGCGGAAGAAATCGGTGAGCTCGCGATAGCTTTCGAAGGTCAGCGGATTCTTTCGCTCGGGCCTGTTCAGCGTGACGGTCGCGACGCGATCGACGACAGCGAGCAGAAAATGCTTCGGCGAATAATCCGCCAGCGGCAGCGTGACGGGGTTTGCGGGCTTGCTCATGATCTCTCCCTGAATTCAATCGTTATCAATATGGCGGCCGATCAGACTTCTCCGCCTGCCACGGCAATAGCCTGCCCGGTGATGGCGCCTGCGCCCTCGCCGCACAGCCACAGCACGGCGTCGGCCACTTCTGACGGCGCGACGAGGCGTCCTTGTGGATTGTGCTTTGCCAGTTCGGCGATCGCCTGCTCGCGGCTGCGCCCAGTCTTCTTGATGATGTTGTCGATCGAGCCTTCGAGCAGGTCGGTTTCGGTGAAGCCGGGGCAGACGGCGTTGACGGTGACGCCGCTCTTCGCCGTCTCCAGCGCCAGTGAACGGACGAGTCCGATGACGGCGTGCTTCGCCGCGCTGTAGGCCGAGACATAGGCGTAGCCCTTGAGCCCCGCAGTAGACGCGACGGCGATGATCCGCCCGCGGCGGCGTTCCACCATTCCAGGCAGGACCGCCTGCGCGGCATGGACCACACCCATGAAATTGACGTCCATCATCCGCTGGAACAATGCCGCATCGGAACGGCCGAACGGCGCTGACTCCGCCGCGCCCGCATTGGCAATGAGGATGTCGATCGGTTGCCGCGCGGCCGCTTCCGTAACGGCCGATTTGACCGACGCCTGGTCGGCGACATCGGCCATGGCCGCGAACTGTGCTACGCCGGATGCAACGGCTTCATCGAGCGTCGCGCGGTTGCGGCCGAGCACCGTGACCGTCGCACCGGCCTTCGACAGCGCCGCCGATATCGCAAGACCAATGCCCCGCCCGCCACCGGTGACGAGCGCATGGGAGGAACGCGACAATTGGGACATCGGTCAGGCCTCCAGGATGAAGGTTCAGCATATATTTTAAACTTCAAGCTTTTGCAAGGAAGGCCCCGGACCGTCATACCCCGCGCAGGCGGGGGTATCCAGTACGCCGCGACCTATCCGCGTCATTGCGAGCGAAGCGAAGCAATCCATATTTCGACGCGGAGATAGATGAATTGCTTCGTCGCTTCGCTCCTCGCAATGACGGTGGATGCAGAGCTCCGTCGGCAGCAGACGTCCGGTGGGCAAAGCGAAGCGTGCCCACCACCAGGCGGCGCGCTCGCGGTTGCATACATGGTGGGCACGGCGCTGGCGCGCCTTTGCCCTACCCTACGGGGGAGCAACCCTCTCCGTCCACCGCGCAGCGACATCGCCGCCGATATTCGCCTCCTCACCCTTGAACAGATGAACAATCGCGTTCGCATAGTAGTGCAACAGTCCGAGCTCTTTCGGGTTGGCGCGGTAGGTGTCGTCGGTCTCGATGACCAGATGGCGCAGCGTCAGCATCCGCAAGCCGACGGAGATGGCGTAGTCGCGGTCGGCGCGCGGGATGTGAACGTAGCTTCCCAGTCGTTCGAGATCGCCTATGAGCGCCGAAACGCGGCCCTTGATTTCGAACAGCGTCAGCGGCTGGTCGCCAGCCGCAAGGATCGCGGTCGAGACCAGCGATACCGGCAGCGCCGGCACCACGCGGCCAACGGCCTCCATCAGTTCGTTGCCGAGCCACTCGACCTCGAGGCGGCGCGGCTCGGCTGCGAGAACGCGAAAGTCGATCTTCCTGGCCTCGACATAGTTTCGCAGCGACACCGGCACACCGAAACTCACGCAGGTGTAGCCGAAGCGATACCACTCGCCGCGCATGGCCAGCCAGATATGGCGGAAAAAATGGCGTGCAAAGGTCGCAAAGTTGAAGCCGAACACCGGCTTCTTTCCTGGCTCGGTGTTGGCCGCCGAAGTCAGCATGCGGTCTTCCAGCACGCGGTCGTAGTTGACGGCAACCGGGATGAACACCACGTCGCGCGGTCCGTGCGGATCGAAGCCCGCCACCATGTAGCTCAGCAGTCCGAATTTCGGCGGACGCAGCTTGCCGTCGCGGCTGAGCCCACCCTCCGGAAAAATCGCCTGCGTGACGCCCGCAGCGGTGGCCATGTGCACATAGCGCGACAGCACCTTGCGATAGAGCCCCTCGCCGGAATCGCGCGCGATGAAATAGGCGCCCATCGAGCGGATCAAATTGCTGAGGCCCCACACCTTGGCCCATTCGCCGACGGCGTAGCTCAGCGCCGACGAGGTCGAGGCGACGTAGGTCACCAGCACGTAATCCATGTTCGAGCGATGGTTGATGACGAAGATCACCGATGAGGCTGGATCGACGGCGGCCAGCGCCTCGTCATTGCGGACGCCGATCCGCACCCGGTACAGCATATGGGAAACGGCGCGCGCGATCCGCGTGCCGATGCGGAAATAGGCATAGGCGCTGAACGCCGGAACGATCTCGCGGGCGTAGCGCCGCACCTTTTCCATCGCGACTTCGTTCGGCACGCCGGTTTGGATCGAATACTCCTCGGCCGACCGCAGCACTTCCGGGTCGAACACCAGCCGATCGATCAGCACCTGACGCTCGGTCAGCTTGAACGGCTGAATGCGAAGTTTGAGCTTGGTGTTGAGTTCCTCGATCGCACGATTGGCGCGGCGCCGCAGCGCCCAGCGCACGCTGGGAATCAGGATGCGATCCAGCGCCGCCAGGATTGCGAGGATCGCCATCAGGACGACGACCCAGAGCGGCAAGCTTACCTGCGAGCCCATGCAAAACCCCGATATCGCCCCGTCCGCGCTCGCTGCGCGACGTCACGATACGGTCTGGAACTCCATTGTGACAAGCGTCCTAAGCATCGAGATCGGCCGATTCCCCGCGATCGGCCGCTGTGTTCGCAACCGCGATATCGACGACGTTCGTTCGAACCAGGGTACGTACTCAAAATCGAGCTTGATCGGCGCTGCCTGATCGATGTCCGCTATGCTCCGGATAGCGACCAAGCTCCGCATCGCAACCAAGTAACGCGATGTGCCACAAGCGGATCAATACGGCAGGTCTGCCCGCAGACATACTGATCACGCTTCCTCACCCCACAATCACGATCGACCGCGCCGCAGCGTTATCTCGCAATTGCCGCCTTGTAGGAGCGGTTGAAATGGACACAATATACTCGCTTCGGGATCGAGGAGGATGCCATGCCCGAAGCACCAAGCGACATTGATTATACGGTTCATATAGGCAGACACGAGACGACGTTCCGTGCGAACACGCCCGAAGGAGAGAAATTCCTCGGCGGCGTTGACCTTACAATGTCCAATGAGGAAGCGCATACATTCATACAGGATGCCCGCGCAGCAGGGCTGACGGTCAAATCGTTTTTCTAGCAGTTTCGCAAACAGATCCTGCACTTCGAAGGGCAAGCCATCGGATGCTAGAGGCGCACGGCTTCAACACCATTCTAGTTCAGCTTCAGGCCGCTGAATGGTAACCGGTCATTTGCTCTGCAACGGCTCCCGCGCGTAGCAGCGGAACACGCTAACGGCAGGAAATGTCTGCGCTCTCATGAAGAGCACTGAACGCGCCTATCCGTTGAGGGTCATTCGCGTCGTTCTGACGGAGCGCCAAGCACTTCCGGTCTATCCCGATAAGCAGACAAGTTCAGAGTCCGTCGGCATGTCTCAAAGGTGCCACAAACCGACACCGATCAAATCGACCCGACCACGATCTGCCATAAATGCCGAACTCGGGAGACCCAATTCGCTGGGGAGGAGGGCGATGCGTTTGGCAGCGTCGGTGCATTAATCGCACGGCCCCCCAACCCGCCGTCGGCGAGTGAGGCCATAGCGTTGGCGTCGGCGGCAACCTGACTGGGATTGCGCTCTGACGAGGGCTAATGCGCCAAGAGAACGGGGCGCGCCGAAGCGTTCTTAAGGATGTGGCGCGTGGCCCCGCCCAGAAGCATCTCGCGCAGGCGGCTATGGGAATAGGCGCCCATGATCAGCAGGCCGGCTTCATGCTCTGCCCCCGCCGCGAGCAGCGTATCACCCACCGAGCGCAATTCCGGTGCAACCACCTGCGCGGTCGCACCGATGCCATGACAGCGCAAATAGGCAAGCACCTCCGCCTGCGAGGCTTGGCGATTGCTGGCGTCCCGATCAACGCTTATGACCTGCACTGATTTGGCGAGTTGCATGAACGGTATAGAAGCCGAGACCGCGTGCCAGCATTCCGGGCTCTCGTCCCAGGCGATCATCACGCTGTCGGTCATATCGCTCTGCGGGCGAGCCGGCGCCAACAGCACGGGGCGACGGGTCTGCAGCAGCGATTGCTCGGCAATAGCCATGAACGATTCCATCACGGTGGCGCTTGCGGCGACGATTAGGTCGAAGGCAGCGGCCCGTTGCGCCGCGATTTCGACATACGATCCCTCGGCTTCGCGCCAGGATGCTGCGAGTGGGCTGCCGGGCTCGTCGTTCGCCGATAGCATCGGGATGCCGACTACCGCGCAGGCCTGCGCGAAAACCTCGCGCGCATGCCGCGTAGCTCGCTCGCGTTCCTCGGCGTACCAGTTCACCGATGCGGCGGTCACCGTTTGTCCCATTTCGGTGGCCGTTAGGCCCCAAATGCCTTCGCGGCAGACAGGGCCGTTTCAATTTGACCGGTGTGACTGGCTGAGCCGGGAAGTGGAACCAGGATTCGCTTGATACTCATGAGAGCCTCCTGCGATGCCGCCGTGTGCGACTACAGACGGCATATGTGTTGAGCCGAAAGCGAAATCGCACAATACCGCTCAATTCATAACTCCCGGAATCACCCCAAAGTTCCGGAGACCAGCAGGTGCCGGTTGCCGACTTTGGTCGTCGATGTCCGGTGTGGGGTCATTCGCGACCGGGTCGAGCCAGCGGCATGTCCGGTGTCCAGTATGCCCGGAAAGCGGAAGTAGATTCATGGCGCTTCAATCCGAATTTGGCTGCGTGCTGATGGGTCCACGCCCTAACTAATCTAGCCCGGCATGAAGGCATCGAATGCGGCCCAGAGCTGCTCGCGATAGCGGTCGTCTTCCTGCAGGATTTCGTGCTTCGCGCCCGCAATCAGGCGATGCGATCCCGCTGGCAGATGCCGGGCAAACGCCGCATTGGCAGGGGTCGAGACGATGGTGTCGTTGCCTGCCGCGAGCATCAGGACAGGCTGGCGAATCCCGCGGGCAAACTCCGGCGAACGAAACTCGCCCATCGCCGCGAAGGCCGCATCGAGCCACGCCACGGTCGGCGACGCAATGCCGAGCGTCGGGTCCGCCTCCAGGATGGCCGCGTTGCGGACATAGCGGCGCGGGTCCGAGGTCAGGGGATTGCCGGGAAAACCCGTCGGCTTCATCAAGTCGACGTTGCCGCCTGGAATAAACCGCTCGCCCATTCCGGCTGCTCGCAGCGTGCGCATCAGACCACGCATCGGCAGCGATGCGCGCGGGCCTGGCAGGCCGACCATGGGCGCGCAGAGCACGAAGCGCTCGAACACGTCGTTGCCGGCATGGGCAACGCGCAGCATCACCGCACCGCCCATCGAATGGGCCAACGCAAAATAGGGCGCCGGACAATCCGGCAGCACCACCTGCTTCACGAAGGCCGTCACATCGGTCTCGTACTCCGAAAAACTCTGCACATGGCCCTTCAGCGGATTGAGCAGCCGGCGCGCGGAATGGCCCTGCCCGCGCCAATCGATCATCGCTACCGCATAGCCTCGCTTGCGCAGGTCCTGCACCGTCTCGAAATACTTCTCGATGCACTCGCCGCGCCCGGTGAACACGCAGACGGTGCCCCTGCCCTTGGCCGGCGCCGGCCAACGCGCAAAACGCAACGCGGTGCCGTCCGGTGCCCCGATCGTTCCGGCAAGCGCGCCCTTTGGAACAGGATTGACCGGTATCGACACGAGCGTCATGGCGAAGGCGACCACGCGCCGGTTAGGCGAAGAATCGCCTCACAGCAACGAACAAGGCGCCGGGTCGTCTGCCGCTGCATCTAGATGATCCTGTTGTTGCGGAGCGCGGCGATAGCGTCCGCATCATAGCCGATATCGGCCAGCACGCGGTCGGTGTGTTCGCCGAGCGTTGGCGGGCGCGTGACGATTTCGCCGGGAGTTTCCGACAGCCGCACCGCGGCACGCACCGTCGGCGCGGGATTCGGCAAGCCGGGATAGTCGACATCCTGCATGAAGCCGGTGGCGCGGATATGCGGATGCTCCAGCGCCTGTTGCGGGCTCAGCACGGGACCCGCCGGAATCATCGCTTTGCCGAGCGTATCGACGGCTTCCTGCGTGGTGCGCTCGGCGCACCAGCGCGCCATCCGTTCGCTGATGACGGGGCCATTGTCGCCGCGCTTGATGTCGTCAGCAAAACGCGGATCACCCAGCCATTGATCCTCCTCGCCCATCAATTTGGCCCAGCGGATAAACAGCGGGTGCCCGGTGACCTGGCACAGCACCCAGCCGTCCTGGGTGCGGTAGATATCGGCGGGCGCCGCGGTCTGGCCGAGATTGCCTGATGGCACGCGGTTGGCCGCGATCACCGCCTGCTCGATCAGCGTCGCGTTGGTGAAGGACAGCGCGGTTGCGAGCAGCGCGCCCTCGACGATCTGCCCGCGCCCGGATTTGCCGCGCTCGATCAGGGCGGCGAGCGTGCCGAACGCACAATGTAGCGCAGTGCCGAAATCGACCCAGTTCACCGCGGCCCGGTATGGCGGATCGCCCTTGCCCGTCATGTACACCGAGCCCGACATCACCTGGCCGACGCCGTCGAAGCCGACGCGGTCGGACCACGGCCCGGGATTACCGAAGGCGGTCGCGGTCGTCAGGATGATGTCCGGCTTGATGGCTTTAAGCGAGTCGTAGTCGAGCTTCATCGCCCGCAGCGTCTGCGGCGGCAAATTGGCGACAACGACATCGGCGGTAGCAACCAGCCGGCGCATCACCTCCTGCCCTTCCGGCTTCATCGGATCGAGCGTGATGCACTTCTTGTTGCGGTTGACTTGCAGGAACAGCGCACCCTCGCCGCCTGCCCCGACCGGCGCGACAAAACGGTCCTCGCTGCCGTCGCGCTTTTCCACGCGAATGACTTCCGCGCCAAATTCAGCCAGCAATGTCGCGCAATAGGGCCCCGCGATATAGCGCCCGAAATCGAGGACGCGAACGCCCTCCAGAACTCCCCCCATCGATCTCTTTCCTTGTCTACCAGCCCGGTTGTGCCGGGCCTTCTAGCATGTTGATGAATGAACTGGACGACCATACAATCACTGATCTCCCTCGAACGGAACCTCCTTAAATGACCTCGACTGCACAACGGCCCTATCGTGGTGTTTTCCCCGTCGCTCCCACCATTTTCGACGAGCGGGGCGAGCTCGATCTTGCGGGGCAACGGCGCTGCATCGATTTCATGATCGATGCCGGCTCGAACGGGCTGTGCATTCTGGCCAATTTCTCCGAGCAGTTCGTGCTGACCGATGCCGAGCGCGAACAGGTGATGCACGCGGTGCTGGAGCACGTTGCCGGCCGCGTGCCGGTGATCGTGACGACGACGCATTTCGGCTCGCGCATCTGCGCCGAGCGCAGCCGCCAGGCGCAAGACGCAGGCGCCGCGATGGTCATGATCATGCCGCCCTATCACGGCGCCACTTTCCGCGTACCGGAAAAGGCAATCTTCGACTTCTATCGCACCGTGTCCGACGCGATCGATATCCCGATCATGATCCAGGATGCTCCCGTTGCCGGGACGCCGCTTTCGGTCGATCTGCTGGCGCGGATGGCGCGGGAAATTTCCAACATCCGCTATTTCAAGATCGAAGTGCCGATGGCGGCGGCGAAGCTGCGCGATCTCATCGCCGCCGGCGGCGACAGCATCGAAGGGCCCTGGGACGGCGAGGAAGCCATCACGCTGATGGCCGATCTCGACGCCGGGGCGACCGGCGCCATGACGGGAGGCGGCTATCCTGATGGCATCAGGCAGATCATCGATCCCTATCTCGCGGGGCGCCGCGACGAAGCGATGGCGGCCTATGCCCGCTGGCTGCCGCTGATCAATTACGAAAACCGCCAGTGCGGCTTGCAGGCCGCAAAAATCCTGATGAAGGAAGGCGGCGTGATCGGCTCGGACGCGGTTCGTCATCCCCTGCAAAGGGTTCACCCAGCAGCCCGCGCCGGTCTCATCGAAATCGCCCGCCAGCTCGATCCCGTGGTGTTGCGCTGGGGACGGTAGATCGCCACCGTCATCCGGCACCGCGCTAACTGCTTGCCCGACTTGATCCGAGGAACGTCACCGCTCCGTGCGCATTAAGGCGTAGAGACGTGGAACGGTCCGGCATGAGCAATCTGAGTTACGTGCACGACACGACGCCTGAACCGGCGCGGCGCGAGCCGGACGCTTCAGCGTCGTCAGACGATCAGGGCCGCGGCCGCCGTGCGGTATCGCCGTGGCAAATTCCCTGGAGGGGTTGGAAGGACATCCTGATCCGGACCTACCAGCAGGTCAGCGAGGACCGCGTTCTCGCGGTCGCCGCGGGCGTCGTCTTCTATGGGCTGCTCGCGCTGTTCCCGGCGATTACCGCCCTCGTCTCGTCCTATGCACTTTTCGCCGATGCAAGCACGATCAACGACCACATGACGATGCTTGCGGGCATCTTGCCGGAAGGCGCTCTCGGCATCGTCAGGGATCAGGTCGAACGGGTGCTGGCCCAGGGTGAGGTCAGGCTCGGACTAGCCTTTCTGTTCTCCTTCCTGCTTGCCGTGTGGAGCGCCAATGGCGGGCTGAAGGCCATCATGGATGCGCTCAATGTCGTCTATGACGAGGACGAGAAGCGTGGTTTCTTCAAGCTCAACGCGGTTTCCCTCGCGTTGACCTTTGGCGGACTTGTTGCGGTACTTCTCGCCATCGGCTCCGTAGTCGCACTCCCGATCGTTCTGTCAACCATCGGGCTCGGGGCCGTTACCGATGCTCTGTTCCGGTTCGGACGATGGCCCGTTCTGGTCCTGACCATGCTTCTGGGCCTCGCCGTGCTCTATCGGTTCGGACCAAGCCGCCGCGCGGCGCAATGGCGGTGGCTGACCGTCGGCAGCGTGCTTGCAACGCTCGCGTGGCTTGCCGGCTCTGCCTTGCTGTCGTTCTATCTTGCCAATTACGCCAATTACGACGCGACCTACGGTTCGCTCGGCGCGGCTATCGGCTTGATGATGTGGATGTGGATGTCGACGATCGTCGTGTTGTTCGGCGCTGAACTCAATTCGGAGATCGAGCATCAGACCGCAGTCGACAGCACCGAGGGCGGAAACAAGCCACTGGGTCGACGCGGCGCGACGATGGCGGACACGATCGGGGAAGCGAAATCTTAATCAGGCAACCAAATGTTCCTGTTTTTCTCGAACCGGCTGGGATGTCTCGGCTCGCTGCTGCTTTCGGCAGCCGTGACCTTCGCTCTGCTTATGGCCCTGGGCTTTCTGCACTTTTGATCCCGTTTTGCTACCTTGGCAGGGCTGAACTGGAAATCAGGATTGGAGCGACTACATCAAGAGCCTGCAATCCGTTCCAATTGATCCCCGCCGTGAAAAGATACCTGGTCATTTTTCTGCTCCTCGTGCTCGTTCCCGTGGCTGTTTCCGCCGTGAAATATCTGCTCGGCGACAGGCGTGAGAACTGGCAGACGGCGGACCGTTCAAGCGCCGGGCTGCTTCCCAAGGCCTCTGAGCATGCGGATGCCGTCATCCGGGTTTTCGCGGCAAGGACCGTACGCTGGCGCGGGATATTCGCGGTTCACACCTGGATCGTGGTGAAGGAGCGCGGCGCCAGCCGTTACAGCCGCTATGATTACACGGCCTGGGGCGAGCCGATCCGGATCGACGGATTTCAGGCCGACGGACGCTGGTTTGGCGCGATCCCCGAAACCGTCGTCAGCGTCGACGGTCCGAAGGCGGAAGCGCTCATTCCCAAAATCCGCTCGGTCATCGAAACCTACAGGTTTCGCGCCAATGGGGATTACAGCGCCTGGCCTGGTCCGAACTCCAACACTTTCATCCAGGCGATCCTGAACGCCGTTCCGGAACTCGAAGCCGTGCTGCCGCCGACTGCGATCGGCAAGGATTACCCTTACCATGGCGACTGGGTCGGCTTCACGCCATCGCGCACCGGCGTGTTTGCTTCGCTCGGAGGTTATCTCGGGCTGACGATCGGATGGATCGAGGGGTTCGAGCTCAATCTCTTCGGCGGCGTCCTCGGCTTCGACATCCGCCGCCCCGCATTGAAACTGCCCGGCGTCGGTCGGCTGGGTCTGCAGGCCGGTCCGTAACTCCATATTCGTCAACGGACGAAACGGGATTGATTCCCGTCGATGGAACCTTCGTTCCGGTCAAACGTCGAAGATCGGGAGGATCGACATGACCAGCGAACAGACCTTTGCATCATTGCTCGGCGAGGCTGCGATGGCGGTCTGGGGCGACATGCCGCGCGACATCCAGGAAGCGCTGTTCGAGACCGCCATGCGCGACCGGTCGGAGTTGCGTCACGATCTGGCGAGGCTGTTGCATGAGCGCCATCCGAGAACGCAGCATCCGGCCAAGCCCGCCTGATGTCACCATTCAGTCCGGAAACATGACGTCGGCGATCACGGGCAGATGGTCCGAATAGGCGCGGGCCTTGCGATCGGTCCAGGCCGAGCGGATGATCAGATCGCGCGAGGCGTAGATCCGGTCCAGCCGCATCATCGGCAATCTTGCGGGAAACGTCCGTAGCCGCGTCCGGACCGGGCAGATCCGCGCCAGCACGCCCCGCACCGACTTCACCCAGAACCAGTCGTTGAAATCGCCGAGCACGATCGTTCGCGTCGGCTGCACCAGGTCGACCAAAGCGTGCGCCTGAGCATGCCGTTCATGAATGCTCAAGCCGAGATGGGTGGCAATGACCTTCATCTCCCCGAAGTCCGACAATATGCGCGCGGCGATGGCGCGGCGGGGCTCGCGCTCCTGATAGGAGACGTCGGAGATTGTTGGCGGCTCGGCGAAGGGCCAGCGGCTCAACAGCACCTGTCCGTAGTCGCCGTCCTGCGTGACAATCGATCTTGCGTCGACGCTGTGGTCGCCGACGGCCTTCGCGAGAAGGGCAAAGGGGTCGTCGGTTCGTCCGCGTGAATCGACTTCCTGCAGCGCCACCACATCAGGCGACCAGTGGCGGATGACGGAACAAACGCCGTCCAGATCGAAACCCGGATTGAGGTGGAAGATGCCGTGCACGTTCCACGTCATGATGCGCAGCGTAGCCGTCACGGTCGTCGTCCCGCCATCCACGTCACCAGGAACTGGACGCCAAGGCACAGCGCGATCCAGGCCAGGATTGCCAGCGCCAGCAGCAGCGCATTCGTCCATGAGGCATTTCGGGCGAGATCTGCGATCTGCGCGCCGAGCGCAGCCATCACGGCGATCCCCGGCGCCATACCCAGCACGGTGCCAAGCAGGAAATCGCGCAGGCTCAGCTTGCTGGCGCCCGCTACCACGTTGACGATCGAGAACGGGGCGATCGGCACCATCCGGATCATGGCCACCGCAACGACCCCCTTGCCGATGATGCGGCCCTGAACCCTTGCAGCCCGCCGGCCGAGCAGCCGCTGCAACCGCGCCTGACCCAGCACGCGGCCGATCGAAAACAGTGTGAGCGCGCTGAGCAGCACGCCGGCGCCGGCGCTGAAGAACCCCATCCAGGGCCCGAGCGCCGCCGATGTCGCGGCGATCAGAACCAGCACGGGAAACACCACCAGCCCACCGACCACGAAGGCGGCAATCGCGAACAGCGGCGCGAATTGCGACCGCGCAGGCTGCGAAATGACCGAGGAGACGAAGCCGACATCGGTGAAATCGCGCAGCGATGTATACTGCCAGGCCAGCGCGAGGCCGGCGAGCGCCGCGGCCAATCCGGATACGGCCAAAATCGTTCTCGGCGTCCACATGCGCGTCGCGGCACGGTCGAGATGAAGCGGCTCCCTGGGATCGGCGACCGGCTGCACCATGGTCGCCATGCTGCCGGCTGTCGCGGCCGGATCGATCGGCCGCAACGATTTCGCGCCGCCACCTTCGGCCAGACGATCCAGATATCCGAACAGGTCAGCTTCGTTGCTTGCGATTTCCCGTTCGTCGACGCCGCAGAAATGGCCGATCAGTTGACGACGAAGCCGGGCGATACATTTGAGATGCGCCTCGGACGTGGCTTCGAACGCGAGATCGCATTCGGTGTCCGCCCCCATCGAGCGATTGTTGAGGTTGGCCGAGCCGACGCGCAGGATGCGGTCGTCGACGATCATCACCTTGCTGTGCACCATGACGGCGGCGGCTTCGTCCCCTTCCTGCGTCGATGGATAGAGAAAGCGGATCCGGTCCATGACGCCGGCCGCCACGAATGCCGCGATGAATCCGCCGCGGCCGCTCTGCATCGCCTGCGATTCGAACCAGGACGAATGCATCTTCGGCGTGACGATCAGGACGCGAAGCTGTGGCACGTCCAGCATCCGCTGCGCCAACAGGCGCGCGATGTCGGTGGCGCTGGTGAACTGGTTTTCGATATAGATGAAACGATCGGCGGCGTTGATCGAGGCCTCGAACAGCCGCGCGACCTCGTTGACGCCGTTATCGCTTGCGGTCGCGATCTCAGTGCGGGCAATGCCGACCGTCATGCCCCGGCATTGTACCGGCACCGAGGTCGGCCAGCGGTCGCCCGCGACCGCCTCTGAAGTTTCGACGGTACAGCCGGCGGCCCGCCACCGGTTCTCCACCACTTCCGTCAGACTGGCCGCGGCTTCGCCATCCACCATGCATTGCACGTCGTGAAACGGCGGATACGGCTTGCCGTCGGGATCGGTCCGCAGCGGGTGATGGGTTTTGTGCTCGCTGGTGTCCCAGCGCCGGATCGTGAGATCGAGGCCGCCGGAAAACGCCAGCGCGCCGTCGATGACGACGATTTTCTGATGTTGCGCTGACCCCAGAGGAAGACTGGAATCGAAACAGAAGCAGAGCCGGTCCGATGCTTCCGCGGTGAATTTGGCGGCCGAATTCCACTCCCGCTCCGCCGCATACAGCGCCGGAAAATTCCAGCTCAGGATGTTGATGCGCAGTTCGGGCTTCGCCTTCAAGAGCGCTTTCAGAAACGCCCCGAGTCCTTCCGGATAACCATCATCGGCGTGCCCGGAAGGCCCGACAAAGCGGGTCAGGCTGTGGATGTCCCAGCCGATGATGTAGACCTGCCGCGTCGCGAGCAGCAGCGCTTCCCGCAAAGCGGCGAAATACGCGGCTGCGTCGTTGAGAATTGCCAGCCGCCTTGCCTTGCACCTTCTCCAGACGGTTTTACCCGGGATGAGGATCGATGAGCTTCGCAGCAGGCGACACCTCGACAAAACGTGGAAGCAGATGCGGGATCGAAAAGCGTACGTCCGCCCGCCGGTAAATCAACGTTTTGCGGGCAGGACGGTTCCAGCCGTGCGGAACTTGGCCCCTCCTCGACTCGGGCTTCAATGAAATCGCCGGCCCCGCACGTGGACGCCGGCTTCTCCCTGTCGGGTAGAACCGGCGCCCAGGCGTACCGCGCTGGCCCGAGCGGAAGAACCTTCTTCCTCCACCACGGGTTCGATGTAGCTGTTATGCAGCGATGTCGGCGACTTGAAACCGTCGAACATGACGCGGATGGTGCTGCGATAACGGCCCGAGCCGATGACAACCGCTTCCCGGCCGGCGAGATTTGGGCATCGCATTGCTCCGACCGCACTCGTCCTGACACGGGTCCCTGCAGACAGCGGAGGCTGTTGATCGGCTGACCCTTTGCGGGATCCGGTTCTGGGACCAAGCGCTTTTGCGGAATTCATCAATCCCGTCCTACGCCGAGATCGAACGTTCCGGGGCCTGCCGATCCGGTATGCTTCGCCAATCGCGCCACTTCCTCACCGACGGTCCGCTCGCCGGTTCGATTGCGGCCAACAGCGCGGCATTGATTTCCGCAATTCGCCCGAGCTTCGCCATGCATCTGGCGACCGCGACAAACCCGTCGGGCGAATCCGGCAGCAACCGCATGAACTCGAGATACTGACGCAGCGCCTGCTCATGCTCACCGAGACTTTCGCAGACCTGGCCCAGGCACTGCCACGCCTTGGCGGCGCCGGGGCGAACCGCGGTCAAGGTACGGAACACCCGCTTGGCTGCGACAAAATCAGCCTTCGCCGCCAACAACTGGCCCAGCCGGTGCAACGCGTCGGCGTGTTTCGGCTGCGCGGCTAAAATCCGCCGGTATCCCATCTCGGCTTCAGCAATTTTTCCCTTTCTGTGCAGTTCGGTTGCCTTCTGCAACACGTCCGGAATGCTCCGCGGATCGATGCCGGTGCGAAGATTCCTGCCGTCCCTGGTCTCCAGGATCGTGTTGCGGATCTTGCGCTCGGCGCAGCCAAACGAATATTTGTAGGGCTCGTTGCCGCGCAGGAAGTCGTATTCGCAAAAGCCGTTCGCGATGGCGTGGCGAATGCTGAAGGCATGCAGGATCACTCCCGCCGGCGGTCCCTCGAACGTCTCGTCACGTCCGGTCATGTAGAATGAGAAGGTCCGCTTGCGCGGATCCACCAGCGTGGCCAGCGCCGCAACCGCACGCTCGCCATGCCAGAACGTCGGCAGGTACACCAGACCGGATTGGAAACTGCGCGTCAGCATCGCGCCGTTCGAGCGCACGAGGCTGTCGGTGCGGTCCCCCTTGCGGAGACGCCACTTTGTCTCCCAGAACCGCAGCAAGGTCTTGAGGTCCTGCTCGAAAGTTTCTGATGTGGAGACCGATATCCGATATTCGCCCGGCGCGTCGATCTGCTTCAGCAGGCGCCGAATCTTCTGCCTTGTGTTGGTGCTCAGCGTTTCGAGGTAGGCATTCCAGTCCCCGGGCAGCGTCACATAGGGGCAGAGGCTGTTATCGATTCCGTCGACCTTGTTGACTGCGTTGGCCTCCCGATAACGAAAACTGGCTTTCGGAAAGCACGCCAGCAGCAGCCGCACCCGCCGCTCCGACATTCGTAGATTGTCGAGATTCAAGCGCGCCCAGTTCATATGCCTGACGTAGCGGGCAAAGGCGGGGAGAACCTTGTTCTCCACCTCGGGCCTGCAGACGATGCCGGTGTAGTCCGCGCCGAAATTGCCTGCCATCCTCATGTCATGGATAATGTCGGCGTCCTCGATCGTGGTCTGCAGCCGCAGCGGAAAGAACGCAACATAAGGCAGGTCGGCGGCCTTGCCGGCCTTTGCCGCCAGAATGAACCACGGCCCATGGATGCAGGACAGCCAGCCGTGCAGCCACTTCCACGACAGGAATATCTGGGCCTCGGGATCCTCGTCGTAAACGGCGTTCCAGTTGTCCTCGAGCCTGGCCAGCGACGGCAGGTCTTCGATGATGTCGATATGCACGGCGACCGCCTTTCCAATGTGCTTGTTACACTTCTCACGCGATGACTAGCGCTCCCGGAATGCGCGCGTCATGCTGTCGTGGATCGGCCTGACGATGTACTGGAAGAAAGTTCGCTCCGATGTCTTGATGTAGACCTCGGCCGGCATGCCGGGCGTCGGACTGAAATTCGGAACATTCCTGCTCTCCTCGCCGTTGAGCCTGACGCGGACGAGATAGATGTCGGTCGGCCCGACCTGTTGGGACTTCTTTTCGTCCGCAAGCGTATCGGCCGACAGGTACACGACATCTCCGGAGACCATCGGCGTGATGCGCTGGTTCAGCGCCGTCAACCGCACCATCGCGGTTTGCCCGTACTTGACGTGGTCGATGTCCTGCGGCCGCAATCGCGCCTCGATGATGAGTTCGTCCTTCAAGGGCAACAGCTCCATGATGTTCTTGCCGGCCTCGACCACCCCGCCCCGCGTGTGATAGCGCAGCTTCACCACGACGCCGCTGACCGGCGCCGTGACACGGACACGATCCAGTACGCCCTTGGCGCTCAGCATTCGCTCGCGGACGTCGGCCAATTCGCCGCGGATCTCGTGCATCTGCTCGACCGCAGTCTTGATCGCGGTCTTGCGCACGCCATTGATCTGCTCGAGCGCGCGAGCGATGCGCTCCTTGGCATCGCCGATGTCGCCCATGATGCGGCCGACTTCGCCTTCCAGATTGGCCTTGGAACGCTGCAGCACCATCAGCTCGGGCTTGCGCACCAGCCCGGCCTGCACCAGCTTGTCCTTGGTGGCGATTTCCTCGTCGAGCAGAACGATCTGGCGATGCACGGCCTCGAGCTGCACCCGCGATCCCCGGATTCTCTCCTCCAGGGCGTTGATGCTCTCCTGGATGCTCTTGATGTCGCTGCTGAGATTGTTGCGGCGCGCCGTGAACGTCATCTGCTGGCTGTCCACGATTTCCTTCACCTCGGGTGAACTGGTCAGCCATTTGCCGACTTCGGCAGGAAGCGTGATCTCCGGATCCTCCTTCATCTCGGCAGTCAGCCTGGCATCCATCGCCGTCAGTCTGATGCGGCGCAAGAACAAGCGCTGCAACTCCGCGCGCGCCGCGGTGTCGTCGAGCTCGAGCAAGATTTGTCCGGCTTCTACCGTGTCGCCTTCGCGCACGTAGATTTCGCGGATCATTCCACCTTCGAGATGCTGGATGATCTTGTTCTGTCCGGTCACGACGAATACGCCGGAGGCGACCACGGCACCGGCGATCGGCGCCATGTTGCCCCAGACACCGAATCCCATCAGCACCACTGCCATTATCAGCGCCCCGGCAGCGGTTGGCAGCTTGGTCGATCGCGGCAGCGAATCGTACCAGGTGCCCTCTGATTCCGCGGAGCGGTCCGCAATCTTCCTGTTGGCCATCGCGCAACCTCGTTCCTGTAAAACCCGGCCGACGCCTTCAATTCAACGATGGCGGATTATCCGGTCCCATCGGGGTGTTGTTCGGCTTGCGTCCGGCAATCATCGGAATGATCTCGTCACGGCTGCCGAAAGCCTGCACCGCGCCCTGGTGCAGGATCATGATCTTGTCGACGCTCATCAGCAGGGCCGCGCGCTGGGTGATCGTCACCACCGTGATCTGTTTTTCCTTGGCACGTACCAGCGCCTTGGCGAGCGCCCGCTCACCATTGGCATCCAGATTCGAGTTGGGCTCGTCGAGTACGATCAGACGCGGATTGCCGTAGAACGCGCGGGCCAATCCGATCCGTTGCCGTTGGCCGCCCGACAGCGGACTTCCATCCATCCCGACGATGGTCTCATAGCCCTGGGCGAAGCTCGAGATCATCTCATGCACATCGGCGGTCTCGGCGGCATCGAACACATCCTCGTCACGTGCGTCGTCGCGCATCCGGCCGATGTTGGCCTTGATGGTGGCCGGGAACAATTGCACATCCTGCGGCAGGTAGCCGACGCTCTCGCCAAACTGGCGCGGATCCCAGTTGCGCAGATCCATCATGTCCAGTCTGACACTGCCGGCTGTCGGAATGATGGATCCGACCAGCATGCGGGCCAACATGGTTTTCCCGGTGCCGGAGTCTCCGACGATGGCAAGCGATTCCCCCGGCTTCAACTGAAAGCTGATCCCGTTCAGGATCACCTTCTTGTTCGGTGGCGGCACGTAAAGAATGCGCTCGACGTTGAGATATCCCGCGGGACGCGGCAGGCGGAGCCGCTCCAAGTTGAGCGGCGAGTTCAAGAGCAGCGCCCTGATGCGGGCATAGGCCGAACGTGCCTGTACGAAGCTGCGCCAGCCTTCGATGGTACCTTCCAGCGGCGCCAATGCGCGGCTCGCCACGATCGAGGCCGCAATCACCATGCCGCTGGTGATATGGGCCTCCAGCGCCAGCCACGCGCCCCAACCCAGGATGGCGATCTGGGTGCACAGCCGCAGGAACTTCGACACCCCCGTCATCAGGATGTTGCGATCCTGTCCGATCACCTGTGCCTTTAGCGACTCCACGGTTTCGCGGCCCCATACCTGGACGCCTTCCGGGATCATGCCCATCGCATTGATGACCTGGGCATTGCGGGCCATCGATTCCGCCGTCAGGTTGGCCCTGGCGCCATAGTTGTTGGCCTGGTTGAACGGGGCCGCTGTGACGCGCTGGTTCAACAGCGCCACGATAACCAGCGCGACGCCTGAGCCCAGCACGATGAATCCGAGATGCGGATGGATCAGAAACACGACAGCGAAATAGACCGGCGCGACCGGCGTATCGAACATCGTCAGCAATACCGGACCGGTAATAAACGCGCGGAGGTGCTGCAGGTCGGCCAGCGTCTGGAATTCGCGGCTGGATCCACTCTGCGCGGATTTGGCAGCAGCGCTCAGCACGGGTCCGCCCAATTTAGCTTCGGTCTCGACCGCAACCCGCATCAGGATGATGCGTCGCATCATGTCCATCAGCACATGGGCCCCGATCGCGATGACCACGATGATCGTCAGCATCACCAGCGTGTCCGTGCTGCGGCTGGTCAGCACGCGATCGGACATGTTGAACAGGTAGATCGGAATGGCGAGCACCAGCAGGTTGACCGCAACCGAGAACAACCCGACGGTCACCAGGTTACGGCGGGCGTTCGCCAGACCGCTGCCGAGCACGTCCCTGAATTCATTGTCGCTGGAACGCCTATGCAGGGGCGGCGAGTTACTACCCCCGCCTCCACCGCCGCCGCCTCCGCGGCCTGAAGAGCCGCCACCGTCCTTGTCACCTCCGGTGCGCAGTGGAGGAGCCGGAACCGTCTGCTCGATCACAACGGTGGATCCCGGCGGCGGGGTCTTGGCTTCCGTCTTGGCCTCAACCTTGGCTTCAGTTTTCGCGTCAGGCTTGGCTTGGGTCTCGGCCACAACCCGCAGGGATGGCTCGGCGGTCTTGGCTACGGTCCTGGCTTCGGCCGCGCCACTGTTCTCGTCGGCGAATTTGACGAGCGATTCTTCGGCGCGCGAAGGCGGTGGATCAAACCACGGGCGGAGCGGAATTATCTTGGCCGTGCTCGCCGTTGCTTCGTCATACTGAATCAGGCGCGAACTCCCCGCACCGCCTGGACGATCATCCCAGCCCCACATTTGAAAACTCTCCTGCAACTGCAATAGGGAAAATACCTGCAATAGCGGCTAATGCAGCACGCTCGCCATCGGGTCTGCCTGCACCGAATTAGCAATCGCTGCCGGCGGCGGGCTCGTCGTGTCCTGAGGGTGGTCATCGACGAAAGCAATGAGTTCAGTCACTAAGGCGTTGGTATCGGCGTTGACGGTGTTATCCGAAGCTGTCGGCACCAGATCGGCCTGCACCAAAATGGAATCGGTGTAGATCTGGCCTCCGACGTAAGTTGCATCAGGATTGACGTCCACGACCGCCGCGTCGTTGACCAGTTCGTTGCCGCCTGTGGTGACCGACTGCGTCACGGCTCCGTCCGGATCAAGCGCCATCAGATCGGCCAACGGCTGGTTCTGGAGCTGATACATCACGTCAACGTCGGAGGTGATGTTGGTCTGCCAGACCGCATTGATGTCGTAATAGTCTCCAGTGATGTAGAGCACCTTCAGGGGGCCACCATGGCCGATGAGGGCGCCGGCCAGTTCGGGATCGAGCGATGTCAAGCCGGCGGCCAGCAAGCTTTGGATCAGCTCGAGGTTGGCGGGCAGCTCGTCGAAGGTATCCCCGCCATAGTTCGCAACCGCGGCTTCGTTCAACAGGCTGTTGTTACCTGAACTCGCTGATTGAGACGGGTCAGCACCGTCGGCCGCCATCTTGATCTTGTCGTTGTCCAGCAAGATGTTGTTTTGAAAGATGACGTTCAGGCCGTGATAGCTGCCCTTGATGATGATCAGGTCGTATTCGACGCTGCCGTCAAGGATCTGGGCCAAGTTGCCCTGGGTATTGTAACCACCGACGAGATTGTAGTGGGAACTGCTGCTGACCTGCGTTGCCACATCGTTGTCGGAGAGATAGTTGACCTGAGCCACCGCATGAACGCTGTAGAAGTCGCCGTCGACCACATCGACGATCCAGTTCGGGCCGGCAAATTGGGCCGGGAAGCCGACGTAGATGCTGGGGTTCTGAAGAAAATCGGCGATGTTGGTCGCGACGTTCTCATCGCTGGTTGATGATGGCTCGCGGTCCCCGCCCGATACGCGGACCCGGTCATCGTCCATAATGGTGTTGGTCTGGAAGATGGCATTGGTCTTGAAGTAATCTCCCATCACCACCATGGTGCGGGCGGACTCGCCGATATCGACGATCAGCGCGGCGTTGATGCTGAAGTTGTTGCCCAGCGAGGCCCATTGGCCGATTCCGTGTCCGGTATCGGGCAATTCTGGCGCATCAGCTGGCGGCGACGGTTCTATTGGGCGTTCCTGCAGCTCGCCGTTGACGTAGTAGCCAGGCGTCACAGAGTTTGCATCCGGCTCGCCGTCGGCCCAGGCCGCGTCGCGGGCGACTAGGAAATCCGTAACGCCGCCGTCGGTCTTCGGCATCTGCCACTCGGCGGGAAGCTCGGCGTTCGCATCGGCCGCCAACTGCTCGATGGTGGCCATCGCATCGCTGTTGAGGCTTGTGATCAGAGGTTCAACAACGGTCCGTAGATCCGTGGGCAGATTGACGTCGTCATCATGCATGAAGTTGTACTGATGAACCGTCAGTTGGGTTTCCGGGCCACCGTCCTGGTATTTTACCTTGACGTGAAAGTCGGGGCTGCCGCCTCCGCCACCGCCGCCCAGCGGTTTCGGCGGCGGTACGCTCGGCGCCGGCGAACGCGGAAAGAGATCGGAATCGTCTTCCTCTGAACTACGGAGCTTGAGTGCGCGCCCTCTGACGAAATGGATCGGATCGTCCGGCATCAGCTCCGGCACCGGGCCGGCCGCGGTCTCCAAATCCTCAGGCACGACGCGATAATCGTAGTTCGGCCGAAGCGTGGTGTAATCGCCGGCCGGACGGGGAGCGAGACTTTCGTCATACTGGACGCGGTCGCGGGCGATATCGTGGAAGATCTGCAGATATCCTGCGAAGTGGGAAATTATTTCGACAAAACTCGCTGACGCCATGGGAACCTCCCCGGTCGCCGTAGACTGTCAAGGCCGCGGTACGGCCCTCAGTCCTCATCGGCAACGCAGCGACTGAAATGAAATGACT
Source organism: Bradyrhizobium sp. CCBAU 051011 (assembly GCF_009930815.1). Classification (NCBI taxonomy): domain Bacteria; kingdom Pseudomonadati; phylum Pseudomonadota; class Alphaproteobacteria; order Hyphomicrobiales; family Nitrobacteraceae; genus Bradyrhizobium; species Bradyrhizobium sp. CCBAU 051011. Next base: position 4,428,024 of record NZ_CP022222.1, on the reverse strand, counting down.
GGCAAAAAAGACCCGCGCGGCTAACGCCGCGCGGATCGAACGCAAAAACTAGCCTATATCGTTATCAGTCAGAGCGTCACCGGCAGCCTGAATGGTGATGCTGTTGAACTGGATGTTCGCACCCTGCGTGATGTTCTGATCGAAGGCAGACTGGTTGAGAACCGCATCGGCACTGGACGAAACGTTTGCACGATCGCCAATGTCCCCGGCGTCGATCCTGGACGTCCCGCCCTCGATCTTGGCGTCCATGCTGAAGCTGGCACCCGGCTCACACCACGATCCACCGTTGCCGCCATAGTACGTGGCATACGAGCTGTTGGTGTCGTTATCGACCAGGTTGTTGACCTGATCAATATTGAACTGGTTGCCGTCGTTCATCGTCTGGGTCACGACGTCAGGCATGACGACAGAACCGTGCGTGTCGAAGTCGTAGAGAGCGATGACCGGGGTGCTCAGGCCGCTTGTGTCCACGTCGACATCCACATCGACATCAACGTCTACCTTGGTCTCGACGGTGTTTTCGATCTTGTTTTCGATGTTGTTGTCGATCTTGTTGTCGACATCGTTGTCGAGATCGTTATCTACCTTGTTGTCGAGCTTGTTGTCGACGGTATTCTCGTTCTTGTTTTCATTCTCATTCTTGTTGTCGTTGTCGTTGTCGTTCTCGTTCTCGCTCTTGGAATCCAACGACTGAACGGCGAACTGCAATTGGCCCTGACCCTGGCCTTGACCCTGGCCTTGGCCCTGCAACTGAGCCTGGAGGTTGGCTTGCGCCTGCAACTGGTCTTGCTTCTGGTCCTGGTCCTGATCCTGGTCCTGGTTGTTCCTGGGGTCGTACTTCTTCTTTGGGCTACCCATGACGAGCTCCTGAGGTTGGAGCATCGCGAGCGGAACGAGATCGCTGATCTTCTAAGTCTGCGGTCTGCGAAGCGCGGCGCTGCTCTGCAATGTCGGTTCTTCCGACTGCCGGCACCGCGTGATTGCGGATGCCAGCCCTGTCAGTTTGCCGACACACCCTCGCCGACAACATGCATGCATTCGATCTGACGTTGTATCTTGCGATATCAACCATCGACACACGTCACGTTCAGGAGATTCGAGAATGCCGATGAGACCACGACGACGGCACAAAGTTCCGTTGTCGCCGGATAGCGTCAGGCCACCTTGGTAGGAAGGTCTTTCTGCTGCTCGCCGCCGCAGACATGCGCTTCGAGGCGCGGAAGAAGATCCCAGATGTCGCGATTGATCTTCGTCATCTCGGTGGTTGTCCGCAGCATCTCCTGCAGCCGGCTTTCATCCAACGCCTTTATCTCTCCGAATCTCAGGCTGGACTTGGTTTCCGTCAATCGCATCGACTGAGTGTGGGTGATGGCGCCTGTGGAATCGAAGATGAACATGCAATGATTCAGTTCATTGCGAACCCGGGTGGATTCGGAAAAGCGTTCGACAAGCGCAGTCAGACTCCTGGCGAGCGCCTTGTCGGTTACTCTGATCTTGGCCAACCGCTGGATCAGATCGAGTCTCGCACGGGTGGTGTTCAGCGTGGCGAACACGACGGCGGCCGAAGCTTCATCTGTTCGCAACAGGATCATCAGGACGTAGATGAAGAGACTTTCGTTGTTCGACCAGCTGCAGATGAGGTTGCCCATTAAGGCGTGAACGAATGTGCGACGATCCGCGGAAGCCGGGGCAGCGGCCGCCAGCACTTCGAAATCCGGCTTTGGGGGCAGCTTGCTGACAAACATCGTATGCGTCCGCGACGTGCAAGGCCGAGAGGATACTATCGTATCTGCTTGGCCACCGCGGATGTACATATCGAAAGATATAATAGCGAAGGTTGTGGCGCGTGATTTTTAAAATCGAGGAATGAAAAACGCACTTTAATGACCCAGTTTTGACGACATCTCGTCACACTCCTCCTTCTTGGCATCCCTTCCGTATAGGAGTAAACTTTTTCTGAACAATTTTGACGCTAAGTGAACTAATTAATAGCGACCAGCGCGATTTGAAAAGAATCTATCGATAGCATCACAAAGTCCGGGGGCGCGTTATGTCAGTCCCACCTAAGAAGACGGTGTTTATTGTAGACGCAATGGCTTTTCGACGAGCTCGAGCAGAGAGCTTTTTGAGTCCTTGGGCCAGGAACGAACAGGTTGAGCTGATTTCGCTCGGTCCTAAAGAGGCGCACATCAAGCTCGTCGAGCGCAGCGACTGCGACATGCTGATCTACAGCGTCGGCGCCCCCTCCGCGCTTGAGGTATTCAACGAGATCCAGGTGCTGCATATGCTGCGCCGGGAGGCTGCGCTGGCAATCGTCTCCGACGACGAAAATCCTGCAACCATCATCTCAGCGATCCGTTCGGGAGCCAGGGGCTACTTCAGCAATTCGATGCCTCCGGATCTTGCACTGCAAGCGCTTTCATTCGTTCTGCGCGGTGGAACCTATTTTCCTCCTGCCGTCATCATGGCCGGTCGCGCATTCGGCGGAACGTCGCCGATAGAATTCGGGCGGCCGGATTTGGCTCCGGAGCAGACGGTTCCGGACCCTGAGCAACAAAATCAGGCGCCGATGGGCCCGGATGGCGGGCTTTACGAGCCACAAGGCGCCCTTTTTGATGGGAAGTCCCCCGGTATCCAGCGTGGCAATGGCTCCGAGAGTGCTCGGCCTGCGCCCGAGTTTACCGAGCGGCAGTATGCGGTTCTCGCCTGCCTGTGCCAGGGTGATCCCAACAAGGTTATCGGTCGCAAGCTCGGAATGACCGAGACAACCGTGAAAGTCCATGTCCGGGAAATCATGCGCAAGCTTGGCGTGTGCAACCGCACGCAAGTCGCCATCGCCGCCGGCCGCAGCGTCGGCTCCGACGGCGTCGACCTCGTCCCCTCGGACTCGCCGCCTATGGTCAAATCCTCCGTTCCCCATTAGCGATTCATGTCCCGCGTTGCGGACGCACCATTGCATCGGCAAGGCTTTGCGAACGCTATTGGACCAGGGACGTCTTTCGCTCCGAAAGCGTCCCCGGCCACAGGGGGCTGTTCCGGGGTCGCCTTCGGAGGTGGGGCTGGCATTCACCGAAGTTCAGAGACTTCTTCTTGCAGGGCAAAGCATAGCATCGATCGGGTTCCCGCACTGAATGCCATCGGCGCAGGCACGGGATCATTGGTGTTAATCCTTTCGACGCCGCGAGGCTCAGCGTCCGATCGGAGAGAGCCAACGCGCCCGCCAGCGTTTACCGCCACTAGCGTGTGCCGCTGAGGCGATAGCGCACGGCGACGGCGCGGCAACCTCTCAGGACCGAAAACGGCCGTTCGGCCGCATTCTCCAAGAAATATTCAAGGAACTTTCCAGATGGATCGTGGCCCCTGCGATGGCGGCGCCTCTTTGCAATGCCGCAATATATGATTATCATCATATAACAATCCGTGCACGAACAGGAGAACCTATCATGTCCGCAGCCGCTGATCCCGTCGTCATCCTTTCTGCCGCCCGCACGCCGCTTGGCCGCTTCATGGGCGAACTGTCTCCCTTCAGCGCGCACAAGCTCGGGGCTCACGTGATCGGCGCGGCGCTGGAGCGGGCTCAACTCGCGCCGTAACGCATTGACGAGATCTTCATGGGCAATGTGCTGCCGGCCGGACAGGGCCAGGCACCGGCACGACAGGCCGCGCGCGGCGCCGGACTACCGGACGCCACCGGCGCCACCACCGTCAATAAGGTGTGTGGCTCCGGCATGAAGGCGACCATGCTAGCCCACGACATCATCAACGCCGGCTCCGCCGCCATCGTGCTGTCCGGCGGCATAGAGAGCATGTCGAACGCGCCCTATCTCCTCGCGAAGGCGCGCGGCGGCTACCGCGCCGGCCATGACCGGATCATCGATCACATGATGATGGACGGGCTGGAAGACGCCTATGAGACCGGCCGCTCGATGGGCGATTTTGGCGAGGCTACCGCGGAGCCTATCAATTCACCCGCAAGGACCAGGACGCTTACGCGATCGAGACGCTGACCCGTGCGCGCAAGGCGGTGGAGAGCGGCGCGTTCAGGGCCGAGATCGCGCCGATTACGCTATCCGAGAAAGCCGGTCCGCGCGTCATCGCCAGTGACGAGCATCCGCTCAAGGTGGACCCTTCCAAGATTCCCGGATTGAAGCCGGCGTTCCGCGCAGGCGGCACCATCACGCCGGCCGCCTCCTCCGCCAATGCCGACGGCGCCGCTGCCCTCATCCTGGCCAAGCTCTCGCTCGCCGATCGCGAGGGCTTGCCGATGCTGGCCGAGATCAAGGGCCACGCCACCCACAGCCAGGAACCGCAATGGTTCACCGCCGCGCCGATCCCCGCGATCCGCAAGCTGCTCGACAAGGTCGGCTGGTCGGTCTCCGACGTCGATCTGTTCGAGATCAACGAAGCCTTCGCCGTGGTAGCGATGGCGGCACAGAAGGATCTCGGCATCCCCCGGGAGAAGCTCAACGTCAATGGCGGCGCCTGCGCGCTCGGTCATCCGATCGGCGCCACCGGCGCACGCTTGATCGTGACGCTGCTGCATGCGCTGGAGGCGCAGAACCTCAAACGCGGCGTGGCCGCGCTGTGTATCGGCGGCGGTGAAGCGACCGCCATCGCCGTCGAGCGCATGATGCGCTGATCGGGCGATCTGAAGGAAGCGAGCGGCGCGAACGCCGTCGCTCGCTTCTTCCATTTAAGCCGCCATCTTCCCCGCCGGGAGGGAGGCGGCTTTCAAATGCCTGGTCGCCGCGCGCCTGACCTTTTCGAAGGCCAGCGTTTCGATCTGGCGGACGCGCTCGCCGGAGATCGACAGCTCGCGCCCGAGGTCCTCCAGGCTCGGCGGATTCTCGCTCATCCGCCGCGCTTCGAACACGCGGCGCTCCCGCGCGGTCAGCACGTCGAGGGCTGAATGGAGCGCCCTGGTCCGTTGCGTGCTTTCATCCTGATCGGTGACGATTGCCTCGGCATCCGGCGACTGATCAACCAGCATCGCCTCCCATTCGGCCGGTCCGTCGTCGCCGATCGGCACATTCAGCGAGAGGTCTCCGGTCAAACGGCTGTTCATCTCGATCACTTCGCGAACGGGGACGGCGAGCTCGCGGGCGACGGCCTCGGCCACTTCCTGCGTGAGCCCTTCTCTATCGCCTCCGAACTTGCGCATGGCGCGCTTCAGGCCAAAGAACAGCTTTCGCTGGGCGGCCGTCGTCCCGATCTTGACCAGCGACCGCGACCGCAGAATGTAATCGTGGATGGCAGCCTTGATCCACCACAGCGCATAGCTGGAAAACCGGGCGCCACGTCCGGGCTCGAAATGCGAGGCCGCGATGACGAGGCCGAGATTGGCCTCGCCGATCAGATCGGCGAGCGGAAGGTCGTATCTCTGGTAGCGGCGCGCGACCTTCGCCGCCAGCCGGAGATGGCTGGTGACGAGTGCGTCAGTAGCTGCGCGGTCGCGATGCTCCTGCCAGCGGCGGGCAAGCTGCTGCTCCCGCGCCGGTTCGAGCAGAGCGTATCGCTTGATGAGAGATGCATATTCATCGACGAGGTCTCGCGATCTGTCCGCGGTCAGCATCTCCCGCCTGTCTGACATCAACGTTGTGCTGTGGGCGTTCATGGGTGGCTCCAATCCATCAGGTCCGGCGCGCAGACCCTAGGAGAAGACACCGCAACGCAGCCATTAAATTGGAATTGAGGAATCTAAATTCGCTGTTAGCGTCCGCAAACGCTTCGATCCCGGTCTCAAGATCGCGCGATCGTGTTGTGGGCGAGATCGCAAAACATCGATCGGTGAGCCTTCCCTCGCACCCGCACGAGTTCGACCGCCGCTTCCCCGTGCGAACCTTTGCTCGCGGCACTGATCAATTCAGCTTTGTAAAACGCAATTTAGTGGGCCGACGTCGCGCACGTCCTACATCTCCACATGCATCCGCTGAGCGATGCAGCTTCAAGCGAGCAGTTCGCGTTCGGAAGAAGGCGCCCGTTGCGGCGCACGGCCGCGCTTGCGCGGCCAGGCGAACGCTCGCATCGACATGTGGAGAAGAACAATGACCTCGATCAAGACAATCGCCGTCGCAGGATTGCTGTCGATGCTGGCAGCGGCACCGGCCCTCGCGCAAGAAGCCATCCAGGAGCCGGGTGCTTTTGCATTCTATTACCCGAATCTGGACGTGCTGAATGGCGGTGCGCCTACGCCGGCTTACAGAATGGAAGGACTGCCGCCTTCCGTGATGCAGGCCTATAACGAAAGGGAAAGCGGCATGACCGGCCCCACTGTCTGGCATCATCGGCAGGTCCACCACGCATCCCGCGCCGAACATGACGACCGCCGCCATGGGTGATGGTGGCGGGCAGCTATCCTATGTCTGACCGCCCTGCTCATCGGGGCAAACGATCTCCACCCGGCCTCCCGGGCCGGCGTGGATGATCAGGCGAAATCCGTGCAGCTTTACGATCGCCGAAACCAGGTTGAGGCCAAGGCCGACACCGGGCGTGTTGCGGATCTTGTCCGAGCGATAGAACCGGCGCAGCACGGCTTCGTGCTCGTGCTCGCTGATCCCCGGACCCGTATCCCTCACCCGCAGAATGGTTTCCCCTTCGCCGCGCAGCAGGTCAAGCTCGACGCTTCCGTTCCGGGGCGTGAATTTGATGGCATTGTCGACGAGGTTGGCGACTGCCTCCAGCAGCAAGTCCCGGTCGCCGCGCACGGAAAGCGCGGCTGGTATGTTCGCGCTGAGCGCAATCTGCTTGTCTTCGGCGATCGGCTCGTACATGTCGCAGACTTCGCGCAGCATCTCGCCGAGCGCAACGTCACCGAATGCGGATGACCGGCGGCTGTTCTCGATCTCGGCGAGTCGCAGCAACGCCGTGACGATCGACAGCGACTGGTCGATGCCGGCGATAGCCTTGTCGGCGGCCTGCTGGAGCTGCTCCAGGGTGGTCGCGTTGGTACGGCCGCGCTCGAGCGTCAGGCGTGCGCGCGTCAGCGGCGTTCGCAGATCGTGGGCGATGTCGTTGCCGACGCCGGCCAGCGCGTTGATCGTCGTCTCCAGCTCGTCGAGCATGCCGTTGACGATGCCGGCGAGCCGCGAGAACGGCTCATCGATGTTCCGGTGCGGCAGCCGCTCGCGCAGATCTCCGGCGATGATGCGCTGGACCCGCAGATTGACCTCCTCGACGCGCCTGCGGGCGCGCGCACTGAGCCAGGCGCCGGCCAGTAACCACAGACAGAATGCAGGCAACAGGCCGAGCGCGAGCGCAGCTCCGACGACCCTGAAGACCTCAGCTGTTTCATCGACATTTCGCCCGATCACCAATATGTCGCCGTTATCGAGCCGCCGCGCGACGGTTCTAACCGATGTTGCGCCGACCTCCTTGTTATCGAGACGTGTCAGCGGCACGCTCCGAGCCGGTGCGCCGATCTCGAGTCCGTCCGGCAGGGCCGCGATGTTGCCGGCAAGCCGGTTCCTCCCGGCATCGAATATGCCCGAGAACTGGACGCCGCGCGAATCCTGCTCAAGACGATCGTCGAGCGCACTGATCATGCGCTCGCGCGGCAATCCGGCGAAGAAGCCCGCTTGTGTCGTGATCATGTTGTCGGAACGTGCGATCAGGTAGTCGTCGATCCTGAAGTAGATGAACCCGAACAGTATGATGACGAAGATTGCGAATAGGCCCGCCAGCGCCGCGGTCCAGTGAAACGTCTTCGAGCGGATGAACTGCAACTGAAACTTCCCGAGCCTGCCGTCCGATTACCTTGCCGGCCCGACGGCGCGGGCATCCGGCAAGGTCGCCAAAAATCAGTCAGGGCACGGCGCGCAGAATGAACCCGGCACCGCGGACATTGTGGATCATCGGGATGTCGCCCGGACCGTCGACCTTGTGCCGCACGCGGCCCATGTGGACGTCGACCAGGTTGGTGGCCGGAACGAATTTGTAGTTCCAGACCTCCTCGAGCAGCATCGCACGCGTCAAGAGCTGGTCGCTCCGCCGCATCATGTATTCGAGCAGGCGAAACTCGCGCGGCAAGAGGTCGATCTTGCGCTCGCCGCGCTTTGCCGTGCGCTCGATCAGGTCGAGCTCGAGCTGGCCGACACGCAGTTTGGTCTCGCGCGTTTCCGGCGGGCGACGCAGCAATGCCTCTATTCGCGCGACCAATTCGACGATCGCAAACGGCTTGGTGAGATAGTCATCGCCCCCCATCCGCAATCCGCGCACACGGTCATCGACCGCGCCAAGCGCGCTCAGCACCAGGACCGGGGTGCGCACCTGATCCTTTCGCAAGGATTCTATGACGGTAAGGCCGTCCATCCCCGGCAGCAGGCGGTCGACGATCATGGCATCCGGCCGCAAGTCGCGCGCCTTGGCAAGACCGTCCAATCCGTCGGACGACCATTCGACCTCAAAGCCGCGATCGGCAAGCTCGGCGGTGATTTCCCCGGCCGTCTCGTCGTCATCCTCTATGAGAAGAACCTTCGTCATCTGATCGGTCCGATTTGCCATCAAGATACCCTCTCGCCGTCAGGTGGCAATGGCGACGTTCACACGCCGCATCGTTCATGGAGCCGGACGGCGCTGCCATCCCTTCCGGAATCGGGCGGGCGCCATCCGCCCGGCGGCCGTTCCGCCGCCTCGGTACGAGCACAGCGGGCCCGTGCCAGACAGTTAGCCCTCGCCAGCGCGTCGCGCCAATAAATAGCAATTTAATGAACCGGCGGGCCTGCATTGCCCGATCCGGCCGACGCGATTTTGGCAAATCGTGGCCCGCATTGCCGTCACGCCGAGTTGAAAGCGCGTGAAGCGATATTCCTTTGGACGAGGACGGACCAGCCGCACGTCAGAGGAAGAAGCCAGCCCGGCTTCCCCTCACCGAATGGAGAATACCCATGCGCAAAGTGAAACTCCTGTCGGCTGCGTTACTCGCCGCAGCCACCTTTGCTACTCCGGCGCTCGCCGCCACACACACCTCGCGGCATGTCGTAACCAACGACAATACGAATATGGCGTCCGTCATGCGTTCGGCCGATCGCGATAGCTGCATCCGCGCCCCAGACGTCGGCGCCTATGCCACTCAACCGTGGACCGTGCCGCCTTGTGAGCCCAACACGGGTTACTGATCCGCGCGCTGCGATGTGACGACACTTGACGGGCTGGCGGGATTTCCTCCGCCAGCCCGTCTTCTTTGCTGTGCGCCAAAGGCGTTCGCCTTTGAAGCCCGTAGCGCTGCTCTGGCTCGTGAACGTGACTAACGCCGAATTTAATGGATGCCTTGTGCATCGCACCTACCTGTCACTCATCCGACGTTTCGTCCGCGCGACCGACTGAAGCTCGCGCGTCGCGGCGCCGAACAATCTGACTGAAAAGGAGTGTCACGATGAAACGGATGATCACGATACTGGCAACAGCTCTGCTTGCTTCCAGCCTGGTGACCGGCGCGGCTGAGGCCCGCGGTGGCGGTGGTGGCGGCGGTCATGGCGGAGGTTTCGGCGGCGGCGGCGGTCACATTGGCGGCTTTGGTGGCGGCGCCCATATCGGCGGCATGGGCGGCGAACATCTGGGCGGCCTCGGCGATGGCCACATCGGCAGCGTCGGTCACATCGGCGCGCATGGCTTCGGGCTGCACCAGCACGCCTTCCATCGCTTCGACCGATACGGACCGGGCTACGGCTACTATTACGGTTATCCCGATTGCTACGACTGGTACGTCCTGCATCCCAACAGCCCCTTGCCGCTGAGTTGCAGTTAATCCCGCCGCGCAGGCCCCCGCGCGCGGGCTGTCGGTTCGGAGGACGTTTTCCGGTCCTCCTGGCGTCCTCCGGACCGGCTTCCCAATAGCCCCACAACTTTATAGCCCCACAACTTTGCGCCACGCGTTTGTCGTGCCGATCGAACGGCACCGGAGAGCAACATGAAACGCTTCCTGATGATCACGGCAGCCTCGACCTTGCTGTGCGGCCAGGCCTTTGCCCAGCAGGCGGCGGTGATGCCGACGCCTTCGCTCGCGTCGACTTCTCCGCTCGGCATGGTGCCGAGCGCGCCGGTCGGCGGCACCGGCATCCCGTTTGGCGCGACGGAAATCGCGTCACCCGGCGTAAGTCCCATGCCGATCTCGTCGACCGGCGCAATCGGCAGCACCGTGTGCTCGACCATCGGCACGGCCCCGTCGACGATGTTCGGATCGGCAGCGACCTTCGATGGTGGCGGCGTGGCGGTCGGAACGGTTATGCCGCAGAGCACGATGTCCACCATTTCGTCGTCAGGCATTCCGCCGACATCGGCTCTGATCGAAACGTCCGGGATGTCGAGCATGTGCGGCGGGGGATCGGGCAACCTTGCCGCATCATCGATGCCGACCTCTCCGGTGGCGCCGGGCGGCGTGATGCGAACCGGCATTCCAATGGGCTCGACGGAGATCGGCAATCTCGGGATTAGCTCCGCAGCCGTGGTACCGACCATCGCCGTTGCGCCCACCGTCAGCACTATCGCGCCAGCGATCCCGACGGTGCCCGCCGTCACGCTTCCGGCCCCGAACACGACAGCCGTCGCCGCGCCCACCGATGTCACGGGAATACCGAACATCACAGGGGCGCCAAACACGGTACCGGGCCTCTCAGCCGCCGCCACGATGTTCCGTTGATCGGAAACCCACTCGCGAGAAGCAGCCATGAAAAAGAGAGTCGCAGTATCCGCCATCTTGTTAGGCGCCGCCGCCAGCGGCCTTCTCTACCTGACGCACGCCCATGCGTTCAAAGCCGCCGCGGCCGCGCCGCCAGCTCCGGTCCCGGTCGTGGCCGGCGTGGTCGCGCAGCATGACGTGCCGATCTACCAGAACGGTGTCGGCACCGTGATTGCCTACAATACCGATGTCGTACGGGCCCAGATCCAAGGTCAGCTCATCAGCATCAACTTCACCGAAGGACAGACGGTTCATGCCGGCGACCTGCTCGCGCAAATCGACCCGCGTCCCTATCAGGCCCAGATCGACCAGTTCGAAGGCAACCTGGAGCGCGACCAGGCCCAGCTCACCAATGCCCGCGCCAATCTCGCGCGTTACAACCAGCTTGGCGACAAGGGCTGGGCCACGCCGCAACTGATCGAGACCCAGAAGGCGCAGGTCGGCCAGTTGGAGGCCGCGCTCAAGACCGACCAGGCGCTGATCGAAGCCGCCAAGGTGCAGCTCAGCTACACGCGGCTGACCTCGCCGATCGACGGCGTGGTCGGGATCCGCCAGATCGACGTCGGCAACATCATCAGCCCGACGACGGCCAACGGCCTCGTCGTGGTGACGCAGCTCGATCCCATCTCGCTGATCTTCACCCTGCCGGAGGGCGTGCTGCCGCAGATCCAGCGACAGCAGCAGGCCAGCAAGACGCCGCTGCCCGTCCTTGCCTATGATCAGAACAATTCGCTGCAGCTCGGCGAGGGAAAACTCGCACTGGTCAACAATGAGATCCTGCAGACCACCGGCTCGATCCAGCTGAAGGCCAACTTTCCCAACAGATCGCGCCAATTGTGGCCCGGTGAATTGGTGAACGCGCGGCTGCTCGTCACGACCCGGCACAACGGCCTCACCGTTCCCGCCAACGTCGTGCAGCAGGGGCCGAACGGCGCCTATGCCTATGTCATCCAGCCGGACGACACCGTGGCGATGCGGCCGCTCAAGGTCGCGCAGATCACCGACGGTGAAGCGCTGATCGATTCCGGCCTGAAGGCCGGCGAGCAGGTCGTGGTCGACGGACAATACCGGCTGCAGCCGGGCACGCATGTCACGATCCTGCACGGCGAAGCGGCCGAGGAAGCGGCAACGCAGCAAGCACAACAGGCGGTGATCCCATGAACATTTCCGCACCGTTCATTCAGCGACCGATCGCGACGGCGCTACTGATGGTAGGCCTGTTGGTCGGCGGCCTCGTCGCCTACCCGCTGCTGCCGGTCGCGGCCTTGCCGAACGTCAACTATCCGACGCTTCAGGTCACCGCGCAGCTACCGGGCGCCGATCCCCAGACCATGGCAGCGTCGGTGGCGACGCCGCTCGAGCTCCAGTTCGGGCAGATTCCGGGTCTTACCCAGATGACGTCGGCGAGCGCGCTCGGTTTCACCCAGATCACGCTGCAGTTCGATCTGAACCGCCAGATCGACGGGACAGTCAGCGATACACTGTCGGCGATCAACGCCGCGTCTCCGTTCCTGCCGCCCGGCATTCCCTATCCGCCGACGATCCGCAAGGTCAATCCGGCCGATACGCCGATCCTGGTGCTCGGTCTAACCTCGGACAGTCTGCCGCTGACCACGGTGGATGCCTATGCGGAAAACATCCTGCTGCAGAAAATCTCGCAGATACCGGGCGTCGGCCTTGTCGGCATCGGCGGCCAGCAGAAGCCCGCCGTGCGCGTACAGCTCGACCCGCAGGCGCTTGCCGCGCGCGGCATCAATCTCGAGGACGTCCGCACCGCGCTCGGCCAGGCCAATGTCGACATGCCGAAGGGCACGCTGAACAGCCCGAGCCAGACCTTCACGTTGAACACCAACGACCAACTCCTGAAGGCGGACGATTACGCCAATCTCGTCATCGCCTACCGCAACGGCTCGCCGGTCCGCATCCGCGACGTCGGCCGCGCCGTCAGCGCGCCGGAGAACGACCTGATCGCCGGCTGGTACAACAACCGGCGCGCCGTCATCCTGGCGATCCAGCGCCAGCCCGGCGCCAACGTCATTGATACCGTCGACCGGATCAAGGCGATGATGCCGGTGCTGCAGGCCTCGATTCCGCCCGCGGTTAAGGTCAACGTTATCTCCGACCGCACCGACACGGTTCGCGCCTCCATCCACGACGTTCAGTTCACGCTGCTGCTGACGGTCGCGCTTGTCGTGATGGTGATCTTCGTCTTCTTGAGAAACTTCTGGGCGACGGTCATCCCGGCGGTCACCGTTCCACTGTCGCTGATCGGCACCCTCGCCGTCCTCTACGAGCTCGGCTACAGCCTCGACAATTTGTCGCTGATGGCGCTGTCGATCGCCGTGGGCTTCGTGGTCGACGACGCCGTGGTCGTGATCGAGAACATCGTGCGCCACATGGAGGGCGGCGCCACGGCGTTCGAGGCCGCGCTGAAGGGCGCTGGCGAAATCGGCTTCACCATCATGTCGATCACGCTGTCGCTGATCGCCGTGTTCATTCCGCTGTTCCTGATGGGCGGATATGTCGGGCTTTTGTTCCGCGAATTCGCCGTCACCGTCAGCGTCGCCCTTGTTCTGTCGCTTCTTATCTCGCTGACCTTGACGCCCATGATGTGCGCGCGGCTGCTCAAGCCGGAAAGCAGGACGCATGGGAGGCTGTTCCGCATCCTCGAAGGCGGCTTCAACTCACTCCTCGGAATCTACGAGGCGGGGCTCAGAATCGTGCTTCGTCACCGCTTCATCACGCTGTTGACAATGTTTGCGACCATCGCCCTGACCGGCTATCTCTACGTCGTCATTCCCAAAGGCTTCTTTCCGCAGCAGGACACCGGGCTGATCATCGGCCTGTCCGAGGCCGCGCAGGATATCTCCTATTCTGCGATGGCCGAACGCCAGCAGGCCCTGCTTAATGCCATTACGCAGGATCCGGCCGTGGCATCCGTCGGCTCGGCGATTGGCGCCGGCGGCGGCAATACCACCATCAACAACGGCCGCGTCTACATTGCGCTGAAGCCTTACAACCAGCGCGACAATATGGAAACGGTGCTTGCCCGGCTGCGGAAGAACCTGGCGAACATCCAGGGCGTCACGCTCTATATGCAGGCCGCACAGGACATCACCATCGGCGGCCGGGTTTCGAAAACCCAATATCAGTACACGCTGGGCGATGCCGATCCAGGCGAGCTGAACCATTGGGCGGCACTGTTCCTCGACAGGATCAGGAAGATCCCCGGCATCACCGATGTCGCAACCGACCAGCTCAATTCCGGTCCCCTGCTCGACATCGCCATCAAGCGCGAGGTGGCCTCGAGCTACGGCATCCTGCCCTTCACCATCGACAACACGCTCGACGACGCTTTTGGCCAGCGCATCGTCTCGACCATGTACACGACCCTGAACCAGTATCATGTGATCATGGAGGTCAATCCGAAATTCCAGTACTCGCCAGAGGCGCTGACCGGAATCTATGTGAAATCCTCTACCGGACAGGAAGTGCCGCTATCGACGCTGGTCGACAGCGTGGTCAAGGTCGCCCCGCTCGTGGTCAACCACCAGGGCCAGTTCCCGTCGGTGACGATCTCCTTCAACCTGTTGCCGGGTACGGCGATCGGCGAAGCGACCAGCGCCATCCAGAATATCGAGCAACAGCTCGGCAAGCCGCTGTCGCTGCAGACGAGTTTCCAGGGTAACGCGCAGGCGTTCGGAGACTCGCTGTCGACCACGCCGATCCTGATCGTGGCCGCGCTGTTCGTGATCTATCTGATCCTGGGCATCCTGTATGAGAGCCTGATCCACCCCATCACCATCATCTCGACGCTACCGTCGGCCGGGCTCGGTGCGCTGCTGCTGCTGATGGCGGTCCATCTCGATCTCAGCGTGATCGCGATCGTCGGCATCATTCTCCTGATCGGCATCGTCAAGAAGAACGGCATCATGCTGGTCGATTTCGCCCTGCATGTCGGTCAGCGGGAGGGATTGTCCGCCGAGGACGCGATCTATCGCGCCTGCATCATGCGCTTCCGTCCCATTCTCATGACCACAATGGCAGCCATGCTCGGCGGCATTCCGATGATGCTCGGCACCGGCGCGGGCTCAGAGATACGCCAGCCGCTGGGTTACGCCATCGTCGGAGGGCTCGTCGTGTCGCAGATGCTCACGCTCTACACGACGCCCGTGGTCTACATCTACCTGGACAGGCTGCAAGCCTGGCTGTTCGGCAAGAAGAAGCCGGCCATCGACGGCGATGCCAAGCCGATGGCGGCCGAATGACGGGCCTCCTGGTGGCTCCCGGAGACGCGATGAGATCCACCAATCTCAGGCTCGCTTCGGGCGCAAGGGCAAAACCGAGCGCGCATCTGCCCGCGCGCGCATCACTTCCTCCATGGCGGCCACCAGCGCCGCCTGGTCGAACGGCTTCGAAATGCGCGGCAAATCAGGCTGCGCGGAGCCGGGCAGCTCGGCATATCCGGTGCAGAGCACCACCGGCGTGCCGGGATGCTCGGCGGCCACCGTCTCGGCAAGCTGCAGCCCGTTCATCCCCGGCATGGCGTAGTCTGTCACCACAATGTCAATCTTCGGCATTCGGCGCAAAAGCTGGACGGCCTCTTCGCCGGAGCGCGCCTCGACCACGGCGTGGCCGAGATCATCGAGCATTGCAGCGATACTGTCGAGGACGAGAAGGTCATCGTCGACCACCAGCACGGAGACGGGTCGATTGCTACGGGGCGCGGAGCGTGACGGCTCCGCCGCATGGGGCTCGGGCACATTGTCGTCCTGCGAGGCCGGCAGCCAGATCTCGGCCGTGGTCCCTTCGCCGATGCGGCTCTTCAGCATCAGCACGCCTCCGGACTGTTCAGCCAACCCCTTTACCATCGAGAGGCCGAGACCGGTTCCCTTGCCCACCCCCTTGGTCGTAAAGAACGGCTCCTGCGCATGCTTCAACGTCTTTTCGTCCATGCCAGATCCGGTATCGCTTACCGAAAGCGCGACGTATCGTCCCTCGGCAAGGCCATCGATGGCCTGCTCTTCGCGCGCGGCGATGCTGATGGTCCCGCCGCTCGCCGTCATCGCATCGCGCGCATTGACGGCGAGGTTGAGGATCGCGAGCTCGAGCTGGTTGGCATCAACCTTCACCTTCGCGAGCTCGATCGGAAAACGGGTCTCGACCCGGATCGCTGGATTAAACTTCAGCAGCGCGGACATTCCGCGGACCAGTTCCGGCACATCCACGACGACGGGCTTGAGGTCCTGCTTGCGCGCGAAGGCCAGCATGCGCTGGGTCAGCGACGCCCCCCGGAGCGCACCATGGATCGCGTTGTCGAGGAGCCGGTGAATCCTCGGATCTTCCGGCTGGAGACGCTTCTTCGCGAGTTCGAGGCTGCCCAGAATCACCGCGAGTATGTTGTTGAAGTCGTGCGCGACACCGCCGGTAAGCTGCCCGACAGTCTCCATCTTCTGCGATACCGCCAGCGCGTCACGGGTGCGCTCCAGCGCTTCCTGGGCCAGGCGGCGTTCCGTCACGTCCCGCACAATCTTGGCAAAGCCGATGGCCTCGCCCCGCTCGTTTTGCACCACGCGTATGGTCGCTTCGGCCCAGAAGCGGCTGCCGTCCTTGCGGACGCGCCACCCTTCGCCTGCCGACTTGCCTTCCCGCTTGGCTTCCAGAAGCACTTCCTCCGGAATGCCGGCGTCGCGGTCCTCGTCGGTGTGAAGGATGGCGTAGTGCGTCCCGACGATTTCCTCGCCGTAGCCGATCAGCCTGATAGCGCCGAGATTCCAGTTCGCCACCCGGCCCTCGGGGTCGAGCATGAAGATGGCGTGATCGGCCACCCCTTCCACCAGCAGGCGGAACTTCTCCTCGCTTCGCCTGAGCGCCTCGGCTTCGCGACCGGCGCGTTCGGCCGAGGAGCGATCGTACACGGCCACGGCAAGCCCGATGACAAGGACCACAATGGTGGTTCCGGCGATCCAGCCCCCTTCCCTCCGCAAGAGAGCGGTTCACCTCGGCAACATCTTTCGCCACCATGTCGTAGACCAGCGGATGCCCCGCCAGCTCCTGATAGGAACCGTATGCGATATTGTTGCGTTCGGCCCAGTTCGCCACAGCGACCGGGTCGATATTAAGAAAGGCGCAAACGAAATCCCTGGAGTCGCCGTAGACGACCGCTTCCTTGATGTTGGGAAAGAACTTCAACTTGTTCTCAAGATACTTTGGCGCAAACATCGTGCCGTCAGCCAGCCGACCAACATCCTTCGCGCGATCGATGATCTTCAGATGCCCAGTCTTCTCGTCGAAGAAACCGGCGTCGCCGGTCTTGACGTAGCCGTCGGACGTCATGGCCTCCGCGGTCTTCGCCTGATCCTTGAAGTATCCGACGAACATGCCCGGGGAGCGGAAGTGCACCTCGCCTGTTTCCGCAATGCGGATGTCGACGTTCGGTGCAGCCGGGCCGACCGTATCGGAGTAGATCTCACCGTCAGGCTGGCAGGTAACGTAAAGGAACGCTTCGGTCTGACCGTACAGTTGCTTCAGGTTCAATCCGATCGAGCGGTAAAACGCGAACAGATCCGGACCGATGGCCTCACCTGCAGTATAGGCGACGCGCACGCGAGACAGGCCAAGAACGTTCTTGAGGGGCTCGTAGACCATCAAACGCCCGACCGCATAGAGCAGCCGGCCAGACAGCGGCACCGGCTTTCCGGTCAAAATCGACTCGCCATAACGCCGCGCAATGCCAAGGAAGTAGTTAAACATGCGCCGCTTGATGGCTGCAGCGTCCTCCATGCGGATCATTACCCGCGTCAGCATGGCCTCGAAACCGCGCGGCGGGGCGAAATAGAAGGTTGGTCCGATCTCGCGCCGATCCTGCTCGATCGTCTCACCGCTCTCGGGACACGCCATGCAGAATCCAGCGACAATGCCCTGTGCATAGTTGAGGTAATGATCACCAACCCAGGCGAGCGGTAGGTAGGCGAGCGCCACGTCCTTGTCGGTCAGGCTGTCAAACCTGACGGTATCAGTCGCAGCGTCGATGCAGCCTCGCGCCGACAGCATGACGCCCTTCGACGCGCCGGTCGTTCCCGAGGTGTAGAGGATGATCGAGATGTCAGAACCTTCACCCTGCCGGATGAACTCATCGATCTGCCTGCCGAGCGCCGCGCTGGCCGCAAGCGCGGCGCGGCCGTCTTCGATGACATCGCGGATTGCGATCAATCGATCGTGGTCGTAGTCATCGAGGCCACGCGGCTCGTCATAGACGACCTTGTGGAGATGCGGCACCCGGTCGGATACAGAAGAGACCTTGTCGACCTGCTCCTGATCTTGCGCCGCAACAAACTTTACGTCGGCGTGAGCGAGGACATAAGCAAGCTCGTCAGCCACTGCATCCGAATAGACCGGAACCGGAATCGCGCGCAGCACTTGCGCTGCCATCAGCGTCCAATAGAGCTTCGGCCGGTTGGAGCCAACGATGGCGATCGTGTCTCCTGGCTGCAATCCAAGTCGATGCAAGCCCGCAGCGTAGGCGCGCACGATCTCTGCGACCTGGGCCCAGGTCCACGTCTGCCAGATGCCGAGATCTTTGTGCCGAAACGCAGGGCGGCTGCTAAACTGCGCGGCATTTCGCGCCAGCAGCTTGGGGAACGTGTCAAACGATCCGCCAACGGCCATGTCGGTCTCTATCTAAAACCGGCACGTTGATTCGCGCCTGCTTATTGTGCGCTGCGCCCTTCGGGAAGCAGCCATACGAATTCCGCATGCGTCCCTTACATTACAACGGATCGAAAGTCCTACAAGTCCTGGCTTGATCGACCCGAACCCGTTGGTGGGTAATCAGTTGGTATAAATAAGAAAGCGGGCGACCGATGGTCGGCGTAGCTTCGCTCTACTTGCAGTGGCAGGTCATCGGGGATGCAGACCGTAATTCAGCTGCAGGCGGCCCGAGCCAAGAATTAGCTGCTCGCATCCATCCTCAAAGACGAACTTCGCTTCGTCCTTCGAGAAGACATGCGAGGTCGCGTAGTGCTTCTTCGACAGCTTCTTCTTCCGCCTTGCCACTTCGCCGGACAGACGAATGATCACGTCGTGTTCATAAGTCTTTCCGTCAATCGTGATGGTGCCGAATCTAGTGCGTTCGATCTCCATGGCCCGCCTCTTCATGATCTCGGCACGAGGCCCGACTCCGCGTCGGCAGACGAGCCTGGCATCGATGTCAGGGCAGGCCGCGTCGCTCGCCGGCTCGCGGGCCTCCTGTTTCCGAACCTTGGACCCGACGGTGCCGTTAGCCAGCAATTCGCTACTGCTGTCTACCCGACGATCTGGAACGCGTCTGCCGCACGCAACACGGTGCCGTCCTCCCAGTGGCGTCCGACCAGCATCATGCCAACCGGGAGCCCTGCCGACATGCCTGCCGGAACCGTGGCGGCAGGATGGCCAGTGACGTCGAACGGGCAAGTGTTGGAAATCATTTCAAGTGCCCGCGCAACATAGTCCTCGCGGCTCGCGTCCGGGGCGGGGAGGAGCGTGGCCTTCAAGGGTAACGTCGGCATGAGCAGGAGATCGACGTCTTTGAGTTGCTCGTCGTAGGCGGCGCGTAGCATGCGCGCGAGGTTTTGGGCCTTCGCGTAGTAGCGGCCCTGATAATTGTCCTGCATGTACTGGCCGAGCAGGACGACGAGCTTGACGGTCTCCGAAAGGTCGTTGGCGCGCACCCGCCGACTCCGGCCGTAGAAGTCCAGCAGCGAAGTTGTGTAATGCCCTTTCCAGTTGGTTCCCATGCTGTTGCCCGCGACCATCAGCGCCGTGGCACCCTCGACGGCGATAGCGTTCCAGATATGGATGCCGTCGCGGTGGAGGGGGATCGATACCTCGCTTACATTCCCTCCCGCTCGCGTCAGGCGCTGTGCTGCCTCGCGCACCATGGCGTCGACATCGGGCTCGGAATTGGGCCAGCCAAATCCCTCCTTAACGATTCCGATCCGCAGGCCACGCACGTCTCCGGTGAGCTGCTTGGTATACGCTTCCGTACGCAGTCCCGCCGGTTGGCGCGGGTCGAGGCCATCGGCGCCGGCGAGCACTTCGAGAAGCCGGGCGGCATCGCCGGCGGTGCGGGCAATGGGTCCGGTATGATCAAGTGTTAATTCAATCGGGAAGACACCCGTGTATGGCACAAGCCCGTGGGTGGGCTTGTGGCCAACCGCTCCGCAGAAAGAGCTGGGAATTCGGATCGATCCTCCCTGGTCGCCCCCGATGGCCATGTCGCACTCGCCCGCGACGACGAGCGCCGCACTGCCGCTGGAGGAGCCTCCGGCAGATCGCTTCGGATCGTGCGGATTGAGCACGGGCCCAGTGTCGGAGGTATGGCTACCGCCCGAGAAGCAAAGATGCTCACACACGGCCTTGCCGACGATCTCCCCACCGGCGTCGAGGATGCGGGTCACAATGGTCGCATCCACGTCGGGGACGTAGCCCTCCAGCACGTTGGAACCGTTCATCATCGGGATACCGGCAACGCACACATTGTCTTTGATGGCGATTTTCTTGCCCGCGAGAGGCCCCGAAGTTGCGCCTTTGATCGAGCACTTCCAGTACCAAGCGTTGAGCCGATTGTCCGAGACACCTGGTCGGAACCCCGCGTCCCGCGGGTACTTCACCGCCAATGTCGGCTCCGCGAACTGGTCCAGCCGACGGTATGACGCGAGCACGCCGTCCATGAGGTTGCGGAACGACGTCAGATCGTCGCGGCTGAGAGCCAAGTTGTAGGATTTGGCGATGCGCTCCAATTCAGGCAGCGGCGGCTTGCGCAGAATCCGCGGCGCCGTCGCCGTCGAGGGTAGCGGTTGCGCACCCGCCTCGGCGGCCGCACGAAGGGGCGTTGACGCCGCAGCGACAACGGTTGCTGCTGCGCCGGCCGTGCCGGCATGAAGGAAACGACGACGCGAATAGTTTGGCGATGCTCTCATAGGCATATCCTCCCTCGACCAATAGTTTGACTTCTCAATCTACCACTCGCCCTAAGTGTCGGGACCGTCCGGTGTTCGATGGCCGCGTCGGTCACCAAGCGGAGATCGCCGACGCTGCTGAAGCGAAGCAGCCGCACAAGGTCGGGACGGAGGCATAGCCGAGCGGATCGTTGCGATAATTAATGCGCCTACCGGTCGTTCCGCTCGGGCTGCAATGGCCAGTGATCAACAAGATCGGCTTGGGCCGGTTGCCCGGCGACATTCTCGTCGAGCGCGACAACTTCCGCGTTTATATCCCGCTCGCAACATCGTTGCTGGTCAGCGTGATCCTTTCCCTGACCCTCTGGCTCGCTAACCGGTAGTCGTCGGCGCCTCGCGCTCAGAGTGGACAGCAGTCGGGAGTGTTCGCGTCCGGCCTGCCGGCAGCATCATCGTCTGCGTCGTGAGCAGCCATGGCATCCACATGAATCGTGTGGCCTGCACCCAAAACGTGAAAGGGTTAGCTGCCTCGAACAAGGACCCGAGCGCTTCGAAGGATGGCGTTGCCCGCAGGTTGATTGATATCTGCTCCCAATCACCATTCGGCGATTGCCGGTGAATGATGTCGATGTCGAGGCCGGCCAAACGAGCGCTTGCGCTCGTCGCATCGATATCGCTGTCTCGACTGTGTGTTCGCTCTGGCATCGGCCCGATTCCGTCCCGCTGCTGATTATCGCTCATCATTCCCGGTAATGAAAGCTCGCGGACTTGCTGCCGCGACCATGGCCGCTCCCCGCGGGCCGCCGTGTTCCGCGCCATCAACGCAGCCGGCGAAGCGGTCTAGGTGTTCGAGCCCCACGAGGAAGCCGAAGCGTGGATGGCAGCGAAATCGGCCGCCTATGGCGGCTTGCAATCACCTTCCGGCGGCTACCATGGAATGCGTAGCTCACCCTGCAGGAGCGCAGCCATGGAACTCACCGTGGTGCCCATCGTCAAGCCGGACGACGCCAACTTCATCTTCGGCCAGTCGCATTTCATCAAGACCGTGGAAGACCTCCACGAGGCGCTGGTGGGCGCGGTTCCGGGCATCCGGTTCGGGCTGGCCTTCTGCGAGGCCTCGGGCAAGCGGCTGGTGCGCTGGTCGGGTAATGACGAACCCGCCCTCGCCCTCGCACGCGACAACGCATTGGCCGTCGGCGCCGGCCACACTTTCCTGATCTTCCTGGGCGACGGGTTCTTTCCCGTCAACGTGCTGGCTGCGGTGCGCGCGGTGCCGGAAGTCTGCCGCATCTATTGCGCGACGGCCAACCCGACACAGGTAATCGTCGCGCAAACGGAGCTGGGCCGCGGCGTGCTCGGCGTGGTGGATGGCGCCTCGCCGCTGGGTGTCGAAACCGACGCCGACATTGCGTGGCGGAAAGACCTGCTGCGCAAGATCGGCTACAAGCTGTAGTGGCTGGATGAGGCCGAACCCGACAGGATGCACCACCACTGCAGCTGACGCTGCCACGCATCGAACGCGAAGCGCGCGCCAGGATCGCGGCGAAGATCGCAGCGCGTCAGGTCTGCTTTCAGATCGCCCTTAGTGCGCCCTCAGCGCGTCATGTCAGGACGATCCAGCCTCTTGATGCAGCTCGCCGCCTCGCATCAAGCGGCGGGCGATGTCGGCTGTCTGCAGTGACGCGCGTTCGGTCGGTGAATGGGCCGCCAGATAGCGGGCAACCGCGATGAGGATGTGCCGGCCCTCGTCCGTGTCGCCCCACGCGCCGAATTGCCGGACTCCCGCCTCCAGCATCTGATACGCATGGAAGCCTGCATCTTCGCGCAGCACCGCATGCGCGAGCGTGGCGATCAGCGCCTGCGGCGAATGGCCGAGCGTGAGATGCCGTGCCACCAGGCGTGCGGCGAGATCGACCTGTCGCTGCCGGTCAAAGGCGTCGAGCAAGGCGGCGCCGATCGTCTCTGGATCCGCGGGCAGATCATCGAGCTGCTCGCCGCCGTCGCCCGGAATGCGCGCCGGCGGCACATTGAGATAGCGAGCAAGGTAGAGCGCCATCGCTCCGTGCAATACGCCGCGGACGGCCGTGACGTGAGTGTCGGTGTTGGCAGTCCCGATGCGCGTCAGCATCTGGTGGACGGCGTTGGCGTAGGTGAAGACGTGATGCGCCGTCTCCCAGTCGGCGTGCTCGTTGGCATTGCCGAAGCGCGCCACCCTGAGCGCTGCCGCGTAGGCGAGGGATCGGCCAAGGTCAGCAGGGACCGCACCGGCGCGGATCGCCTCCTTGAGCGCGTCAACGATCCTGGCTGGATCGTCACCGAGCAGCTCTTGAGCAAGTGCGGTGTGGCCCGACCAGTCACGCGAGCCGCGTCCGGCAGCACACAGGTCCGCGAGGACGCTGGCTGATTCCTCACACAACGCAACAAGGTCAACGGGCTGGCGCCAGGCCGTCGATTCCTCGGCGCCACGGGCCGCTACCATCTGGCCGACGACAGTCGGCAGCAGAGCCGCCGCGTGTTGCCAGCCGACCAGGTCGAGGCACTCGAATACCTTGTTGATGAAGTCGAGCGAGTGCCCGGTGTCGGCGAAAACCCGCTCGGTCTCGGCGGCGAACAGGGCATCAGCGAGTTCAGCCGGAGAGAAGCCGGCCGCAATCGCCGTGAGCAGGGTGCGCTCGGCCGCCTCGCGATGGCGCACTTTTGTCCAACGCCGCAGCCAGCGTTTGAGCGCGGCCGGATCCGGCCGGCTTCCAAGCGGCGCGCGTTCCCGCCGCGGCGCCTCGCCGTCGCAGTCCCCCGCCACACGGCGTGCGCCGTGGAATAGAGCGAGATAGGCTTCCTCCTCCGGCAGCACAGGCAGGATATTGGCGAGTGCCGTAAGGATCGTAAGACCCACGCCCCAGCCGTCGCGATTCTGCGACCCGAACAGAGCCACTTCCCGTACGATTTCGGCCTGTGGTACGCCGGCCGCGAGTTGACCATGCAAGGCCTTGGCAATAACGAGGCCGAGGTCGTGGGCAAGGCCGTTCGCAAGCCGCTGATGCCAATGCGCGGTGAGATCGGCATAGGTGAACGTGGTCTTTACCCAGACGTCACCATTGCGCACCTCGACCGGGCAGGTCGGCACATCGTCCGCCCACAGATCGAAGGTGCAGCCGCTTTCGAGATCGAAGCGAGCGTGGTGCCAGTGACAGGTCAAGATGCCGTCCTCGACGCTGCCGCGCTCGAGCGGGAAGCCCATGTGCGGGCACCGATTGTCGAGGGCGAAGACGCGCCCGCGGTCGTAGATGACGAGGATCGGACGATGGCCACCGCGCACAACGAGCCGCCCCTTGATCTTCAGCTCCTCAAGGCTGCCCGCCAGCGCAAATTCCTTGCTGGGCGCGTCCATGAGCATACCTCCCATTGTCGGTTTGGGGCCGTTGCAGGCACTCCGCAACATAGGCATCCCCTTGGGCAAAGGCGAGAGGATGCCGTGGTTTTCGTCGTCAACGGGTTTTGTAGCCGCCATCCACAGCGAGTGCGTGGCCAATCACGAAGCTCGAGCCAGGGCTGCAGAGCCAAAGAACCGCTGCAGCGATCTCCTCGGGCCTTGCTCGGTTCCGCAGAAGACCCAGACCGATTTCTACTAGACTTCCGTTCGCAAAGCAGTGCGCTCGTGGTGGATACATTGCGGCCGGGCGGGTGCGTTCAGCGCGCTCTTCACCATCTGACCAAACGCCAGGAAGTCGACCTTGCGTGGAGACGTCCGGCGCCACGCCAGCCCGATACGGCGGCCGGGTTGCGGTTCGACAAAACGCAGGAGCTTCACTCGGTCGTCGCGCAACTCGACATCGGCCGCGACTTCTGGAACTAGCGTGGCGCCATATCCACTCGCCACCATCTGCATGACCGTTGCAAGGCTCGTTGCACTGAGGCTCGAGGCCACAGTCCAACGCCCCTTGGCACAACTCCACCAAGGATCGCTCCGGCGCGTTGCGCGATCTCGATGCCGAGTTCGGTGAACATTGGCGCGCCCGGGCGCCGCTCGATCAACTCTATGCCGAGAAGCCCTTCCAGTTCGTGGATCTGCATTGAAAGAGCGGGCTGGCTGACACAACACTCCGCCGCGGCTCGTCCGAAATGTTGATGACGGGCAAGCGCATCAAGATAACTTAGCTGCCGGGTCGTAATCACCCCGATAAGATATTCTTAATGCCGCGGCAAAGCAGTTTGATTGGCTTTTTGGCCGCTAGCTTAAAACATTGGACGGCCTGAAATCGTGTGGGTTGAAATCACCAGAGCAAGCGCGCCGCACGAGCTCGCTTTGCGAGGGTTAGCTTGTTGTGCGGACAAGCAAAGGGAGGACCGCAAACTCCGACTTAGAACGCCCTTAGGCGCCCGCGAGGTCACCTGATTAATTCGGGAACCAATCCATGGTAGGCAGACAAATCGCATTCTCCGGCAGGGCGCGTGAAAGTATGCTGCGCGGTGTCGACATTCTCGCCAGCGCGGTGCAGGTGACGCTCGGGCCCAAGGGCCGCAACGTGGTAATGGAAAAGTCGTTTGGTGCACCCCGCATTACCAAGGACGGTGTGACGGTCGCCGGAGATATCGAGCTCGAGAACAAATTCGAGAACATGGGGGCGCGTCTCGTGCGCGAGGTCGCGAGCAAGACCTCCTATGTCGCCGGTGACGGCACAACCACTGCAATCGTGCTGGCGGCTTCTCTTGTTCGCGAAGGCACCAAGGCAGTCGCCGCCGGCATGAATCCGATGGACCTGAAGCGCGGCATCGACCTTGCGGCCGAGGCTGTCGTCGAGGATCTCAAGAGAAACTCGAAGAAGATAACTACCAACGACGAGATCGCTCAGGTGGGCACCATCTCCGCCAATGGCGATGCCGAAATCGGCAGGTTGCTCGCGAGGCCATGAAGAAGGTCGGCAATGACGGCGTGATAACGGTCGAAGATGCGAAGTCGCTTGAGACCGAGCTCGACGTGGTCGAGGGCATGCAGTTCGATCGGGGTTATCTCTCGCCCTACTTCATCACCAATGCCGACAAGATGCGGGCGGAGATGGAGAATCCCTACGTCCTCGCATATGAGAAGAAGCTCTCTGACTTGCGGGAACTGCTGCCACTGTTGGAAGCCCTGGCGCAGACGGGTAAACCGCTGCTCATTATCGCCGAAGGGGTCGAAGGCGACGCACTCGCTACCCTCGTGGTCAACAAGCTGCGCGGCGGCCTCAAGGTCGCGGCGGTGAAAGCGCCCGGCTTTGGCGATCGCCGCAAGGCGATGCTGCAAGACGTCGCCATCCCTACCGGTGGTACCGCCATCTTGGAAGATCTCGGCATGAAGCTTGAGAACGCCACGCTCGACATGCTCGGCCGCGCCAGAACGGCAATGATCGACAAGGAGAGCACCACGATCGTCGGAGGCGCCGGCAAGAAGGCGGACATCGAGGCCCGCATCAACCAGATCAAGAAGCAGATCGCGGAGACCACCTCTGACTATGACCGCGAGAAGCTAGAGGAGCGACTCGCCAAGCTCGCCAGCGGGTGGCAGTGATCCATGTCGGCGGGGCGACCGAGATCGACACGAGAGAGCGCAAGGATCGAGTCGACGACGCGATGCACGCGACGCGCGCGGCGGTCGAGGAAGGCATTTTGCCGGGCGGCGGCGTCGCACTGCTGCGTGCCGCCAAGGTGCTCAACCGGATGAAGCCTGCCAACGAGGACCAGAAGCATGGCGGGGTGCCCACGTGACAGACGCGAACAGCACGTTCAGTCCTGCTAGCCGAACCGCCTTTCTCAGATTATCGTGCCAAGCGTGACAACAGGCTGACCAACGTCACTGCTTCAATGCCCATTCCGAAAGGTTTGTCGTCGCTCACTGAGCAATTGACCTCTATCAGACCGTGACGTCGGCGACGAGATTGGCAAACCGGGCCAACGTCAATGAGGCCGGAGCCTGTTCAAAGACCGAACGGTTAAGACGCGCTAGGCCACCGACCGCGGGACAGTCGCACCGTCTCGATCCGCTGACACATCTTGCAGCGATATTGAATAAGATCATTCCCCTGGTCATCAGGGTCAATCTTCTCAAGATTCATCGTTTGATTGCAGTAAATGCAAGTCAACAAATCGAGCAGCCTGCTCCGGTTATCGTTCATATGAGCCGTAGCCGCCACTGGCGTGTGTCCCTCTGCCGCAGTTCAACTAGCAACATATCGTTGTGCCCGATGTTCCTAAGCTATCCGCTTGTTGGCGTTACCCTTGCGGCACAGGAGGCCGGGCATGAGGTTGGTTCATATTGGGTGGTTTAGGAGAAGCAACTGGCATTGGGCAACGATTCTGGGTTTATTAGTCCTGCCGTCCTTCCCGGAAACTCTTGCGGCGCAGGGACTGCCGGTTGAGACCGGATCGCACATGTCGGTCGCCCTATTGTTCGCCGGTGCCATCGTGCTCGGACTGGCGATAGCCTACGGCATCACGCGAAACAGGAGCCGGACGCGCTCCGAGAAGCACAATACCGAACAAGCAACGAAGGATCTTTACGTGAGAGAAGAGCGGGACAGGCAAGCTTAGGCGGCGAGTAGGCATCCGCCTAGCGGATCCGTAAACGTGGATGCCTTCCCACGAATTGCACCCATCGATGAATGGGCGGCATTCTCAGCACTGCAATCGTGGAGATACTGATCACGGTACTTTCGTTATCACGGCACGCTGTACCTTTTCGAGAAGGGCGGAACGATATTCATTCCGAAGGATGCTTGGGACCAGCCGGTCGCTGCCCTTGCGGTGAGCTATGTGCTCCCCATACTCCAGCTACCCATCGCGCTCTATCTGATACGACTCCGTGCCTAAGAAATGTCAACACTGGCCGTCGTCCTCCGTATCGTCGCTCTCCTCGCCTTTGCGGGACTCATGTTGTTGTCGGTCAGCTGGAGTCGCGGACGTGCCAAGACGCGAGCACGTCAGGATCGTGGCGACCGAGCACCGGTGGTGGCGAACTTCACTGCTCTCGGCCTGTTCTTCCTTTCGCTTCTGATCTTTCCCAGCAGCCCCGCCGGTTTCACGGCACTGCTGCTGGCGCTGTCAGGGTCCCTTCTTGCGCTAGCGGGCGCCGCCCTCGTCGTCAGATCCCAGGCCGAGCTTGGTGCCGCTTGGAGCTACGCGCCCATAGCAGATCAGAGCACCGGCCTCGTCACAACCGGTCCTTATCGCCTCGTGCGACACCCCATCTATCTAGGCCTTGCACTGCTCGTCATGGGCGAAGCGCTCGCCTTCGGCAACTGGCCGGCTCTCTTTATTGCGCTGTCGGGGATCGTCCCGACCTTGGCCTGGCGCGCCCGCGCGGAGGAGAAACTGCTCAGCCGTACATTTGACGAGCGCTACGAGGTCTATCGACAGCGAACCAAGATGATCATCCCGCACCTTCTCTAGACCTGCCCACGACGTGTCGACTAACGTTACGCGATGCGGCAAAGAATAATCGCGAACCTCGGCCCGCTACCTTCTGCCCGACCTCCGGACTATGGATATCCGGAAGCCGCAGCGACGGCGAAGTTCCTCATTCGCGACCTTAACAGGACCCGATCGGCATCGTTAGAGCAGAGCTCGCATGCCCTCTTCGTGGCTCCGCCAGAGTACGACCAGGACGATTAAATGACCGCGGGCGCGGAGCTGGTGTAGTGAGCGACTGAGGCAAGATCGCCTATGGCGATCAACGTCGATTCGATGGACGTCCGCTTTCCGGCAGCGACTCCAGGTACTGGAGGTCGGCTAGGGTCAAAACGCCGTTTTAGCTCATCAATGTCAGTCGGCATGTCTCAATGGCGCCAATACCGGAAGGTCGCAGTTCTGCCAATCTTAGCCTATGCCCGCCCTTGAGGCGCGCCAAGAGCGCGTCGGAGACAACAATTCAAGAGGAACAGACCCAATAAACCAACTAGGTGACATCTAAGATGTGAAGAATCCTAACCGCGCCAAAGGCGATCAATAACCGAAACCCTTGCCCAAGTTGCAAGGCGCGAGCCGGGCCCAACTCGCATCTTGCCTTTTAAAGTCCCGGCCCGATCATCTCCGGAGCCATCCACGAATATCCTTCGAGCATTCACGAATTCCCAAATGATCGGATTCCACTTCTGAAAAACCCTCTGAACTTCGTCGTGCAAAAATCCTGACACGACATCGGGCGGGGAAGCAAATACCTCCGGCAATGTTGAGGACAAACCGGCATCGGTCAGAATATTCCATCGTGAGTTACCGCCCATTACCGGGGATCGTAGGCCGAATATCACTCTGCCGATCCTGCTTTCCCGGATGGCGTAAGAACACATCGCGCAAGGCTCGATAGTTGAATAGATCGTGCACTCATCAAGGCTCGTTGACCCTAACTTTTTCTGAGCTGAAGAAATTGCGACCATCTCGGCGTGCCGCGTAACGTCTCGTTCGTGTCTGACCATATTGAGCGATTCGCAAATGAATTCGCCTCGCCGTCCGATGACAGCAGCAAACGGGTATTCCCTCCTTGAACTCGCGGATTGCGCCAGAGCAACGCAGCGGCGCATCATTGCTATATCGAATGCTTCTGAATCATGCTTGGTCATGGCACTGACTTTTGCGGTACGACGGACCGTCAAGATGATTTCGGGATTTGCCCCGGACGCCAATAATGATGACTGCTCACGGTATTAATTACATCGAGAAAGCTCTGCTGATCGCTCAACGGCTCGGGAAACTGAGCGGCATTATAGCAGCCTACCGGACGGCTGTCCGGCCGCGATTGGCGCAAGATTCGCTATTCCTACATGGACGCCCGGCGTCTTGGCGCTCGCCGCGATTTGATCATCCGTGGTACGCGCAAAATCTACGACCCCATTGCCGCGCACATAGGGATGCTTCTGGCCTCGCGAACTAGCGATTCCGTATTCCGTTGCTATCACGATACGCACTGCGAGCGATTCTGGTGTGGCGAGCTCGATATCGAAGACACGAGAGCGATAAGAACTCTCCTCGTTGAGGCGGGCGCGGAGGGTCGCGCCTTCGACGAGTTGATCGCATCCGGCGAAGGCGCCGGCCGGTGCCGTGCGATCGCTGCGGAGGATGAAGAGCGAGGCGTGTTCGGCGTCCCGACGTTCCTGCTGCACGAAACCGGCGAGCTTTTCTGGGGCACTGACAGGGTCTGGCTTCTGCGTGGGCGGCTGTCGGCCAAGTTGTAAGCGAAGACAGCGTTCCGGAGGACGCCACGACATTGTCAGTCGAGGCCGACACACGAGTTTTACAACGCTGCTCTCGTTGGCTTTTGCTAGATTTTCTTTGATCTCCCGGTGCACACGCGGTCCTCTAACCAATTGAAATGCTTAAACTCTCGCTCCAATCCATCATTGGCAAATTTGCGCTAGCTCCAGCCCGTGAGCGCCAAGCTATTCAGACGAATGCTCAACGATTCAATTCAGGATGCCCTCTTAAGCAAAAGCGTCACCCGACTCGACTTTCCTTGCGAACCAAATTGGATTTGATGTCCGAACTAGTGTCGGAACGCTTCGGCCGGTTCGAGCGCGGCGGCGCGCGAGGCGGGATACACCCCCGACAGCAGACCGATCACCCCGCCCACAGCTGGCGCCAGCAAGGGAGCGAGCGGGTCGAGCACCGGCGTCCAGACCTGATACGCCGAGACACCCACCACGATCAGCACCCCGACACTGGATCCGAGTAGTCCCCCCACGACACCCATGGACGCACTCTCAATCAGGAACTGTGAAGCGATGTGGCGGCGCGTCGCACCAATGGCACGGCGCAGTCCAATCTCCGCTGTCCGCTCCATTACCCCCACCAGGGTGATATTTGCGATCCCGAGCGCGCCGACTACGAGCGACAGGCCGCCCAGCAGCAGGAACATCATATTGAGATCGGTTTGCACGTCGTCGCGCACGCGCCGCGGCTCCTGCGGCAGTTGCACGCGAAGCGCGCGCGGGTCGTCCGGCCGCAGCGCCGCCCGCGCCTGCATCGCGATCAGGGAAGCGGCGCCGATCTTTGTCTCCACGACCACCATGCCAGGCCCGAACAGGCTGAAATGCCGTCGCGCCGTGCCCTCGGGAATGATGACCGAACCAAGCAGTTCCGGCTTTCGCACCACATCACGGAGGATACCAATCACGAGATAAAGCTCGTCGCCGACGTAGATCGCGGGCAGCCGCTCGACCCCGGTGATGCCCAGGCGGCGCGCGGCATCGGGGCCGAGGATCGCAACGCGCTCGGCGCGGGCAGAATGCCCGCCGTCGATAAATCGTCCCGAGGCAAGGTCGGCGCGCACCGCGCGGAACAAATCCGGCGAGGCGGCGCGCACCGCCAGTTTGAATGCGGTCTGATTGGACGGATCCACCACCGGCGAGGCGCTGACGAGCATGTCGTGGACATTGACGTCGCTGAGCAGGCCCGCGGCCACGACACCGTTCAACCGCGTGAGCCGTTCCGTCGCGTCCCATGGAATGGCACGCGGATCAACCGTGCCGGTCGCCATTCCAGGCCGCGCCGTGATGAACAATTCCGTGGCGGCGAGTTGATCGAACTGACTGATGATGCGGTTGCCTGCGGTTCGCGTCAGACCGATGGTGGCGACCAGCGCCGACATGCCGATAACGATGCCAAGCACCGTCAGCGCCATGCGCGCCGGCCGCGCGATCGCCCCGGCGATGGCCTCGGATACGAGGTCGCGCGTTGTGATCCCCGAAGGCGCAATGCGCGCCCGGGATGGAGGTGGCAATGCCGTCTCGGTTCCACCAAAGAGCCGGCCATCCTTCATGTTGACCCGGCGCGAGCCCCGGCGCGCAACGTTCTCGTCGTGCGTGACAACGACAATCGTCATGCCCTCCTTATTGAGCTCGGTGAAGAAGTCCAGGATCGACTCGGTGTTCTTGGAATCGAGATTGCCGGTCGGCTCGTCGCACAAGAGCAGGCTCGGTGATCCCATCAGGGCGCGGGCGATCGCCACTCGCTGACATTCGCCGCCGGACAATTTCGAAGGCAAGAAATTCGCGCGATGCTCGAGGCCGACGCGGCGAATCTCCTCCATCGCCCGCTCGCGCCGCCCGCGTCCGGTGTGCCGGCGGTATACTTCCGCCAGCATGACGTTCTCGAGGACAGTGCGATAGGGCAGCAGGTGGAATGACTGAAAGATGAATCCAACGCGGCGGCTGCGCAGCCCGGCCCGCTCATTCTCGCTCAGCTTTGTCGTTTCGATACCATCAAAAACGTATTGCCCGCTGGTTGGCCGGTCGAGGCAACCGAGGATATTCAATAGCGTGGATTTCCCCGAGCCGGATGGACCGGTTATCGACAGCCATTCGCCGCGTCGCAGTACGAGGTCGACATCGATCAGCGCGTCGACCGCGGGATCGGTCCCGAATCGCTTGCACACTTTACGCAGATCGAGGACGTGGTCGGCATCGGCAGCAACCGCTTTGATCGGCACCGCCGGCCGTATGTCCCCCTTGAGCCTCATTTGACCGCGGCCGGCTCGGCTGTTTTATAGCCGACCACCACGAGTTGGCCAGGGACCAGTCGCGCGTCGGAGGTGTCCACCTCGACATAGCCGCCCGTCGAAAGTCCCGGCTGCACGGTGACGTATTCCTGTTTGCCGCCGCGATCGACCAGCACGCGCGACGTGCCGTCGGCGGCAAGCGACACCGCGCTGGTCGGCACCGCAGTGACCGCGCCCTTCGACGTCTCGATCGGGATAGTCAGACGGACGGAAAACCCTGCCAGGAGCACAGGCGTGGTCTCCACCCTGACCCCGAGATAGAAGTGATAGCCGTCCACGCCGCGCGTGCCGGGTGTGTTCGCCACCGTCTCGACGACGCCGGTCGCCTTGATCCCAAGCGCCTGCTCGTCAATCGCAACTTTCATCCCGGGCTTTACTAACGGCGCAGCTTCAAGTGGCAGCTGCGAGTCGATGCTGAGCTGGTTGTCGGTAACACTCAGGACCGGCCCGGAAGCATTGGCTGCGACCGCAGCGGTCACCTCGTGGACGCGGATCGGAAGCGACGGGATGAATACGACCTCGTCCGCAGGCACCTGCACTCCGAGCTTCGCACGCGCCGTCGCAAGTTCGCGTTCGAGCCGCCCTGCTCGCTCGCTTGCGACCTGGACGTCGAATTCGGCGAGCGTCTGCTGTTCCTGCGCGGCGCGCACGTTGCGCTCTCCTTCCAGGCGGGCCGCCTTCACGGCTCCCTCGGCAACCCGGATCCGTTCGTCGGCCAGGCCGGCCTCGCGCGCCGCGGTCTGAATCGCCAGATCGGCTTCCAGCTTCGCCTTGCGCTGCGCAGCACGAGCCACTTTGAGCTTGGCCTCGGCCGCGGCACGCGCCGTTTCGGTCTGGCGCGGATCGAGAACGATCAGGGCACGATCGGCGACTTGCGTGGCGACATCGGCACTAGCCGCGGTCGCGGAATGCGCGGCCCGAGCGCGTTCGGCTTCAAGCGCGAGCGATTTGCCGGCGCGCGCGTCGGCCAGCTGGCGGCTATCACCAACACGCGCCGCGCTGTCGAGGGCAGCTTGTCGCGTGTTCTGCTCCGCCGTGGCCCGCGCGGCGGCGGCGGCTTTCACCGCCGTTTCGCGCGTGGCCTCGGCGGCAAGCTGGGCGCGCGCGGCATCCGACCACTCTCTCTCGAGCGCGGCAACGGCCGCGCGTTGTTCGCGCGTCGGTGCAAACGGATCCCAGCCGGCCTTTTTATACATGCGCTCGACGGCGCCGGATGTCTTCTGATCGTAATTGCCATCGACTGTGCCCGGATCGAAGCCGAGACGAGCCAGGGCTTCTTCGAGCTGGCGGACGTCGCCGCCGCTGGTTCCGGGCGCCATGTCGCGAAAAGCCGGTGCGGCGCCGCTGAGGACAAAGACCGGACGGCCGGATGCGGATAGAATCACCTCGCCTTCCCCAAAGTTCGCATTCGGTCGCGGCAGCGACGAGATCAGCCCGGCGCCGCCCTTGACCGTTGAAGGTGCAATTGAAATCGGCTGAGGCAGCCCGAACCGGACCGTACCGCGGGTGACGATATCGGAACTCAGTACACGCGACTCCACAGGTACAAGGATCGCGGATGGCTCGGGCGCCGCAGTGCGCGCCGCCATTTCCGCCGGCGACTGGATCCTGGAGCCCATGTACCAAGCGCCAAGCGCCATGCCTCCAACCGCGCCCAAGATCGCCCAGAGAATGTTTACGCGCTTTGCGGCCATGCCGTAGTCCCTCCCGCCATCGACAGGGTGCGGGCCATCTTCGGAGGAAGCGTTGCGTCGGCCTTCATCATGCGATGCGCTGCCAGCAAAGGAGATTACTCATTGCCGCCGATCCGGGGAAGTACGGGCGTGTACATCATAATTGGTCTATTGCACTTTCCGGGAGAACAGCTCCTCCTGGATCTTCTCCTCGACTGGTGTCAGTACCTCCTCCTGCATTTTGAAGCTCTTGACTGAGACCAGGCGCTCGTAATCCTGCAGTTTCCGCAGCGCGGCTTTCTGGTCCTGCGACATCTTAGAAACCAACAGCTTGCCGCCCTCCGTCAGCGCGCTGAGCCGGTTCCGCAGGTCGGGCTCGATTTCGTCCGGGTGGCCGTATTCGAACCCGGCCTTCTTCATCTCGCGCTGCCAGTACCCAAGCGCGGCCTTCATGCGAGGGTCCTTGTTGATCAGCGCATCCTGGGGATTGTAGTGGCTGGCCTTCAACTGATCGGGCTTGAACGTTTCAGTGAGCGCCTTGCGCGTGCAACCGCCGGTCCGCGACAGATCCTCGATCTCCAAAGCGACCGCGAGGGTGCTGGACAGGTCATCCCCGAGCAACGCGCGATTGTAAGCGACCTGGTCCGCGGGGGAGAGCTTGCGGAAAATCTGTACATTGCGCTCGCCGAGACCGACGCGGGCGGGGCTGTAGCCGGTCGATAGTTGAGGCGGCAGACCCGTGTAGAAGGTGGAGACGCCAAAGCCATAACGACTAACGAACTCCTCCTCACTGAGGCCTGGAAGCTGTTTGTCCGCCGACATGCCCGCCCGCACGGTTTTGTGGTCAGCGGCGATGTACTGGAAGCCTTGTTCGCGCATGCAGCGCGCGATCAGTTCCTCGGTCTTCTCGATCGCCTGAACCAACTCGCGTGGCGACATGCCGAACTCTTCGGTGCCGAGGCCCTTGGGCGCCTGCGCCTGCGCTGCGGCGATCGCTGGAGTGAACAGGACGGCGAACAGGCCCAAGTAAATTGCCCTCTTCATGGCGCTATCCTTTCCAGTAACGAACCTCGTATCCAGTCGGTACATGCCGGTACATGTCAGTCCGTCCCGACAATCTTTCCGGTTTCGACGTCGACGAAGACGTCCTTCTCGCCCTGCTCCGGTGATTGAATCTCGATCACGTAGACATTCTTGCCGCGCTTTTTCTCGATCGCCACGTCGGTGACTTCGCCAGGGATGCGTTCAAGCGCAATCTTCTTCGCCTGTTCTTCCGTGATCTTTGCCGAAGGCTTCGCACGCTCTTTCGAAGGGCCCGGCTGCTGCGCCTGCACGATGGCCACGGCTGGCGCAAGGAGGAGAATGGCGAGTAGACCTGCGCGGATCGTCTCCTTCATGTTCATGGCGGCACCCTCTCCAACAAAGAGCCACACAGAGTTCGCTCAGTCGGCGGTCCGTGATGGTATCGCATCGATCGTATGGCCTCGGCGCCGGAATGACGCCGAGGGTGAGCCCGTGATCAACGATTTCGCTACCATCGCGTCGTTCCACATCAGTCCGTTCCGACGATCTTTCCAGACTCGATGTCGACAAAGACATCCTTCTCGCCATCCTTCGTCTGGATCTCGACTACGTAGACATTCTTGCCTTTCTTCCGCTCGATCTTCACAGACGTGGCCTTGCCGGGAATCTGCGCAAGCGCGATCTTCGTCGCCTGGTCTCCCGAGACCTTCGCCACCGGCGGCGTATACTTCAGCGGCTTGTCGCGGAGCTTCCCGATGCCTGAAACGTCCGAGGCCGGATTGTCCTTCGGCAGCGCGGCGGAAGCGACAAGCTTGCCGTCGGAAGTGTCGAGCACAACACCAACGACCGGACACCAGATCTTGTCGGTGATGTCGTCGAGTTTGACCAGACCCTGCTCGCGAACCCGGACGCAGCCCTTGAACGTCCCCGCCGGAACCGTTATTTCAACGCCGGCTTCCATGTTCTCGGAGCCGCCATAGGCCGTGCTCTGGCTGCCGTCGAATATATAGCGGCCGCCAACCGTGAACGTGCCTGGCATCAACAGCCCCGGTTCGGCGACGCCGTCGCCGTCGAGTTCGCCCACCCGCCATGTGCCTTCGAAAATCGGTTTGCCTTCCTCGTTGATCTCCCAACTCACCTCGCCGAAGGAGTAGACGCTGTTGGTGGTCTTATCGAGGGCGAACCAGTTGAGCGCGCGCTGTGTCAGGACGCCATCGAGATACTCCTCTTCCTGCACAACCGCGGTCTTGAATTTACCAATACCAGGAACGTCGAAATCCTCGGTGCTATCCAGGACTACGGTCTCCTTGCGATACTTGCCGTCCGGGTGATCGGGCCGCTCATGCACGTGTTTGTGGCCGGGCACGATCGGGTAATAGAGTGGGTTGACTCCGTGCGGGACGATATTCTCGCCTTTCAGGTGCCAATCCTTCAGCGATGAGTAATCCTTGTCACTCTTCCAGCGCGGCGGGTCCTTGATCTCGCCCGCGACGGCGCCGCCAGGCAACGCAAACGCTGCCGCCGTCAGAACGGTGACCGCCATCAGCGCGCCACGCCACCTGGCCAGCCAACCAGATCGGCCGCTCCCCAGTCGCTCCAAACCCTGCTTGTCGAACATCTCAATGCCCTCCAGTTGCGGGCGGCGTGCCGACCAACTGTCGCCCAAGGTTGCGGAAGTTTTCAGCCCGATGTGGCCGTTGGGCTGATTTGACATTTCGCGAGCAGGCTGGTTCATCGCGCCCTCACAGTGGTGAAGCCGGCTTCGATGAAGGACCGATTGCCGTCCTTGGCGATGGTCCCGATCGCAAATTTGTAGGCCTTGCCAGCGCGCAAGAACCCTTCAGGTATTGTGAAGGATTTGGCCGAGCCGGGCAGCAGTGCCTGGATTTCGTAGGCCGAGCCGGTTTGCTCGATTACGACGGCGCAGCCCTCGATCCCCTCCGGCACAGACCAGCGCAGGGTCAGCGCGGTGGCGGGCACGTCTTTCTGATCAGGCCGCGGATATTCGAACGCGGCGGGTTTCGGAAACACGTGACTCAACCGCGCCTCACCGCGCAGGCTCGCCCCCTTGGTCGTCGTTCCCTCAAAACGATATGCGCCCGCCGGGAAATCCGCCCGCACGATCTTGTCATCATCGGGCTCGGGCGATTCAAGCGTGAGACTGCGAATTCCCAGCTTCGAGTCCGGCGATCTGAGATCGATCACCGTGCGCTCCCCCGGCGCCATCACCTTCAACGCTGCCAGGCCATCGTCCCCGCCGGTAGCCTCGAACCGGATTTCGGCATCGTGATCCTGTATATTGCGTTCGAGATAGACGGAGAGCTTTTCAAAGCGGCCATCCTCGGCCGCGGCTCCTGTCACCGGATACGCAAGAGCAGATAACGTCGCAGCGGCGGCGACAATCCAACCATTGTGGCGACGTACGGCTTTCATATCACGCGCCCCCGGATACTGGTGCCGGTGCCGGAACCGCCAGACGATCCGTCGACAGGCCCGTGCCGCGGCCGAAACGGAGATAAAATGCAGGTAAAATAAACAGGTTTAGGAGCGTCGATGTCACGAGGCCGCCCAGGATGACGACCGCCATTGGATATTCGATCTCGTGGCCCGGCAGGTCGCCGAAAATCACCAGCGGCAGAATCGCCAGCCCGGCGGCACCGGTCGTCATCAGGATCGGCCGCAACCGCTCGCTCGCGCCGCGAAGCACGAGGTTCATGCCGAACGCCTCTCCCTCATGGCGTTCCAGATACTGGAAGTGGTTGATCATGATGATCCCGTTGCGGGCGGCGATGCCAAGCACGGTCAGGAAACCGATCAACGAGCCAAGAGAAATTACGCCGCCCGCGAGCCACGCCGCGAGGACGCCGCCCACCAGCGCCGAAGGAAGGGTGAGGAAACTGAGCGCTGCCAGACGCCAGCTGTCGAAAGACTGTCGCAAAAGTATGAGTATGCCGGCGAGCGCCAGCACGGCGAACAGCTGCAGCCGCTCGCGGCTGGCGCGCAGTTCCGCATACTCGCCTTGCAGCACCGCGTAATAGCCAAGTGGAAACGCCATCTTCTGCAGGCGCGACTGCACCTCCACGGCGACGGCGGCGAGATCGTGGCCCCGGACATTCGCCTGCACGTCGATCCGACGGGAGCTTGCCTCGCGCTTGATCGCATTTGGTGTCGGCTGAATGCTGACATCGGCCACCTCGGACAGCCGGACGCGCTGCCCGGTCGGCGTGTCAATCAACATGTCGCGGACCGATTCCATGCTGTGGCGGGCTTCCGGCGCGGTCCACACCTGCACGTCGTAGGTGCGTCCCTCGATGAAAATGTCGCCGACCTCGGTTCCGGCCATCAGTGACGCGGAGGCACGCCGGACATCACCCGGCTTCAGACCGTGGCGTTGTGCCTCGTCCAGCTTCACCGTCACCTGAATGTGCGGCACTTCGACCATCAACTCCTTGTGCAGGTTGACGAGGCCCGGAGTGTCCGCGAGTGCAGCGCGAACCTCCTCCGCCTTGTCCCTCAGTACCTCCAGATCCGGGCCGAAGATGCGGATGACGATCGCCTCACCAGCCCCGGTCAGGACCTCGCGAATGCGTTCCTTCAGATAGGTCTGCACATCGCGGTAGAGGCCAGGATAGCCGTCCACCATTTCCTCGACCTTGGCATAGGTCTTGTCGTAGTCGGCGTCTTTGCTGATGCTGATCCAGTTCTCCCCGAAATGGACGCCGTAGACCTCATCGGCG
The DNA here is from genome assembly GCF_009930815.1 of Bradyrhizobium sp. CCBAU 051011. Classification (NCBI taxonomy): domain Bacteria; kingdom Pseudomonadati; phylum Pseudomonadota; class Alphaproteobacteria; order Hyphomicrobiales; family Nitrobacteraceae; genus Bradyrhizobium; species Bradyrhizobium sp. CCBAU 051011. The sequence continues at coordinate 4,389,460 of NZ_CP022222.1, read as the reverse complement.
GCGAAGGCCTGGCCAATATGGGCGCCGAAATTGCGTACACCTGGAATGGCGCGCAATTCCCTGCTCGCGCGGGTTGTGATGCGCAGCATCTCGGGCAATGACGTGTCGGGGGTGGTGACCCAGTGCATCAGGAAGTCGCGCTCCTTGAACGAAGGCAGCAGCGAGTGCCCGAGCAGTGGCCAAACGCAGATCCCCACGAGCGTCACGACACCGACGGCGACATAGGCCGCGCGCGGCGTTCGAGTGGCCCGTTCCAGCAAGGGCGCGTAGCGGCGCTGCAGCCAGACGATTACCGGCGATTCGCGCCCTTCGAGCCGCGCGTTACGCAGCAGGAGGAGACAGAGCGCCGGCGTCACCGTCATCGCCACGACGAGCGAGGCTGCAATCGCGAGCACATAGGCCGTAATCAGCGGCTTGAAGAAGGATCCAGTCAGGCCTTCCATGAACAGCACGGGAACGACCGCGACGACCACGATGAGTGTAGCGTAGACGATCGGCGCCCGCACCTCGAGCGAAGCGTCCAGAATGATGCGCGCGGTGCTCCGCGCATCGCCCGCCCGCCGCGCGAGACGCAGGCGCCGCATGATGTTCTCGACGTCGATGATCGCGTCGTCGACGACGATCCCCAACGCGATCACGAAGCCCGCCAGCATCATCGTGTTGACGGTGGCGCCGGCCTGGAACAGGACGAGGCCCGCCGCGAGCAGCGACAGCGGAATGGCGACGATGCAGACGATCGCGGTGCGCAATTCGTAAAGGAAGATGAATATGATTCCCACGACCAGCACGCAGCCCAGCAATAACGCCCACGACAGATTGGCGATCGAGTCCTCGACGAAAGTCGCTGGCCGGAAGATTGTCGTATCGATCTCAACCCCTGGAAGGCCGGGCTTCATCCTCTCCAGCGCCTCCTCCACCCCGCGGGTGACGGCGAGCGTGTTGCCCCAGGGGAATTTTTCGACGATGAGCATGAGGCCCGGGCCGTCGTTGATAACGGCATCGCCAATCATGCCCTGCGGTGCGTAGACAAGATTGGCCACGTCGCTCAGCAATAGCGGCGGCTTCCCGGCCGGTTTGGTCACCGGCACCTTGGCCAGCGTCTCCGGCGTAACGCCGACGCCGACGAAGCGGAGTTGAAAGCGCTGATTGGGTGTTTCGACGAAGCCGCCGGTGCCGATATGCGCGCCGCGGGCATAGCGCAGCAGGCCAACGTCGAGGGCATCGGAAACCGCCTCCTGCACCTGGTCGAGCGTAACGTCCACCTCGGCCAAGCGCTTCGGATCAACCATGACCTGAAGCATCTTGAGCTGCTCTCCCCAGATCGCGACGTTCGCAACGCCGGGAACGCCGAGCAACCGCTGCCGGATGGTCCAATAGGCGAGCATCGACAAGTCCATCACGGACTTGTCCTTTGAGGTAATGCCGACCTTCATGATCCGGCTGGTCGAGGACAATGGCGGCATCATGAAGGGCGGCGAGGCCCATGTCGGCAGGGTCTTGCTCGCGAGCGCCATCCGCTCGCTGACCAGTTGCCGCGCGCGGATTTCGTCGGCACCCGGCTTGAAGATCAGCAGGATCGACGACAGTTGCGGCACCGACTTCGACCGCATCACGTCGACGCCAGGGACGCCGTTGAGCGCGTTTTCCAGCGGCACCGAGACAAGTTGCTCAACTTCGGCGGATGAAAGCCCAAGACAGATGGTCTGGATCTCGACCCGCGGCGGCGCGAATTCCGGGAATACATCCACTGGCACGTCGCGCAGGCGCGCCAAGCCAAACCAGATCAGCACCACGCCAAGGGCGAGGACGAGATAACGAAAGCGCAGACTAGAGCCAATAATCAGCCTCATCATCGGAAAACATCCCACCACTCGGGCCGAAGCCGCTGTGGAAAAACAATTTCGACGCGCAGCTAGTGACCTACCTTCACCTCTGTTCCGAAGACCTCCGGCACTCCCGCCGCAAGCACCTTCGTGCCGGTGGGTGGCCCGTCAGTCAGGTACACGTTGTCGCCCTTGATGGTATCGATCACCACCGCGCCGCGAACGAAGGTCAACGGATCGGCGCTGATATAGACCCACGTCTTTCCGGTCAGATCGTAGAGGACAGATGAATATGGCACGATCCGTCGGCCCGACGGATCGGCGCGCACCTCGTCAATGAGGATGCCGAGCCGTTCCGCCGCTTTTGGCGTGAGCGTGATCTTTTTGATCTTTGCGTCATTCGTGGCCTCGACCCGCGCGGGCGCGCTCTTCTTGACGTCCGACTCCGCGGCCGAGGCTGAGACACACGACGCGGCGAGGCAGGCGGTGGACGCCGCGACCATCAATGCGCTGAAGCGCGCCATGAGATGTTTCTCCCTTTCACAACGTTCGAAGTGAGGCGCGCGGCGGTCATGACGCGGTCTCCATTTCAAGATCGAGCCGGTCGGCGGTCCAGCCGGCGCCGAACCGCAGGTAAAGCGCGGGCAGCACGAACAATGTTCCGAGCGTCATGGTAACGACGCCGCCCAAGACCGCGAGCGCGAGCGGGTGCGCGATTTCGAGTCCGGCGACATCGCCCATGATCGCGAACGGAAGCACCAGCGCGAACGTCGTCATCGACGACGCGATGATGCTCGGGAACTGTTCCTGCATGCCGCGACGTACCAGCTGTTCGCCGAACGGCTCACCCTCGTTCAATTGCAGATGCTGGAAATGGGCGACCAGACCGATACCCTGCCGCACCATCAGTGCGAGCACCGCTGCCAGACCCAGCAGAGACCCAAGCGAGAAGTCACCGTCATTGATTGCGGTGGTAGCGAGACCGCCGAGTGCAGCGACCGGTACACCGAGCAGCGACAGGACGCTGAGTGTCCAGCTGCGGAGCACCGCCTGCGTCAGCAGGAACATCAATACTGCCGCCGCCGCCATGTAGCTGTATATCGACCGCAGGGCGGCTCGCTGTTCCTTGTATTCGCCGAGCACCTCGGCACGGTGCTCGAACGGGAATGCGATCTGTTTTACATTCCTGGCGACATCATCCGCCACATCACCGAGCGCCCGCTCGTCCACTTTCGCGGAAACATCGATGCGACGCGAAGACCCCTGTCGCTGGATGATGCTGGTGGCCGGCGCGATGCGGACGTCTGCAACCTGAGCAAGGCGAACCTGGGACCCGCCCTCGCTGTTGATCATCAGATTGCGCACGTCATCGATGTTGTCGCGCAACTCCGGTCGCCCCCAGACAACCACGTCGAAAACTTTCTGCTCCTCGAAAAGCGCACCGACGGTGATGCCGCCGACCATCGCGGAGGTCGCCCTGCGGACATCGCCCGGCTTCAGGCCGTAGCCAGCCGCGCGATCGACATCCACCTTGACTTCGATCGAGGGTTCTTCGACCTGTAGTTCGACCCGGGGATTTTCAATGCCGGGGATCTTCGCCATCAATGCGCGGATCTCCTCTGCCTTGGCGCGAATGACATCGAGGCTGTTGCCATAGACACGCACGGTGATGGAATCCGGGTCACCGGTGAGCGCCTCGCGCAGCTTCGTGGACAGGTATGTCCCTAACTTGCCGCGCATCCCGGGATAGGTGGTGATGGCAGCTTCGACGGCATCCACCGTTGCTTCGCGATCGGCCTTCGGATCGATGTTGACCCACACCTGGCCTGCATTCACGTCCGTCGCGCGTTCGCAGTTACAAAGCACGGCCCGCCCGAGATTGGCGAAAGCATTCTGAACTCCCGGGATCTGCCGCAGATCGCGGATCAGATTCTCGGTCGATCGGGTCATTGCCTGCAGCGAGGTGCCGGGCGGACCCTGCCATTCGATCAAGAGATCGGTCTCTCTGAAGCTGGGCACCATATTGCGTTCGAGCGGGCTCCACAGCGCGAAACAGGCGATCGCCGCCACGACGCAGGCGGCGATGCAGGCGAGCGGGGCGTGGATGACGCGGCCGACGATCCGATCGAAAGGCACGGCCAGCCTATTGATCACCCGACCGTCCGCCGGCGTCAGTGGCGCATTGGCGAGCAGCACGGCGGCCAGCGCGGGGGTCACGATCAGCGCCACCAGCATCGAGATAGACACGGCTGCGATATAGGCCCAGGCCATCGGCGCAAAGAACGCGGCGGACCGGCTGTACATGAACAGAACGGGTAACACTGCGAGTACGACGATCAGCGACGCGTACAGCATCGGCCGACGCGTTTCCAGCATCGCACGGACGACGACCATGAAGCTGGACCGTCCGTCGCGTTGCGGTGCCCGCAAGCGGCGCAGCACATTTTCGAAGTCGATAATGCTGTCATGAACGATGACGCCGGATGCCATCAGCAGGCCGCCGACGACTATCATGCTGAGCGGGATTCCGGCGGCCTTCAACAGCAGTTCAGCGCAGACGAACGACAATGAGATCGCGACCAGGGCGATAACCGCGCTCCTCCAGCTGCCCATCAGAAGGCCAAGCACGATGGCAGCCAGGATGATCGAAATGAGCATGGCCTTGCCCAGATTGCTGGTCGCGCGTTCGAGGAAGCTCGCGGGATGGTAGATGGTCGTATTGATCTCGATACCGGGCAGCCCGGGTTTCAGCTCGTTGAGCGCGCGTTCCACGCCGCGCGTCACGTCCAACGTGTTGAAGCCGGGGAACTTCTCGATCGCCACCATCAGGCCGGGGTTTTCGCCGACGATGGCGTCTCCGATCAGCGCCTGATGCCCCTCCACGAGATAGGCGACGTCGCCGACGCTCGTAGTCGTGCCGCTGAGCGGCACCTTGGCGAAAGTACCTACGGTCGAGATCGGCAACTGGTGACGGATGCTGAGCCGCTGGTTCGGCGTTTCGATGAAGCCGCCGGTGCCAGGCGTGGATGAGTTCAGATAGGTGAGCGGCGAGGACCACACCGCCTCACCTGTCGTCTTGATCACCTGATCGAGCTTGACGCCCTTCTTGTTCAGGTTCCGGGCATCGACAAGCACCTGCACCTGCCGCTCGCGCTGACCCCATATCGACACATTCGCCACACCCGGAACTCCGGCGAGACGCGGTGCGATGTTCCAGCGCGCCTGAACGGACATGTCGATCAGTGAGACGGATTTCGAACTCAGGCCGACGTTCATCACTCGGCTGGCCGAGGACACCGGCTGAAGCATCGTCGGTGGGCTGGAGACGTTCGGCAGCGCGTGCGCCTGCGTCAGCCGTTCCTGCACCATCTGGCGCGCTTTCATCAGATCGGTGCCGGGCGCGAAAATCATCTCGATCGTCGAAAGCCCCGCCATCGATTCCGACTGGATAACCTGCAGCCACGGCACACCGTTGAGCAGGTCCGCCTCCAGCGGCACAGTGATCAGCGATTCAACCTCGGCGCTGGAGAGGCCAAGCGATTCCGTTTTCACAGTGAGCGAGGGCAACGCCAATTCGGGGATGACATCGAGCGGCTTGTTCCTGACATCGACGGCGCCCAGGATCAGCAGGCCAGCAGCGACAACTACAACGAGGGTGCGCAAACGCACGCTAGAGGATATGAGCCACGCCAACATTTCGACGCCCCCTCTTTTGACCTCTGGTTGTCTTCGATCTGTGGCTGTAGTCGAACTCCGTTTGCGAGGGCCCGTTGAACGCGGGATTTTCTGATCGCTGTGTCACTCGTAGAGGCAACACAATTGTTGACCAACTATATTATTCCCACGAGTCCGAATTTTTCGTCGGCCTTGCGCCGGCTTTATTTTCGGTCGCGCTAACGCCATAGTGAGGCTTCGCCGTAATCAAAATTCCGCAATGCTGCCTTTCCCCGACCGAGGACTAGATTAAGGCGAGTGAAAATTTTAAGTTGATCTTCTTGTCGGCACAATCCACCTATTTGGACTACATGCCGGCTCCAATTGGGTCACGCGTCTTCACGCACTTGCGCACTTTAGATGGCAAAAACTCTATCGCCACTTGAAGTTGCCTGACAGCCGGCGAGGCTGTTCGCAGCTCCTGCGTGTAATCTAGATACATCACTTTGGATAGATCACTTCGTGGCGCTTGCGTAATTCGTCATACGCGTCACTCTTGTCCCAACATTGCTGGGGGGCTCCGGCAATTATTTGCTCCGCGTTGTTGAGCGGGCTCTTGTCTGCAATCGGCCTGACGGATGAAACGCTGGCCGAGACAGTCTGATTACCAGAGCGCAATTGTTATGAACGAGTTGGTTCGACCGAGTGACGTCGAACTGCGGTAGTGATGGGGCCGCGCATGATCTGGGGTAAGCGGAATGAGCGCGTCGCCCGATCTGGGCGACGGTGGCACGATGCAGAAACTGGCACCGTAAGATCAACTGCGCGCGGTTGGCACCGCGACTATTCCCGGTACCCGCTGGCCTTTGGCGCTGTACCGGCATTGTTCAGCCTCATGTTGTTTGTCCCTTCTTATACCGCCGCCGCGGAGAGCGAGGACGTGGCAGCTCTCCGGCGCACGCTCGGGGAGCTAAAGGCGGAGAACCGCAAACTTTCCGAACGTCTCAGTGCCCTAGAGGGCGCGTCGCCGACGCGGCGTGTCAAGCCCGCTCCGGCGCAGCAACGTCCGACACCTGCCGCGACTGCGGCGGCAGCCGCGCCCACGGTTGTTGTGGCGCCGCCCGTCGCTCCGCCCGCTCTGCCCGCTCCGGATTTGTCCGAAGCCGCAGCGAAGAGGCCGCTTAACGAGCGTATAAGATGGCTGGAAATCGGCTGGGCGGCGAACGAGAACGCGACGCGCCAGATCATCCGGGACTCGCTCTCGAAGACCGGACCCAAAATTAATAGCTTCCTCTCGCTGAGCGGCGTGGTTGAAGGCCTGGCCTCGCGGACCGGCTCATTCACCGGCCCTACCCAGGAAAACCTGTCGCTGGGTACAGCTGAACTCGATTTCGATATCAAGCTGAGCGACTGGTTGACCGGTGCTCTGGTTCTCCACTTCGAGAGCGGCACTGGCGCGATATTCCCGACCGGGAATCAACCAGTGGTACCGACCAACGTCGCTGGCATAGGCGTGGATCGCTTCACGCTTGATCGGACTCACATTTTGGTAGGCGATCTGATGCAATTCCCGATCGCGGCCCGCTTCGGCGTGGAGGTTTTGCATTTCGGTACGTCCACGGGCGTGGCGCGCCTGGATACGCTATCGATCGGCACTCCGCTGACAACCGAGGTGTTTGAAAACCGTCAGACGGCGGGAGGCCTGGAATTCGCCTGGCCAACCCCACCGCGGCAGCCGCCGCCGGCGCCCGTCGTTGTTCCACGCGTAAGTCCGTTGGTCGTCGCACCGGCGGTGAGACAATTCATGGGTTGGCTCGGCTACACCCCGCTGCCTGAGCGTCCGTTCCGGCCTACGCCAGTCACATTCCCCTTCGACCCGGCGCCCTTCTATGGCTCAGTCATGACCTACAAAGGTAGCGACAGCATCATACCCGGCCGAACGAAAATCGACGATTACAACGTCAGTCTCGGTTTCCGGACAAGGGGCCATTGCGGCGTGCCGTATGACCAACTGACGGATTCGTGGATTTGTCCGTGGACCCTTGACTTCCATGTCGACTATAGCAGCTCCGTTTTCGAAAGCAGATTTCTGCGTTCGTCTTACCTCCCGTTCCTGAGCCAGATCGGGCAGATTCCCGGAATGGCCGCGAGCCTCAAAACCAGTTTCGGCCCGTTCGCGTTCGTAGGCGAGGTAAATGCAGCAATTCAGGACGCCAGGTTTGTCGATGGGCTCGGCATTGCGCGGAGCATGATGCCGATGACTTGGCAGGCCTCGATTGCCTACCAGTTTGACTGGAACCCATGGATAACGGAGATAGGCGCGCAGGGCAATTTCATCTCGGTGGGATATTCCGGCAGCAAAGACATGGCGGGTGTTTCGATCCTGCAAAACGGCGTGCCAACCCGGATCGGATTCGTCCCGCAACACCGGCTTTTCCTTACCGGAGGCGAGTGGGTAATGGATGGGCTGAAGGTGGCCGTGGAATATTCAGCCAATTGGGACTACCCGGTGAGCAGCGGCGGTACGGGAAGGGTCGCGCATGGCTTGTTCGGATTGATCCAGCTCAATTTTTGATCCGTCTTCGCCCAGCACAATAAGGACGTGCGTGCCGAAATCCTGGAAGCGATTGAGAATATCCCCCGGGGACGAGCAAGCCGCGTTAGTAGCAACGCGGCTGGTCGCGTTTGGAGGGCCTGCGCGCGGGCAACGCCAATCTCATCGCCCGGATATCAGACTGAGAGCGTTTCGGAGCACCAGAACCCGGTCGTCAGCGGTAGCGTTCCAACGCCAATTGATGCTTTCCCCGGACGCACGCTGCGGCAAGGCCAACCGAAGGGAGAAATCCATGAAGGCCATCGCACTGGGCGTATTCGGTTCCGTGCTGCTCGCGTCCGCCGCTTTCGCCGCGCCCATCAATGCGACGACGATCAGCTCCGTCGAAATCTCCAACGTCGATCAGGTCGGTCTGATCTGCAACGAGTATTATGGGCGCTGCTGGCGGACCCGGGGACCACGCTATGTCCTGCGCTATTACTACGACCCCAGCTACTTCCCCGGCCGGGGCTACAACTACTACGCTGGCCCCGGCTACTACGATCGCCGCTACGGCGGACCAAGGTTCATCATTCGCGGCTGGTAGACAGGAAGCAAAGGGCCGCTCTTATGTCATCGGCGAGGATGCTGTAACCGTCTCCGGTCGACAGCATCCGTTATCGCGCATCGGTCCGAGCCGCCGCGTGACCGTCACGCGGGGATGTCCCGGTCCCACACCAACCGAACCTACGATATCTCAACCAGTCTTTCGCATGACGTAGTTTATGAGCGCCTGAGATTGGAGACCCGCTTCTCCCATCGATGCACCGATGACTGCGTCACTTGCACTGGCAACGAATAGGTGGCGAACGAAATAGCGATCTCTCTTCAACGGGCAGCGGAATCGCGCCATTCCAAATGAAGCAACCAAAAAAGGCGATTAGACGAGCAATATCAATTGGCTGGGGCGGGAGGGATCGAACCTCCGAATGGCGGAATCAAAATCCGCTGCCTTACCGCTTGGCTACGCCCCAACAGGCCGGGCCGGAACGGTCGGATCGACCAACGCGATCCCTTGTCCGGCACCGCCGGTCTATAGAGGGAGCCACGCCATTTCAACAGGCCGTGGGGGCGAATTTCACGTCAAAATCGGCTGCATTGACCCCGACCCTTTATAATGGGTCACCGCTCCGGGTCTCCTGGGCCGGTCTGGTGCCGCCTGCACGGCCGAATACCGTCCGGCGGAGAGTTGAGAGAACCCCGGTTTCGTGGGAAGACGGCGGCAGCACATTGGCCAGAAAAGCGAGATTTTAGTCATGACCTACCGCGCGCCGATCTCCGACATCCTGATCTCGCTCAACCACGGCGCCGGGCTGCAGGCGGCCGTGAAGGCCGGCCATTACGGCGATTTCGACGGTGATATTGCCGCAGCTGTGCTGGAGGAAGCCGGCAAATTCGCCGGCGACGTGCTGGCGCCGCTGAACCGCGTCGGCGACGAACACGGCATCAAGCTGGCGGACAACAAGGTGACCACCGCCCCCGGCTGGCCGGATGCCTATCAGCGCTGGGCCGCGGCCGGGTGGAACGCGGTGTCGGGGCCGGAAGCCTTCGGCGGCCAGGGCCTGCCGCTGGCGATCAACGCCGCCTGCACCGAAATCTGGAGCGCCTCGAACATCGCCTTCGGCCTCTGCCCGCTCTTGACGCTCTCGGCGATCGAGGCGCTCGACGCCCATGGCAGCGAGGAGCTGAAGCGGATCTATCTGGAGAAGCTCGTCTCCGGCGAATGGACCGGCACCATGCAGCTCACCGAGCCGCAGGCCGGCTCCGACGTCGGCGCACTGCGGACGCGCGCCGAGCCTGTCGGTGACGGCACCTACCGCATCAAAGGAACAAAAATCTTCATCACCTATGGCGACCACGACATGACCGATAACATCGTGCATTTCGTGCTGGCCCGCCTGCCCGATGCACCTGCGGGCACCAAGGGGATTTCGCTATTCCTGATTCCGAAATTCCTGGTCAATGCCGATGGCTCGCTCGGCGCGCGCAACGACATCTATCCTAGCGGCGTCGAGCACAAGCTCGGCATGCACGCCTCCCCCACCTGCACCATGACGATGGGCGATCAGGGCGGCGCGATCGGTTACCTGATCGGCGAGGAAAATAAGGGCATGCTCTGCATGTTCACGATGATGAACCAGGCCCGCCTCGGCGTCGGCCTCGAAGGCGTCGGCATCGCCGACCGGGCCTATCAGCAGGCCCTTGCCTTCGCGCAGGAGCGCAAGCAAGGTCGCGCCGTCGGCAAGACGGGCGACGGACTCGATCCGATCATCGTGCATCCCGACGTCAAGCGCATGCTGCTGCAGATGCGCAGCATGACCGCTGCGGCGCGCTCCATCTGCTACGCTACTGCCGTCGCGCTCGACGTTGCCACCCGCGCCAAGGACGCAAAGGTGCGCGCCGATGCTGCCGCCCGCGGCGCGCTGCTGACGCCGATTGCAAAAGCGTTCTCCACCGACATCGGCAACGAGGTGACGTATCTCGGCGTGCAGATCCACGGCGGCATGGGTTTTATCGAGGAGACCGGCGCCGCACAGCACTACCGCGACGCGCGCATCACCTCGATCTACGAGGGCACAAACGGCATCCAGTCGATCGACCTCGTCACGCGCAAGCTCGCCGCCAATGGCGGCGCAGCGGTGTGGGCGCTGCTCGACGAACTGGGCGGCATCGTCAAGCAGGTCGAAACCTCGAACGATCCGGCCTTCGGCAGCACGGGCGCCAAACTGCGCGATGCGCTCGGCTCGCTCGAGCGCGCCAGCAAATGGCTGCTGGAGCGCGTTAATTCCGCGCCGAACGACGCGCTCGCCGGCGCGACGCCCTACCTGCGCCTGTTCGGGTCGACGCTCGGCGGCTGCATGCTGGCCGGCGAAGCGCTCGCCGCCAAGAGCAATGGCGAGGCCGGCGATCCGCAACGCTACGTGACGGTGGCGCGATTCTTTGCCGAGAACATCACCGTGCAGGCGAGCTCGCTGGAGAAGACGGTGACGGACTCAGCCGATGCGGTGAACGGTGCCGACGCGGTGTTGCTGGGCTAACAATTCGCAAGATGGGTTAGTGAAACGTAACCGGCTTTCACAAGCGCGACTCGACGAAGCAACGGCGGATTACGCTTCGCTAACCGCCGTACGGTCGTGCGATCTCTTGTTCCTCTGTCGGGTAGCGCACACAAGTCTCAAAAATACACAACAAGTTCCATGCCGCAGCGCGTTGTACCGCAGCAACACCCCTGAAAAAACGAATGATCCCGTAGTCTCCGGCCGTTGCGCATTCATCTCGCAATCCGAAGAATGAGCCAATCGCGTGCTTGTGCAATCAGGCTCTTGCGGAGCCTTGGAGGCCGGACAATGGACCCATGGCGATTGGCGACGAAGGCGCAGCGTCGAATCAACCTTCTCTCGGGCGTGGCTCTCTTGAGCTGGGTTCTCGTCTGGCTCGCCAGCCCTGGTGCGGCGCCCATCGAACGAGTCAGCGCTTCTGTCAGGAATGCCGGCGCTTCGATCGAGAGCGCCGAGGCGGCTTCAACCGCGGAACGCAAGGAACCTTCTCGCATCGCGAGCGCCGAGCCGGTGGTCACGCCGCCCGTGGTCACGCCGCCGGTGATCGCGCTGGCAAGCGCCGCCATCGATGCCATCGAGGCGCCGCTCCCTGCGGCGACCGTGATCGAGAAAGCGCCGGACATCACGAAAGCGCCTGACGCGACGGCCGCCCCGGAAGAGCCGAAATCTTTTGTCGTGGCCTCGCTGACCGATCCGACAGAGGTGCTGGCATCAGACGCACCTGCAGCCGATGTGGCCGCGGCGAGTACACCTGCTTCGATGCGCGACACTGGCCTGCCGGCGGTGAGCACCATCGAAATCAACGAGGAATGTCTGGTCGCGGAAATCTGCATCGATCGCTATCTGTGGGCGCTCTATGAGCGGGCGCCCAAGATCGACGCCATCAAGGTGCATGAGCGGCGGAAAGTGACGATCAAGAGGAAGGGCAAGACGATCACCGTCACCAGGACCTTCACCAAGCGCGTCGACGAGGATTTTACCTGGAAGGACCCGAAGGCGGCCGACAGAGCCGGCATGGCGATGATCGACTACGTGATCGGTGGCATGGACAAGAGCTTCAAGCTGAAGCTCTTTCATGCCCTGCACGCCGCCGAGCAGGCCGGACTATCGCCCGGCATCACCAGCGCGTTTCGCGACGACTACCGCCAGGGAATCGCAAGCGGCCTGAAAGCGGCAACCGATCGATCCTACCATGGCGGGAGTTTGCGTGGCGGTTATGGCCACGGGCTCGCGGCCGACATCGTCAGCGTCAAGGGCGCGACGCGGGCGCAACGTTGGGTCTCCACCGACAAGCTCTGGAAGTGGATCGACGAAAACGGCAAGACGTTCGGCATCGGGCGGCCGTATCTCGACCGGGATCCGCCGCATGTGGGACCGATCGACGGCAAGGAGTATGCCTCCCGCCGTGGCGGATCGAAGACGCAGGAAGCGCAAGCGAGCATCAAGAAGCGCGAGCGCTTAACCGCGCGAGACAATCACCGCACGGCAAAGCGCACGAAAACAGCCAATGCCAAAACGGCAAAATTGTCCAAAGGCCGGACCATGTAGCCGGTCCGCCGCATGCCCTTCCTGCCCACGCGGGAAGACGGCGAGGCTTGATCAGTCAAGCGAACGGCGCGTAGCCCGCATGAGCCAACGGTCGCGCGAATGCGCGCCCGCGACGAGCGCAATTGCGCTCGCGCAGAGATGACGGGCTCCGCGAGATGCGGGAACAAATGAAGTTGACGCCCCGGATATCGCCCCACCATTCATTGGCGGCGTGAACTGGCCGCCGCGACCGTCAGGGCGATTGCTGCCGGATCGCAGCAGAGCACCATCAGCAATATCAGCCATCGCACCGCGGCTTCGGGCGCGGCGCCGACCATCATGGCGAGATACTGGATCGGACCGGTGGACGCTTCGATGCGAGCGCGTTCGCCGGCCAGCGCCGCGCGTTGTGCCTGCAGGTCGACCAGCATTGCGGTAGCGGCCTGCCGCTGCGTATCCAGCCCGTCCCGCGTCGCGCGCTCTTGGCTGACGATGTTGAGAGCCCGCGTCACCCGCCCGCGCCGTGTCGATTCATCGACCGCCCGGTCAATTTGCGCGATGCGGCCGGTGAGATCGGCGACGGCAGCCGTTTGCGCCACCACGCGGGCGTCGAGCGATTCAATGCGCTCGGTGACGCCTGAACGCGCCGTGGCCGCGACGCTGACATGCGCCTCGACCAGCTTGCCGAACACGCCGGCGGCGTTGATCAGCGCGAGGCCGGCGACGAGCGCGACCATGACGGAGCGCATTTTCCAGCTGGTCTGGCGCCAATGCGCGGCCAGCCATCCGGCGATCACGAGCTTGCCGGCCTCCATCGTGGCGGCGAGCACCATGACCGCAACGGGATCGCCGGGAAATATTTCGGCCATGCCGGCGACCGAAAAATAGGCAGCGACCGTCGCCAGCGCGAGAGCGGCAGCAATGGCAAAGGCGCGGCTGGTGCGTTCGCGCGTTGGTGGGGCGGGAACGACAGAAACGGCCTCCGGCACGGCCGCCTCGGCGGAAACCGTCGGCGGCTCAAGCGGCGCGTTCGGCATCTCCGGCTCGACGTTGGCCTCGGTCGCTTCCGTTGCCGTTGCCGATGCCTTGGCCTTGGTCGCCCTGGTGGCTTTGCTACGACCGGCCGCCGAAGAGGAGCGGCTGCGTTTCTTTGCTGCCTGGGGCGCCTCGCCGGATGGCTCCATGCTGAGGGCTTCCGGTGTTGTCACCAGTCTAGGGGCACGATTTGAGGCATTGGCCCAGGCATCAAGCTGATGCCTGATGCGCATGGCGTCGCTGTCGCCCTCCGCCGGTTCGGTCGCGGAGATCGCTCGCGTGGTTGCACGGCCTGTCATGTGGCGCCCTGCCTCGAAACGACGAAAGTCCGCTTTTGCTCGACAAAGAACTGACGTGCGCCGTAGCCGTCCGTGTCGACGGCATATCTAAAGCTCCCGTCAACGGTCGGAAACACGGCCACAACCGGGCCCGACTCGTGATCGTTGGCCACGTTTTCGACTTGCTCGCCAATCGCAAACTTCGACATCGAAAACCCCTTCTCGGATTCGTTGACGCGATTATACCCGCACACGCAGGCCATCGCTGCTCAACGATTCGCCTTCCGGAATTTACGACGCTGGTTGTTGCACGAATGCCGCATCCTGCTCTCCGGCCGCAACCGCTCCAACGTGGAGCGCGAGGCGAGCATCGCGCGATGTTCGAATTGAGTCCGAAAAGCGGGTCGCGGACGAAATCATTCGGACGATCTGAATCTGAGAAGCGCTGCGGGCATCGCGTGCCGAACAACGCCATCCAGAACTGTTGCTGCATAATGACAGTCAGGCTAATCCGCCGCAGAGACCGTAGTTCTACGCTTTGCGAATCGTCCACGCCCGGATTCTACTTTCACTGCAATTGTTTCCCTTGAGCGTTTGACTAGACCGTCCCGCGCCGAATGGCGCGGCTTTGAAGTGCGTAGTTTTGCGGGCCGATTTCCTGAAGGCCGGGCGCGCACCCTGCTGGCACGAACCCTGCATGGCGTGAGCGAGCCGGATATTCAACGACGAAGGTCACCATGCTCGTTACTCTCATCGCCGTTCTCTGCAACAGCCAGCTCTGCCTCGAAAAGGTCGTTACCACCAGCGAGCAGTCCGGCATCACCATGGGCGCCTGCGCAGTCAACGCGCAAATCGGCATCGCCGACTGGCTCGCCAAGGGGCCCTATCACGCGTGGCGATTGCAAGGCTACAAATGCGTGCTCGGTAAATACACGCCGAAGAACGAAGCCTGAGGAGCCACAGGCTATCTCACGCTGGCGCGGTTCTTTGCCGGGCATAACGAATTTGTTTGCGTCGACGTCAGGCGGCCGGGTGCATTAGCGCACTGACCATGGCCATGCCAATAACGGTTGCGTTTTTTTGGCTTGCGGCCGCGCCGGGGCTGGCGTCGGCTTTTGCGTCTGACCGACAGTGGTCGCCTGCCGCGGACGCGGCAGTGGTATTTCGGGCATCACCTTTGGCTCTTCAGACATCATCTTTGGCGCTTCGGGCACCGCCTTTGGCTCTGAAGCGCTGGCGACATTGCGGGCGAGTTGTTCCTGGCTTGTGTTGACCCGCTCGATAAGCGTCTGGCTTTCGCGCGTCATCTGGATCTGGGTCGCCTT
The DNA here is from genome assembly GCF_009930815.1 of Bradyrhizobium sp. CCBAU 051011. Lineage (NCBI taxonomy): Bacteria > Pseudomonadati > Pseudomonadota > Alphaproteobacteria > Hyphomicrobiales > Nitrobacteraceae > Bradyrhizobium > Bradyrhizobium sp. CCBAU 051011. Next base: position 4,374,166 of record NZ_CP022222.1, on the reverse strand, counting down.
GATCTGCTCGATGATACTGTTGTTGCGTGCCATTGCTTCCCGGCTCGCGTCGAGTTGGCTCGTGAGATTTTCATTGTCGCGGACCAATTGTTCTTGCCTCACCTTGAGCTGTTCGACCGTTTGCCTCAAGGCAGCGAGATCGCCCGCCATCGGTTCTAGCTGCTGCGCCAACTCGGAAGACAGAACAACAGCAGCCGACGCGACATCTTTCGGCGCAGCGGCTTCCGGCGCCGCCTGTGTCAGAGGTGCCGGATCTGAGGGGGCCATCATCACCGTATCGGCGGAGGATGACCACCACCAGGCAGCGACACCAATGAATGCTGCCGAGAGAGAGCCAACGAAAGCCAGATAGCGCCAATCCGCCAATCGATGACTCGTTGCCGGCGGGGGGCGAGACGTGTTCATGCTGGTCGGCGGGACCGAAGGACCGATTCCCACTTCGCGCGCCAGGTTCGAAAGCTGCTGATCCAAACTTGCGATCTGCCCTTCCGCGAGCCGGTCTTCAAGACTGGAATTCATTTGATGCTCCGTATCAAATGCAATGGCTCCCGCCTGGGAGCGATCCGCGCATCTGCGCTACGACGAGCTAACACTGGCGTTTAACGCAGCTGAGAAGGCGGAACTATGTTCACGACCGGAGAACTACGGAAGGAACTCTGACCCTTCGCGGGCGCTCTGCATTCGTCGTCAAGTTCCGTATCCCCTGTTCCAAGCCGAAGGCCCGCGCCCACATGCGCGAGACGCACAGCCCGTAGGATGGGTGGCGGGACTTTATCCGCCGTAGCTCAACGAGCGAAGGCGGAAGCGATGCCGCCTGGGACTGCGATGGGATTCGCTGCGCTACAACTTCGACAAATCCATTTCGGAATCGTAAGTCTTGCCTTCGACATCCTTGGTGATGGCTTGCCCGCAGATCACTTCGCCGCGCTTCTGGTCGAATGTCAGAGTCGGTTGTCCGTAAAGCTGCCACCCGCGGTTCAAAGCGTCGGTCACTCGGTGGCAGAATGCGGCATCATCCTTGCCCGTGAGATATCGGTAAACCTTCATGATGCCCTCCAAACGCTCGAACAGCTTTTAGCGCGTAGGATGGGTGGAGCGAAGCGATGCCCATCGAGCACGGTGTGCGGTGAGGTGATGGGTATCGCTTCGCTCCACCCATCCTACGAAGCTGCGGAATTCATTCGATCGGCTTCAGCCCCGCTTCGATCTGCGTCCTTCGCGGCTCCAGGAACGGCGGCAGCGCCAGTTTTTCGCCGAGTGTCTCCATCGGCTCGTCGGTCGCAAAACCGGGACCATCCGTCGCGATCTCGAACAGGATGCCGTTGGGTTCGCGGAAATAGAGACTGCGAAAATAGAAGCGATCGATCTCGCCGCTGTTGGGGATGCGCAAGTCCGTCAGACGTTTCGTCCAGGCGTGATACTGCGCCTCGTCGGGGGTGCGGAACGCGACATGGTGCACGCCGCCGGCGCCCTGGCGGGCGATCGGCGAGGTCTTATCCTCGAGCACATGCAGCTCAACGGCGGGGTTGCTCTCTCCCCTTGCCTCGCCCATCTCGAACACGTGAATCTGCGCACCGTGAGCGGCATACTCCCGCACGCGGCGCATGTTCATGACCTCGGCCAGCACGAAGGTGGTGCGCGATAGATCATGCACGGTCAGCACGATCGGACCGAGCCCGCGGATCTGATGCTCCGCCGGCACCGGACTCTTCTCCCAAGGCGAGGCCGGCCCCGCACCGCCATCGTCGATCAGCACCAGCCGCTGCCCCTCACCGTCCTCGAACGGCAGCGTCAGACGGCCGTCGACCTCGGTGATGTCGCGGGCCTCCACGCCGGCCTTCTTGAGTCGATCCCGCCAGTAGCCGAGAGCCTTCTCGCCGGCAACGCGCAGGCCGGTGCGCGAGATCGAATTGGTTCCGCGCAGTTCAGGCGCCGCGGGAAAATCGAAGAAGGTGAGATCGGTGCCGGGATTGGCTTTGCCGTCGGCGTAGAACAGGTGGTAGGCGCTGACGTCGTCCTGGTTGACTGTCTTCTTGACCAACCGCATGCCAAGCAGGCCGGTGTAAAACGCTAAATTCTCCCGCGGCTTCGCCGAGATCGCGGTCAGATGATGAATTCCGCCTAGCTGCATTGCATTATCCTCGTGGTCGGGATGGCTTTCCGCCGGAAGCCATCCCCGCGTCATGTTGTTATTTGAGCATGATCTTTTCGGAAAACCGGGGGCCACTTTGCGCTAACGCGGCCCTTCGGGTCCGGATCATGCTCCCCCGGGAAAATTGCACGGAGTGGTTGGGGCCCTTGCCGGATCATGTAGGATAGGACCGGATGATTGGCCAGCGGCACCGCGGCCGCCTGCTTTTAGGGGCAAGTTCATGACCGGACACCTCATTGTGTCGGACGAAGACGCGACGCGCGTGATCAAGCTGCGGCGGCCCGAGAAGAAGAACGCGTTCACCCAGGACATGTATCGCGAAATGAGCGATGCAATCGACAAGGCGCAGAACAATCCCGATATCCGCTGCATCATCATCACCGGCGGTTCGGGCGTGTTCACCGCGGGCAACGATCTTGAGGATTTTCTGAAAGAGAGCACGTCGAATACCGATACGCCACGCGGCGCCTCCAACGCCGTAGAACTGCTTTATTCGCTGGCGCACAACGTCAAGCCGATCATCGCCGCCGTCGACGGCGTCGCGATCGGCATCGGCACCACCATGCTGTTCCATTGCGACTATGTGCTGGCGAGCACGACCGCGACGTTCTCCACGCCGTTCATCAATCTCGGACTGGTGCCCGAAGCCGCCTCCAGCCTGTTGATGCCGCGCACCATGGGCCACCAGCGCGCCTTCGCCATGCTGGTGATGGGCCGCAAGTTTTCCGCTGACGAGGCGCGCGAGGCTGGCTTCGTCAATGTCGTTGTGGCGCCCGGACACACCGAAGCCGAGGCGCGCAAGGTCGCGCGCGAGATCTGCGCACTGCCGGCAGAAGCGGTCGCAATCACGCGCAAACTGCTAAAACTGCCGCCAGAGGACATGACGCGCCGGATCGACCAGGAAGGCCATCTGTTCGGCGAACGATTGCGTTCGAAGGAAGCCGTGACGGCGTTCAAGGCGTTCTTCGAGCGGAAGAAGGGGTAGTTGAAGGCACGCTCTCGCCCCACCGTCATTGCGAGCGCAGCGAAGCAATCCATTGCGCCGCATCAAGAAATAATGGATTGCGTCGCTGCGCTCCCTTGCACAAACGCTTCGCGTTTGTCGCAGGCAATGATGCGGAAACATCAAGGCCATGAAAGTTCTCTTCCGTCCTTTCCTTGCGCTCGCGATCATGCTGGCGCCCATCGCTTCCTTAAGCGCGCAAACCACCGCTCCGGTCGACCTGCGCATTCTCGCGATCAATGATTTTCACGGCTATCTTCGCCCGCCCTCGGGCGGGATCACGATCGCCGATCCCGAGGACGGGACGAAGAAGATCACCGTCGAAGCCGGCGGCGCCGAGCACATGGCGACGCTGGTCGGCCAGCTTCGCGGGGGGCACAAGAATTCCATCTTCGTCGCGGCCGGCGATTTGATCGGCGCCAGCCCGTTTCTGTCGGCGATGTTCCATGACGAGCCGACGATCGAAGCGCTGTCGATGATGGGCTTGAATATTTCCGCTGTCGGCAATCACGAATTCGACGAGGGCAAAGACGAGCTGTTGCGCATGCAGAACGGCGGCTGCCATCCGGTCGACAAATGCCAGGGGCCGCATCCGTTTACCGGCGCGAAATTTCGCTATCTCGCCGCCAGCACGTTCGAGAAGAGCAGCGGCAAGACGGTGTTTCCCGCCTATGAAATTCGCACATTCGAAGGCATTCCGGTCGCCTTCATCGGCCTGACTTTGAAAGGCACGCCTGGCCTCGTCTCGCCTGTCGGCATTGCCGGCCTCGAATTCCGCGACGAGGCCGAGACGGTGAACGCGCTGATCCCGGAGCTGAAGGCGCGCGGCGTCGAGGCCATCGTCGTGCTGATCCACGAGGGCGGATTGCCGACCGGGGACTACAACGAATGTCCCGGCATTTCCGGGCCGATCGTCGATATCGTCAAAAGGCTCGACAAGGCAGTGGACGTCGTGGTCTCCGGCCATACCCACCGCGCCTATGTCTGCGAGATCGACGGGCGGCTCGTCACTTCCGGCGACAAATACGGCACGCTGGTCACCGCGATCGATCTGAAACTCGATCCCGTGACGCGCGACGTCGTCAGCGCCAGGGCCGGCAACAATATCGTCCGCACCGCAACGCTTGCGAAGGATGCGCAACAGACCGCGCTGCTTGACGCCTATGACAGGCTGGCCGCGCCGATCGCCAACCGCCCTGCAGGTTCGGTGACAGCGACGCTGTCGCGCGTGCCGAATGCCGCCGGCGAAAGTCCGCTCGGCGACATCATCGCCGACGCGCAACTCGCCGCGACCAGCGCGGAAGCAAAAGGCGGTGCGGTCATCGCCTTCACCAATCCCGGCGGCGTCCGCGCCGATGTCACGCGGAAGGAAGATGGCGCGGTGACCTATGCCGACCTGTTCGCCAGCCAGCCGTTCCGCAATCAACTGGTGACGCTGACGCTGAGCGGAAAGCAGATCAAGGACATGCTGGAGCAGCAATGGCGCGACCCGAAGCGGCCGCGGATCCTGCAGGTGTCGAAAGGCTTCAGCTACGCATGGGACGGATCGAAGGGCGATGGCGAGCGCATCATCGCCGAACGGATGTCGCTGAACGGACAGCCGATCGATCCTGCTGCGCACTATCGCGTCACCGTCAACAATTTCCTGTTCGTTGGCGGCGACGGTTTTACCGTGCTGACGGAAGGAACCGCACCGCTGATTGGCGTCTATGACGTCGACGCGCTGCATACCTATTTTGCGGCGAACAGCCCGGTCGGCCCGACCTCCGCCGATCGCATCGTCCGGATCAACTGAGCCCGCGCCGTGGGCCTTTCCGAGCGGCCTCTAACGGCCTAGATTAGCCGCTCCTTGCCGGCGCGCTCTTCTACGCCAGGATTATCGCATGACGCTGCTTCTGACCCATACCGCCTGCCTCGACCATGTCACGCCCCCGGGGCACCCGGAGCGTCCCGACCGGCTGCGCGCGGTCGCCGAGGTGCTGGCGGACGAGCGCTTCAAGCCGCTCACGCGCAGCGAGGCACCGGAAGGCAATCTCGATTCCGTCACGCTGTGCCATGGCGAGCATTATGTCGGCGAACTCAGGCATATCGCCCCGCAGAGCGGTATGATCTATATCGATGGCGACACCTCGATGTCGCCGGGCACCTGGGAAGCGGTGATGCGCGGCGTCGGCGGCGCGGTGGCTGCGACGGACGCGGTGATGTCCGGAACCCATCAGAATGCCTTCGTCGCGGTGCGGCCGCCCGGCCATCATGCCGAGGTCTCGAAGCCGATGGGCTTCTGCTTCTTTGACAATGTCGCCATTGCCGCACGCCACGCCCAGCGCAAATACGGCATCGGCCGCGCCGCGATCGTCGATTTCGACGTCCATCACGGCAACGGCACGCAGGACATTTTCTGGCACGATCCGACCGTGATGTACTGCTCGACGCACCAGATGCCGCTGTTTCCCGGCACCGGGGCCAGCGGCGAGCGCGGCGAGCACGACACCATCGTCAATGCGCCGCTGGCGTCCGAAGACGGCAGCGCCAAGTTCCGCTCAGCATTCGAGAACCTGATCCTGCCGCAGCTACAAAAATTCTCGCCGGAGCTCGTGATCATCTCCGCCGGCTTCGACGCGCACTACCGCGATCCCCTCGCCTCGCTCAACCTGAAGGCGGACGATTTCGGCTGGGTCACCCGCAAGCTGATGGATGTGGCTGATTCGAGCGCCGAGGGGCGGGTTGTCTCGGTGCTGGAAGGCGGCTACGACCTGCAGGGGCTGAAAGAGTCGGTTGCCGCGCATGTCACCGCGTTGATGGGCGCTTAGATCCCGCCACAATAGGTCCGAAATAATTTGCTTGATTCTGCGCTTCTGACCGGGGGCGCATCCGGGAACTCGATATGGCCGAAAACACGCAAGCGGACGTCAAAAAACTCTCCTTCGAGCGCGCGATCGAGGAACTCGAATCGATCGTGAAACGGCTGGAGGACGGCAAGGTGCCGCTCGAGGAATCGGTCGCAATCTATGAACGGGGCGAAGCGCTGAAGCGCCGCTGCGAAGAACTGCTGCGGCAGGCGGAGGCCCGCGTCGACAAGATCACGACGGACGCGAACGGCCAGTCCACCGGGACCGAGCCACTCGACGTCCAGTAAGCCCGCCAGCGGTCTTAGCGTTCGGCGCACGAAACGGGCTTACTGGCCGAAGTTTCTACCTTGCCGTGTGGGAGACGGAACAGCCGAATTAGTTCTTCCGGCGCTGCACAGCCTGATATAGTCCGCCCACACTTGGGGACAGTACGTGCGCGTCGAGCACCGCCATATTATCTACATTCAGGGCTACGATCCGCGCGGGCTGGCGCAATATTACCGCATGTTCCGGACCGAGCTGCGCAAGTTCGGCCGGCTTTACCAACTCCAGGCCACCATCAGCCGGCCCAAGGTCGCCTCCGACGACGAGATCGCGTCCTGGACCATCGACACCAAAGCTGAGGATTGGCAGACCCGGACCTCCTACGATTTCCTCCGGTTCGAGGATTTTATCCAGCAGGACCTGGCGTCGCCGATCTGGCGCACGGTGTTCAACGCAGTGTGGATCTACTGGCGCCTCGTGTTCGCCGGCACCATCGGCCGCTTCGGCAAGGCGAACTGGCGGTTCGCCACCTTCATCACCTACCCCCATTTGATGCTGTTGCTCGAGGCCGCGTGCGCCGGCGCCATTGCCTTCGTGTTCGAGAAAGGCCTGAATGCCATCGGCATTCCCGACATGTTCAGCATCGCGATCGCCATTGCCATTTGCGTGGCGCTGCTCGGGGCCGTGCTGAAATACACCGAGAACGCCACTTACGTGCTCTACCTGCTGTGCGACACGATCTGGACCTGGGAGTTCTCGCGCCGCGAGCGCCCGGAATGGGATCAGCGCATCGACCGCTTCGCGCAGCATCTCATCAAGACGGCGAAGAGTACCGACGCCGACGAGATCGTCATCGTCGGCCATAGTTCCGGATCGTTCCTGTCGACCGAAATGCTGGCGCACGCGCTCAAGCTCGATCCGGCGCTCGGCCGTCACGGTCCGCGGATCGTGCTGCTGACAATCGGCGGCAATTTCCCGATCGTGGGCTATCACGCCGTATCGGTCGAGTTTCGCGACCATCTGCGGATGCTGGCGGTCGAGCCGTCGATCGACTGGATCGACTGTCAGGCCCGCAAGGACGTGATGAATTTCTACCAGTTCGATCCGATCACGAGCCACGGCATCGACGTCGGCGCGGCCAGACGCAATCCGAAGATCGTGCCGGTCCGCTTCCGCGACATCATCCTGCCCGAGCATTACAAGAAGTTTCGCTGGCAGTTCTTCCGCGTGCATTTCCAGTTCGTGATGGCCAACGAACTGCCCAATGCCTACGACTTCTTCATGATCGTCTGCGGACCGGTCCCGCTCAGCGCCCGCATGACCCACCCCGACGCCGCGCTTGATATCGCGACCGGCGATTCCGGGGCGCGCGATCGGGCCTGGAAGCGAATCGAAGCGGCCGCCATGGCGGCCCCAAGGGCGACCCCAAGGGCGGCCCCAAGTGCCGATTTGAGCAAACTGGAACCATCTGCCCGCCGCAGTGGTTGAAAAATCGAGGCTTTTTGCCCCAGAACGGTGGAACCGAATCGGCTCTCCGGGTTGGCTTTACCGGCGGCTTTGGTGTAAAGCTTGCGGTTCTATGGGCTGTGGAGAGCAGCCTGCGGCTGGCTTCGGGCGGCGGCAAGCACCTCAAATAGCTAAAGAAACTGAACCGGGAAGGGTTCCGAGCGACTAAGTGATGCATATCACATGGTTTAAACCGGAGTGCATCTAGGGTTTCAAATCAGGTACCGGCCTGCCGAACTGGCAGGCGGGTCTGGATTTTCACGGCGCGGTTAACGCGCTTCCCGTCTCGCGTCAGGCCGTTCGCCCTGACTTGCAAAATTGGAATATCGCTGTGACCACATTTAGTAAGACGCCGCTTCTGGACACCATTCGCACACCCGACGACCTTCGCAAGCTCAAGATCGAGCAGGTGCGGCAGGTCGCGGACGAACTCCGCCAGGAAACCATCGACGCCGTGTCGGTGACCGGCGGTCACTTCGGCGCCGGCCTCGGCGTCGTGGAACTGACCACCGCCATCCACTACACCTTCGACACCCCGCGCGACCGCCTGATCTGGGACGTCGGCCACCAGGCCTACCCGCACAAAATCCTGACCGGCCGCCGCGACCGCATCCGCACGCTGCGTACCGGCGGCGGCCTCTCCGGCTTCACCAAGCGCAGCGAGAGCGACTACGATCCGTTTGGCGCCGCACACTCCTCGACCTCGATCTCCGCCGGCCTCGGCATGGCGGTGGCGCGCGATCTCTCCGGCGGCAAGAACAACGTCATTGCCGTGATCGGTGACGGCGCGATGTCAGCCGGCATGGCCTATGAGGCCATGAACAATGCCGGCGCGATGAACTCGCGGCTGATCGTCATCCTCAACGACAACGACATGTCGATCGCGCCGCCGGTCGGCGCGATGAGCGCGTACCTGTCCCGCCTCTACTCCGGCAAGACCTACCGCACGCTGCGCGAGGCGGCCAAGCAGATCAACAAGCGTCTGCCCAAGATCCTCGCCAACCGCGCCAACCGCGTCGAGGAATATTCCCGCGGCTTCATGATGGACGGCGGCACGCTGTTCGAGGAACTCGGCTTCTATTACGTCGGCCCGATCGACGGTCACAACCTCGACCATCTGCTGCCGGTTCTGAAAAACGTCCGCGACATGGAAACCGGCCCGATCCTGGTCCACGTCGTGACGCAGAAGGGCAAGGGCTACGGCCCGGCAGAAGCCTCTGCCGACAAGTACCACGCGGTCGTCAAGTTCGACGTCGCGACCGGCGCTCAAGCAAAGGCAAAGCCGAACGCCCCCGCCTATCAGAACGTGTTCGGCCAGAGCCTCGTCAAGGAAGCCGAGAAGGACGACAAGATCGTCGCCATTACCGCGGCGATGCCGTCCGGCACCGGCGTCGACATCTTCAACAAGTCGTTCCCGAACCGCACCTTCGACGTCGGCATTGCCGAGCAGCATGCCGTGACTTTTGCGGCCGGTCTCGCCACCGAAGGCTACAAGCCGTTCTGCGCGATCTACTCGACCTTCCTGCAGCGCGGCTATGACCAGGTGGTCCACGACGTCGCGATCCAGAGCCTGCCGGTGCGTTTTGCGATCGACCGCGCCGGCCTGGTCGGCGCCGACGGCGCGACCCATGCCGGCTCGTTCGACAACGCCTATCTCGGCTGCCTACCGAACTTCGTCATCATGGCGGCGTCCGACGAGGCCGAGCTGGTGCACATGGTTGCGACGCAGGTTGCAATCAACGACCGGCCGAGCGCGGTGCGTTATCCGCGCGGCGAAGGCCGCGGCGTCGAAATGCCCGAAGTCGGAATTCCCCTCGAAATCGGCAAGGGCCGCATCGTCCGCCAGGGCAACAAGGTCGCCCTGCTCTCGTTCGGCACGCGCATGGCCGAATGCGAAAAGGCTGCCGACGAACTCGCCGCCCATGGCCTCTCCACCACCATCGCCGACGCGCGCTTCATGAAGCCGCTCGACGTCGATCTGGTGCTGAAGCTGGCGCGCGACCACGAGGTGCTGCTCACCATCGAGGAAGGCTCGATCGGCGGCTTCGGCTCGCATGTCATGCAGACGCTGTCCGACCACGGTATGCTCGACGGCGGCTTGCGGATGCGCGCGATGATCCTGCCCGACGAGTTCATCGATCACGACACGCCGAACGCGATGTATGCCCATGCCGGCCTCGACGCCAAGGGCATCGTCGCCAAGGTGTTCGATGCTCTCGGCAAGGACTACAAGACCGAGACCGTCAAGCTCGCCTGAGGCACAGCTTCTTCGGTTCTGACCCGATCAGAACCGAAGGTTGGCCCTTTCGCCGGTAATTCCATGAAGATCTATCTGGCAGGTCCCGATGTGTTCCTGCCGGACGCCATCGAGATCGGGCGCCGCAAGGCCGCGATCTGCGCCCGTTATGGGATGACCGGCCTCTACCCGCTCGACAACACAATCGACCTCGCCGCCCTCGATGCTTCGCTCGCGATCTTCAAGGGCAATCAAGCGATGATGGATGCGGCGGATGCGATCATTGCCAATCTGACGCCATTTCGCGGCCCCAGTGCCGACGCCGGCACGGTCTATGAACTCGGCTACATGGCCGGCCGCGGCAAGCTCTGCTTCGCCTACAGCAACGATCCGGCCATCTACGCCGACCGCGTTGCGCGGTCATTCCGCATCACGACGTCGGACGCCGGTCACATGATCGACGCCGACGGGCTCACGGTGGAGGATTTCGGCCTGCCCGACAATCTCATGATGATCCACACGCTGGACCTGCATGGTGCTAGACTGGTGACGCCGCGAGAGCCGCCTCAAGACATCTGGCACGATCTCACCTCGTTCGAGGCCTGCGTCGCGCTCGCGGCGGATCGTGCCACCGGAAAATCGGACTGACATTGGCTGACAAGAACGACAGCGAGACTTCGGCGCGCAAGCGCGCGGACGTACTTTTGGTCGAGCGCGGCCTGTTCGAAAGCCGCGCCCGCGCCCGCGCCGCGATCGACGCCGGCGGCGTAACCGCCGATGGCCGGCCGGTGTTGAAGGCGTCGGAAATCATTGCCGCCAACGCCGAATTGAGCGCGCAGCCCGCGCACCCCTGGGTCTCGCGCGGCGGCGTCAAGCTCGCCGGCGCGCTGGAGCAATATCCGATCGATATCGAGGGCCATGTCTGCCTCGACGTCGGCGCCTCCACCGGCGGTTTTACCGAGGTGCTGCTGGCGAACGGCGCGACCCTCGTGTTCGCCATCGATGTCGGACACAGCCAGTTGCATCCCTCGCTGCGGATCCATCCGCACGTCGTGTCGATGGAAGAAACCGATATCCGCCAATTCGAAGGCAAGCGCCTGCCCGCCCGGCCCGATGTCGTCGTCATCGACGTCAGCTTCATTTCGCTGAAGGCGGTGCTGCCGGTGGCGCTGGAGCTCGCCGCGGCCCCCACGCAACTGCTCGCGCTGATCAAGCCGCAATTCGAGGCGGAGCGAAAGCATTCCAAGCACGGCATCATCCGCAACGCGATGGTGCATCAGGAAATCTGCGACGATATCTCGGCATTTGCGGCTTCCCTCGGCTGCACCGGCATCGAGGTGTTTCCGTCGTCGATCAAAGGCGGCGACGGCAATATCGAATTCTTCATGGGCGCGCGCCGTGGCTGAGAGCGAGTGCCTTGTCATCGACCATGTCGGCCACCACGGCGACGGCGTCGCCATGTCGGGCGGCGGAAATATCTACGTTCCCTACACGCTGGGCGGCGAGACGGTGGAGGTCGGCCCGGTGCCCGGCCACCATCCCGACCGTCGCCGATTGCTCAACGTCGAAACCGCAAGCCCGGAGCGCGTCGCGCCTTTCTGTCCGCATTTCGGCGTCTGCGGCGGCTGCGCGATCCAGCACTGGGACGCCGAAGCCTATCGCGCCTGGAAGCGCGAGCTGGTGGTGACGACGCTGGCGCAGGCGGGCATCGATTGCGACGTCGCGCCGCTGATCGACGCCCATGGCGCGGGCCGCAGGCGCATCACCCTGCATGCGCGCATGGGCACCCATGACGTGCTCAAGGTCGGCTATGCCGCGGCGGGTTCGCACGACATCATTCCGATCGACCGCTGCCCGATCCTCGACCCGCAGCTCGGCGGTGCGATCGAGGCGGCCTGGGCCATCGCCGAGCCGCTGATCGCGATGAGCAAGCCGCTCGACATCCAGATCACGGCGACCAATAGCGGGCTCGATATCGATGTCCGCGGCTCCGGCCCGGTATCGTCAGCCATGATCGCGCGGCTGTCGCGCATCGCCGGACAGCACCGGCTGGCGCGGCTGACGCGCCATGGCGAACTGGTCCTGATGCGAATGCCGCCGGTTGTCTCGATGGGCAGCGCGCAGGTCGCTCTGCCGCCTGGCTCGTTCCTGCAGGCAACGGTGGCGGGCGAAGCGGCACTGGCCGAGCTGGTATCGGAGCATGGCAGGCGCGCCAAGCATATCGCCGACCTGTTCTGCGGCGTCGGCCCCTTCGCGCTGCGGCTGGCGGCAAAGTCGCGCGTCACCGCGCTCGACAGCGATACCGGCGCAGTCGCGGCGCTGCAGAAGGCTGCTACGTCAACCTCGGGATTGAAGCCGGTGAAGGCCGAGGCGCGTGATCTGTTCCGCCGTCCGCTGATGCCGCAGGAGCTGCGTGACTTCGACGCGGTCGTGTTCGACCCGCCACGGCAGGGCGCGCAGGCGCAGGCGACGCAGCTGGCGGCGAGCAAGGTGCCGACGGTGGTTGCGGTGTCCTGCAACGTCACGACCTTCGCGCGCGATGCGAAGATTCTGATCCATGGCGGCTACCGAATCGAAGGCGTCACGCCGGTCGACCAGTTCCGCCACACGCCGCATGTGGAATTGGTGGCGAGGTTCAGGCGCTGACGGCCTCCTCTCCAAGACAATGATCCAGGACGATTATCTGCGCGTGCCGAGGGAGGCCAGCGCATTGAGGTCGCAAGGGCGATACATCTCTTCCAGTTGCCGGCCTTGCAGAAAGATCGTGCGCGGTGTCAGACCACCGCGACCGGCGATCCAGTGCCGGACCGGCAAGGGATACATCGAGTAGAGCCATCGCGTCGCGCCCCGATTTGTGACCGTGCGACCGCGCAGACCGAAATCCCAAGCCGCGTGGAAGCCCAGCCTGGCTCTTGAAGTCACACAGATCCTGTCGTGAGGAATCTCCGAAAGGACGATCGTACAGGCCGAGGCGCAAAGGCCGTCGATGATCACCGATTGCCGCGAAGCCCTCAATTGCTTGTATCGATCTATGTAACGCTCGATAATTCCGCCCCGATCATTCGCGATCCTGACCTTTGCGTGACCTGGGCCTGCACCCGTCAGCGATAGCATTGCGGCCAGCATCCAGACGGGAAATCTCATGTGCCCTACACTGGTGTCGATAGACGTGATGCGCACCAGGCGGGTCAATGCCCAGACCTGCGGCAAGCGACGCATCGTCCGGCACCATCGGTTCGGAGATATTGACCTAGATCAAGATGCGCTGTCCGGCATCGCAGATCTTGGGATGGATCACCCGTCTATCCGCCACCCCGGAGCATGGGATGAGGGCATCAAGCGCATGAGAGCGCAGCGGCTGCGCCTGGATCGGCACCAACGCCGCAGCAAGGGCGATTGAGCCTGCCGGAACATATTCGAATACCCGCGGACGATCGTTTCTCAGTCCAGGGGTAACGCGCACGACGCCTGACTGCATCATGCCGAGGGTATAGGACATGCGCACCAGAAGTGATGCCGGTTACCGTCCCCACCGGTCCTGCCAGATTTTTTCCCCGATCATGCAATTGACGCGCGGCTCCCGGCCGGCGGCCGGCACCACCGGGCGTTCGGGCGTTCGGCCGGCGATTTCCAGCAGCAGCTTGGTGCGGATCGCCTCCTTGAACTTGTCGCGTTCCTTGATCGTCACCACGAAGGAGCCGGGGCCGCCGATGACGCAGTCCTCGTAATAGAAATCGAGATTGTCGATATCCATGGTGGAGTAGGACGGCTCCTTCACCATGATCGGCAGGCCGTTGATGATGACGCCCTTCTCGATCGCGGCATCGCGGGCGACTGTCACCGGCATGCCGTTGTTGTTCGGGCCATCGCCGGAAATATCGATCACCCGCCGCAGGCCGCGGTGCGGGTTCTCCTCGAACAGCGGCATGGCGAAATTGATCGCGCCCGAGATCGAGGTGCGCGAGGCGCGGCGGATCGGGGTCTTGACGATCTCGTTGGCGACGGCATCTGCCGTCTCCGGCCCGTCGATCACTCGCCAGGGGATGATGATCTTCTGGTCGGTGGAGGCCGCCCATTCGAAATAGGTGATCGCGATCCTGCCGTTCGGCCCGCTCTTCAGCGCCTGCAGGAACTCCTTGGAGACGATCGCCTGCGCGTAGCCTTCGCGCTGCAGCGCGAGTTCATCCAGGTCCATCGAATAGGAGACGTCGACAGCAAGGACGAGTTCCACATCGACGGTCGGATTGGCGTCCTTGTTGGCGGCGTTCAGTTGCTGGCCCGGCCGGCTCGCAGGATTCGGCGCGGCAAAACTCGCCACATCTCCGCCGGCGAGTGCGCCGGCTACAAGCACGACCCCGATCGAGACATACCAGCGCATTGCGGCCCTCCCGTCGAACGACAGTGATGGTGACATGCAAAACGGCGGACGCAAAGCGCTGAAATCATTTGTCCTTCACATTCGGGTTAGTGCCGAACATTCAGGCGGTTCGGGCAACGCTGCCGGATTCAGCTACGGTTCCTCGTGTCAGTTGCCAGAGAATCAGGCTCTCGATACCGCTATTTGAACAAATCTCGCGCTCGGCGCGACAGAAGGGGCGCGGCTAGCAAGCGGCCGCTAGCGGCACGGACATGGTTACTCCCCCGAAAATTTCAGCAAATGACAGCCCCTCGGCAACGCGCACGATCGTGCTCTGGGCCGGGATTTTCGTAGCTCTCGTCCTGGCGGTGTTGTCGCTGCCGCTGGTGTTTTCGGGCCCCGATCAGCCCAAAGTGGCGCAACCGGAACCGGTGCTGACGCCGCAGAACGCCATTGAACTATGCCAGCAGCTCTTTGAAGAGCCGAGGGAGTATATGGACTACGATGCCAAGCGCCGGCGCTGGGACCTGCGGCACGACGCGTGCAAGATGGCGTTCGAGGCCAACCCGGCGAACGCAGACCTCAAGGCCGAGTATGCGCGCAACCTGCCCTACGAGAAGAAGACAGAGGCAGTTGCCATGCTGCGCGAGACGGCATCGCAGGGCAGTGCCGAGGCCTACTTCCAGCTCTACGAGCACCATCGATCGTGGGATCGCGGCGACCTCGACAAGGTCCCGCTAGTCACGCGCGCCGAGGCCGATCAGGCCCTTCGCAAGGCGGCCGAGTTCGGCCATCCCGCCGCCACTTCCACGCTGGCGGCGCTGCTCGATCGCGGCACCACTGTGAAACGCGATCCTGCCGCGGCGCGATACTGGGCGGAGCGCGCGGTCGAGAATCCGGCAAAGGAAGCCAACAAGGGCGGTTTGCTTGTGATGCTCGGCAGCCTGCTGGCCACGTCGGACAAGCCAGACGAGCGGGCCCGCGGCCTCGACATTCTGGAAAGGCTGAACGCGCCCGGGCACTACCAATACGGCGCGAAGAGGGAATTGGCGCTGGCGATCCGTAGAGAAGATCCGGCGCGCGCCCGCACGCTGCTCGAAGAAGCCCGCCACCCAGATCCTGGCGGCGCCATTGTCCCGCTCGCAGAAATGCTGATCGCGGGCGAAGGCGGCCCGGCCGACCCCAAGCGCGCATTGTCGTTGCTGAAAGGCACACGCGATAGCTGGATGGCCAAAGGGATGCTCGGGCAACTCACCCTCGAGGGCAAGCTGCTGCCGCGCGACGTCCAGGAGGCGGTCAATCTGATCGACCGCGCCAGCACATGGGATTTCGACGCAAGGATGCAGGTGGTGCGGCTGCTTGCTGAATATCCGCATGTGCATGTGAGCCATCCCAAGGGAACGCTCTATTACGCGGTGGAGGCCGCGGAACTCGGCGAGCCCGGCGCGCTGGCCGCCCTGATCGCGCTGAAACTCTCGGCAAACGCCCAGTTTCAGGACCGGCCCGGAGCCTGTAAACTGATCGAGACGGCCGTCAGCCGCGGCGATCAGACCATGGCGCAGCGCCTGGCGGATTGCCGCGCCAACTGAGCGCTGCCGGCCCGTCTGAGTTCGCTCGCTTCGGGACTTAGCTGGAAATGGCAGATACCGTTGTCAGGCCAAAGACCAAAGTCAAAACCAAGGTCGAACGGCCGCGGCTGCACAAGGTCATCCTGATCAACGACGATTACACGCCGCGCGAATTCGTCGTCACGGTACTCAAGGCCGAGTTCCGCATGAGCGAGGACCAAGCCCACAAGGTGATGATAACCGCGCACCGGCGCGGCGTCTGCGTGGTCGCCGTATTCACCAGGGACGTCGCCGAGACCAAGGCCACCCGCGCCACCGACGCCGGCCGCGCCAAGGGCTATCCGCTGCTGTTCACGACCGAGCCGGAGGAGTAACGCCGATTTCTCCCGCCGGGGCCATGCCGGGAAGCCCGCCACCAGCTTCGAACGACGTCCAGAAATTGGGCGGCGGCCGCCGTCAATTCGCGATCCCGCAGCCGCATGATCCCGACGCGGCACGACAGGCCGTGCCCGGCCAACGACGATGAGTTGAGGTCCGGATCATCGGGTAACGGGCGCTCGCTCCTCGGGACGACGGCGAGCCCTACCCGATTGCGGACCAGTCCATGGAGTGTCGGCAAACGGTTCGTCGTCGTCACATAGTGGAATGAAAGTCCCGCGGTCGCCGCCGCGCGGTCGACGATGTGCCGGGTGCGGGACTCCACGGGAAACGAGACAAGCGGAACGTCCGCCAGCGCCGGCAAGGCGATCCTCGTGCGGCGCGCCAGCCCATGATCCCGCCGCATGACAAGATGGAAGGTTTCGACGCCAAGGTCTTCGGTCACGAATGATCGCGGCACATCGTCGACATAGCCGATGCCGAAGTCGGCAAGTCCGTTGCGTATCTCGTCCATCACCATGTTGTGCAGTCCCTCGCGCAGGTGAAGTTCAATGCCGGGGAACCTTCGGCTGTAGTCCGCAATCAGGCCTGGAAGCACGGCGCCTGCAAGCGAAACCACGCTCGCGACCACGATCTGTCCGCGTGGATGAGCGGCCAACTCCCTCACGCTTTCGGCGCCGATCTTCAGATCGTTGAGCAACCGTTCCGCCAGCGCAGCGAATTCCTTTCCGGCGTCCGTGACCGTGACCTGTCGGGTGCTGCGGGAAAACAGCGGCACACCCAACTCGATCTCGATCAGCTTGATCGTTCGCGTTAGTGCCGGCTGCGATATCTTCAACGAGCTGGCCGCAGCGACAAAACTTCGATACTTGGCGAGCGCGAGAACGGCCTGAAGCTGTCGCGAACTCAGGTCGGGAAAGACATGACGGGACATGCTGCCTCGCAATTAATACAAAAACCGGAATAATCTCGGTTATCGAAAACAAATTGCAATAGACGGATTGCCTCGGCAAGCTCTCGCCGAGGAGACCCCCATGACCATCTGTCTCTACGGCAGTCCGATCAGCACCTTCGCCCGCAAGGTCGCGATCGGCCTTGAACTGAAAGGGCTGTCTTACGATCTCGTTGATGCGCTGACGCCGGATCGTCGCGAGCAATTGCGAAAACTCAATCCGAGGCTGGAAGTCCCCGTGCTGACCGACGGAGACCTCGTCGTCGTGAACTCAAGCGACATCCTGCAATATTTGGATTGGCGCTATCCCGAACAGCCTCTTTATCCCACTGCGATCGAGGAACGCGTCCTCGCCCGCGCGTTCGAGCGGTTGGCCGATCAACGCTTCGACCCGATCGTGGTGGACTGCTCGTATTGGCACTGGGCGGAACGCGAGGATGAGCCGCCGGCCGGCCTGCTGGCGGCCGCCCAAAGGGATATCGATGAGCTGTTCGATCATCTCGAACGCATGCTGCTGTCGCGCCCGAAGCCGTGGCCATTCGGCGAGCCCGGTGTCCTCGAATGCGCCTGGTTTGCCAACCTCGCCGCCTTGCGCACGTTTGGCCTCGCCATCGACCTCCAGCGCTTTCCCATCGTCGGCAATTGGTTTCGGGCGATGCGGACCCATCCCGTCTTCGTCGCCGACGCGCAGCGCACCGCCGCGTTTCTGAAGGAGTTGAAGCATCTCACCCATGAGCGCAAGCGGCTGTTCTGGAGCGGAGACCGGATGGAGTGACTGATATCGCGCGGATTCCACCAATGGTTTGCCGGTGAAATCGCCGCAGGCCGCGCGGCATTTCCGGGATAGGGCCGCGCCGACCGCGCAGCACGCCGATTAGGCCGCCGATTTTTCGTCGACCAGGCCGTATACGCGTGCGGCCTTGGAGAAACCGGCGACAGGAAACTCGCCGAGATCGCTCCAGCCTCCCCGGCAGATGCCGGCAAATCCTTCCGAGGCCACGACCGTGCGGCCGAGCTTGCTGGCGATCTTTTCCAGCCGCGCCGCCATATTCACCGCCGGTCCAATGCAGGTGAAGTCGAGCCGGTTACCGCCGCCGATATTGCCGTAGAGAATTCGCCCGACATGGAGTGCGACGCCGAAGCGAAACCGTTCGACCGCATCCCCGATCGGGTAGTTCAGGTTGGCGACGCTGACGCGGGATTCGTGGGCGGCCTCCAACACATGCGAGCAGACCTGCTGCTCGTCTCCGACATATTCATCGATCGGAAACACCGCGAGCAGCCCGTCGCCCATGTATTTCAACACGTCGCCGCCATGATTCTTGATCGCGGCGACCTGACAATCGAAATACTGGTTCAGAATTTCGACGACGGTCTCGGCCGGCAGCCGGTCCGACAGTGAGGTGAAGCCACGCAGATCGGATAGCCAGATCGCGGCATTCATCGTCTCGGTATGGCCGCGCCGGATCTGTCCACCCATGATCCGCTCGCCGGCGCTGTTGCCGACATAGGTGTCCAGAAGGCTCGCAGCCATGCGGTTCAAACTGAGAATCTCGACCACCCGCGCCAGCGGTTTCGCGAGACTCCGCAGCGCCGCCAATTGTTCATCCGTGAATCCGCCCGGCTGTTTGGTGGTCCAGCTCGACGCGTTCACCGGGCCGCCGATGAAGGGTAGCGGCAGCGCGATATAGTCGGTGGCGTCTTCGGCGCGAAGATCGTCGATGATCGGAAAGCGCTTGCTTGCGGGATCGTCAACGCGTGCCCGAACCTCCAGCCCCTGCTGGAAAACGATCTTCAGCGGGCTGTTGTGAAAATCCGGTGACTCCAGGATATGGTAATCGACCGTGCCCAGCTCGACCTCAGCGCCCGGCTTCCAGATGAAATTGCGCCCGTAGATCTCAGGATGCAGCGTGCGGACGAAGACGCCGACACGCCACAGCGGCAGCCCTGCCGCGACCATCCGTTCGCAGCACTCGGCCATAAACCGGGTCGGGCTGGTCGCCGACCTCCCGCCGTCAATCAGCCAGTCGGTCAGCTTCTGCAGTTCTGCGATATTCATGGCGGCGTATTTGCCGCGCAACTGCAGCGGGCGTCAAGCGCGCTCCTGCGACAGCCGGACGTGACCCGACGACAGAGCTGCGCTAGCTTGACGGCGCAAAACAAGAGGAAGCGCAGAAGTGTACGACTTCATCATCGTCGGCGGAGGATCAGCGGGCTCGGTCATGGCGCACCGGCTCTCCGCCAAAAGCGCCAACAAGGTCCTGCTCTGCGAAGCAGGTCAGGACACGCCGCCCGGCAACGAGCCGCCCGAAATCCGCGACAGCTATTCGGGGCTGGCCTATTTCGATCCGCGCTTCCACTGGACCGAACTCAAGGTCACCACTCAGGTCGTGAGCCACAACAATCCCGATGAGAGCCGACCGCCGCTCCGCAAGTATGAGCAGGCGCGCGTGCTCGGTGGCGGGTCCTCCATCAACGGCCAGATGGCCAATCGCGGCGCGCCGACCGATTACGCGGAGTGGGAGGCCCGCGGCGCCACGGGCTGGAACTGGAAGGACGTGCTGCCCTATTTCAAGAAGGTCGAGCGCGACCTCGATTTCGACGGGCCGTTCCACGGCAAGGACGGCCGTATCCCCATCCGCCGCATTCCGCGAGAGCATTGGACAGGGCATTCGCAAGCGATGGGCGAGGCCTGCAAGCTCGCCGGCTTTGCCTTCCTGCCAGACCAGAACGGCGAGTTCACAGACGGCTACTTCCCGGTGACACACTCCAACCAGGACGAGCAACGTGTCTCGGCCGCGATGGGCTATCTCGATCGCGAGACCCGCAAGCGCGCCAACCTGACCATCTCGACCAACACAGAGGTCAAGGAGTTATTGTTCGAGGGCACGCAATGTGTCGGCGTGAAGGCGCTGGTCGATGGCCGGGAACAGGAGTTCCGCGGGCGCGAGGTCATTCTCTCCTGCGGTGCCATACATTCTCCCGCGCATCTCCTGCGCGCCGGCATCGGACCAGTCGGGCATCTGAAGGAGATCGGCATTCCGGTCGTGATGGGCCTCGCCGGCGTCGGTCAGCGCCTGATGGATCATCCCTCGATCGCGTTGTCGTCCTTTGTCCGCCGTGGCGCGCGCATGAACGAGCACACCAGACGCCACATCCAGATGGGGCTGCGCTACTCCTCGGGGCTTCCGGGCACACCCGCCGGCGACATGTTCGTCGCCGTTCTCACCAAGTCGGCCTGGCATTCGGTCGGCGAGCAGATCGCCTCGCTGCTCACCTTCGTCAACAAGACCTATTCGGAGACCGGGCAGGTAAAGCTCGCCTCGCGCGACCCGCGAATAGAACCCATTGTCGAGTTCAACCTGTTGTCCGACAGGCGCGACCTCGATCGTCTCATGAGCGGCTTCCGCAAGATGGCGGCGCTGCAGATGAGCGCGCCGCTGAAGGCAGTCACCGACAAGCCGTTCCCGGCTTCGTATTCCGATCGCGTGCGCAAGATCGGCGTGGTCAACACCAAGAACAAGATCCTCACCGCCATTGCAGCTGCCCTGATGGACGGACCGGCGGCGCTGCGCCACTACATGATCGACAATTTCATCGTTGAAGGCTTTACGTTCGAGCAGGTCATGAGCGACGACGAAGCACTCGAAGCCTTCGTGCGCAAGGCGGCGATCGGCGTGTGGCATGCCTCCTGCTCATGCCGGATGGGCGCGGCGGACGATCCGATGGCGGTCGTCGACACCCAAGGCCGCGTCAAGGGCGTGCACGGTTTGCGCGTGGTCGACGCGTCGATCTTCCCGGTGGTGCCGTGCGCCAACACCAATGTCCCGGTCCTGATGTCGGCGGAAAAGGTCGCAGACGCCATGCAGTGAGAGAAGTCGGGCCCTACCCGCCAACCTGCCCGCGATGGCGCAGGAAGTGATCGGCCAGCACGCAGGCCATCATCGCCTCACCCACCGGCACGGCGCGGATGCCGACGCAGGGGTCGTGGCGGCCCTTGGTCATGATGTCGGTGTCGGCGCCGGCGCGATCCACCGTCTTGCGCGGCGACAGGATCGACGAGGTCGGCTTCACCGCAAAGCGCACCACCACCGGCTGGCCGGTGGAGATGCCGCCGAGCACACCGCCGGCATTGTTGGACAGAAAGCGCGTGCCGTCATTGCCGGTGCGCATCTCGTCGGCGTTTTCCTCGCCCGACAATTCGGCGGCGCCAAAGCCCGCGCCGATCTCGACGCCCTTCACGGCATTGATGCTCATCATCGCGGCCGCCAGCTCGCCGTCGAGCTTGGCATAGATCGGCGCGCCCCACCCCGCCGGCACGCCTTCGGCAACCACTTCGATGACCGCGCCGATCGACGAGCCGCTCTTGCGGATGCCGTCGAGATACGTCTCGAAGAACGCCGCGCTATCTTTGTCCGGGCAGAAGAACGGGTTGCGCGCGATCTCGTCCCAGTCCCACTTGTCGCGATCGATCTTGTGCGGGCCCATCTGCACCAGCGCACCGCGTACCTTCACGTCACGCAGGATCTTTCGCGCGATGGCGCCAGCCGCGACGCGCGTTGCGGTCTCGCGCGCCGACGAGCGGCCGCCGCCGCGGTAGTCACGCAGGCCGTATTTGGCCTCATAGGTGAAGTCGGCATGGCCCGGGCGAAACTTGTCCTTGATCTCGGAATAGTCCTTGGAGCGCTGATCGGTGTTCTCGATCAGAAGCGCGATCGGCGTTCCCGTCGTCACCTGCACGCCGGTTTCGGGATGCGCCATCACTCCGGACAGGATTTTGACCGCGTCCGGCTCCTGGCGCTGGGTGGTGAAGCGCGATTGTCCCGGACGGCGGCGGTCGAGATCTTGCTGGATGTCCTCATTGGTCAGCGGGATCAGCGGTGGGCAGCCGTCGACCACGCAGCCGATCGCGATCCCGTGGCTTTCGCCAAAGGTCGTGACGCGGAAGAGGTGGCCGAAGGTGTTGTGGGACATGGTGCCTTGAATTCGCTTGCCGACATTCAGCGCTAATGTTGTTTGTCAACGTTTCGTAACGCGGTGGAGAGGGCTGGTCAAATCACCTCTCACCCCGTCATGGCCGGGCTTGTCCCGGCCATCCACGTCTTGCTTGGCGGCGTATTCGAAGGAAGACGTGGATGCCCGGGACAAGCCCGGGCATGACGGAGAAGGAGTTAACTATACTTCTTAAGTCCCCCGTCTCGGAACACGTAGACGGCGCCCTGCTCGATCAGGAGGTCGGCAGCGCTCTGCGGCGTCTCGATGCCGAGCGCCACCATCAGCGCCCGCGCGGTGCCGCCATGGGCCACGGCGACGGTGTCGGCGCGCAAGGAATCGTACCAGTCGCGCATCCGAAGCTGCACGTCGGCATAGGTCTCGCCGCCTTCCGGCGCCATCGTCCATTTCGCCGTGAGCCGCTTGGCATACAGCACGGGATCGGCCGCCTGCATCTCGGCGAGCGTCGAGCCCTCCCAGACGCCGTAGCCGATCTCGCGCAGGCGATCGTCGAGCGCATATCCGTCCCTGGGAAGCTTCAGCGCGCTGCGCACCAATTCCATCGTCGCCCGCGCCCGGCCAAGCGGGCTTGCAACGAACGGCAGCGCGGACTTGTCGCGGCCCTCGCGCGCGAACAGATCGGCCAGCACATTCCCGGCATGCTCCGCCTGCCTGCGGCCGAGTTCGTTCAGCGCAATGTCCTGCGTGCCCTGCAGCCTGCCTTCAGCGTTCCACGACGTCTCGCCATGGCGGATGTAGTAGATCACGGGCGCAGGCATCGGACTATCAGGCTATTCTTCGCTGGCAAATTGGAGAGCGAGAGGTCGGGCGCGTCGGGGCGCTTCATGCCGGCGACGAGCTTTGGAGGTACATCAGCACTCCGGCGCGGTCGAGCCCAAATCGCCTCCCGGGTTAAGGCTGTTTGCCACGCGCCTCAAGGGCTGGAATAGATACGTCAATTGGGTGTTATGTTGGGTAAGGCGTTCGCGCCTCATGACTTTTGCAATCTGGTGCCGATGAGCGCGTTTCGTCAAAGTGTCGAGGCCATGATTCCGGCGCTCCGCCGTTATGCGCGAGCGCTGGCGCGCGACGCCGACATCGCCGACGATCTGGTGCAGGATACGCTGGTGCGTGCGTTGCGTTCGGAACGGCTGTTTCTTGGCGGCGACGTCAGAAGCTGGCTCTATACGATCCTGACCAACCTGAACAAGAACCGGCGACGGTCGCTGGCGCGGCGGCCGCAGTTCATGCCGCTGCTGGACAACAACCCCGACGCCAGCGGCACCGAGGCGGAAGGCCGCGACATCGCGCGCGCACTGTCGACGCTGGTGGAAGAGCAGCGCTCGGTCCTGCTGCTGGTGATGCTGGAAGGACTGAGCTACCGCGAGGTCGCCGACATCCAGGGCGTGCCGATCGGCACCGTAATGTCCCGGCTTGCCCGCGCCCGCGCCCATGTCAAAGCTTCGCTGGAGGGCGAGCGCACGGCGCTGCGGCGGGTGAAGTGAAGACGCATGAAACGCACGATGGATAGACAGAGCAGGATCAGGCAGAGACGACGACAATGACCGATCGCAACATTCCCGTCACCGAAGACGAGCTGCATGCTTACGTCGACAACGAGCTGCCGGCGGAACGCCGCGGCGACGTCGAGGCGTGGCTCGCTTCGCATCCCGATGATGCCGCGCGGGTGCAGTCGTGGCGCGCGATGGCGGAAGCACTGCATTCCAGATACGATTCCGTCATCGACGAGGCGGTGCCGAAGCGGCTCGAGATCGAGCGGCTGGTGCGACAGCCGCGCAAATGGGTGTACGGCGCGGTCGCGGCGACGCTGGCGGCGTTCATCGTCGGCGGCGGCGTTGGCTGGCTCGCGCGCGGCGCGACGGCCGCACCGTCGTCTCTGCAGAATTTTACGGTGCATGCGATCGAAGCGCACCGGCTTTACGTCGTGGAAGTGCGGCATCCCGTCGAGGTGCCGGGCAGCGAGCGCAGTCATCTGCAGCAATGGCTGACCAAGCGCTGCGGCTGGGTCGTGCGCGCGCCCGAACTGACGGGGGCTGGATTGAAGCTCGTCGGCGGACGGCTATTGCCAGGTTCCGGCGGCCCGGCGTCCTTCATGATGTACGAGAGCGCCTCGGGCGAACGTTTTACGATCTACACCGCCAAATCTGCCGCCGAGGCGACGCAGATGCGATTCGCGGCGGAAGGCAAGGAAAGCACGCTGTTCTGGGCCGATGACGGCGTCGTTTATGCGGTGGTGTCTACCGGCGCCGACCGGGGACGGCTGAGCCAGGTGGCCCAAGCGGTCTACGATCAGATGGAAAAGAAGGGGGGATAGGCGCCTTCAGGCCCCTTGTCCCAATTCTGACATCGAAAATCTGGAATCAAAACACCGGCCGGTCTCATTAATGCACCGGGTGATCACGCGAAAATGAGTGGCGCTCGATCCGCCGATCGGCGCAAGCGGCCTCGATCGGGGTTTGGTACCGCGCTGGTCCCCCTTTCGAGGCCGCCCCTTTTTCCGGAAAACCTTTTGTTTTCAGGAAATAAGCGCGCTTTTTCAGGAAGCCTGCTCGGGCCCCGCTGCTTTGTTCCACACACCATCGACGCCGCGAACCCGGCCGAATCAGCCGAAATCGCTGCGCGGGTTGTAGGGGTGGCCATCGCGCCACTTCTCCATCAATGCCTCAAGCTCGCTATCGTTCCCGTCGGGCAGAATAATTCGGGTGGTGACGAACAGGTCCCCAGGTCCCCCCGGCTTGGGCAGGCCTTTGCCCTTGAGGCGGAAGATGCGACCGCTGGAGGTGTTTTTCGGGATCGACAGTTCCACCGCGCTGCCGAGCGTGGGCACGCGAACCTTGCCACCGAGCACGGCCTCATAGAGCGTGATGGGCAAATCGAGGCGCAGGTCACTGCCGTCGACCTTGAAATAGGCGTGCGGCGCGATGCTGACCGTGATCAGGAGATCGCCCGGCGGATGGCCCGGCGCGGTCTCGCCCTGCCCCTTGAGCCGGATCTGCTGGCCGGCGGTGACGCCTGCGGGAATCCTGACGTTGAGCTCCTTGCCGGTCGGCAGGCGGACGCGCTTTTCCCCGCCCTTGACCGACTCTTCCAGCGACACCGTCATGGCGACGTTCAGATCGAGATCGAGGCCGATCCCGCCGGTGTCGAATTCAAAGGCGCGGCCACCGCCCGGACGTCCGCCCCGGGCCGCACCGCCGAACATGCTGTTGAGGATGTCCTCGAAACCCGCGCCACCCCCGCCGCCGGGACCTCCACCGGTGCGGAAGCTGTAGGATTCGAAGCCGCCCGGTCCCCTCGCGCGGCCGCCTGCTCCGCCGCCGGGAAAGCCCTGAAAGCGCGGCTTGCCCTCAGCGTCGATTTCGCCGCGATCGAACTGCTTGCGCTTGTCCTCGTCGCCGATGATCTCGTTGGCGGAGTTGATCTCGGAGAAGCGCGCAGCCGCCTTCGGATCGTTCTTGTTGTTGTCGGGGTGATGCTTCTTGGCGAGCTTGCGATAGGCACTCTTGATCGCCGCAGCGCTGGCGCCCCGCGGCACCCCCAAGACCTCATAGGGGTCGCGCATCCGTTACGTCTCCTTCACGGGAATTCGATTTTCAAAGCTTAGGGCAATTCGCCCGCCTTGGCTTCATTTGGGGAGCCAGTTGCATTTTTGCAACTACCCCAAGCCACTCAATCAGATCACTCAATAGCGTCGCTCAAAAACACCTGAAGCGCTATCCCCTCGTCCAGGGCTTGATCGTATGAATTTCCCACCGGCCCTGACCAGCCTTGCAGGCGGCTCCCTGCAGCCAGCTCTCCGCGCGGCCGTTGACGTAACTTGCCAGGAAATCCCGGCAGGTGCGCCCGTCTTCCGCCGAATAGGCTTGCGACAGCGGCGTCACCGAGCCGCGCGCGCCGGTCTCCGGATTTTCCCAGGACTGGCTGGAATCCTTGTCGCCTTTGGTCAGCACGTCGGAAGCGGCGGTGCGGGCAAAGGCGAGATCGCTCTCGGTCGGCGCCGTGGCCGCTTGCTTGCCGAGCGAGCCCGTGACGTCGGCGGCATTCATCTTGGCGTAGGAATCGGGGCGTGACAGGCTGCAGCCCCCGGAGCCGAGGCCGATCAAAATCAACGTCATCACAGCGCCTCGCGGCCCGATCGCCGATAGGCCAACGCGCCCCCATGCCCTATATAGGGCGAGCCCGTATCGGGGCTGCAACGCGCTCTGAGACGCGAGGGTACGCAACTGGGACTCCTGACATGACGGACACGACCTCCATCAAACACCCCACACCGTTAACATCGGGTGATTTTACCGCAGCCGAGGAACCGTTTGCGCTGTTCGCCGAGTGGTTTGCGGAAGCCGTGAAGTCCGAGCCGAACGATCCCAACGCGATGGCGCTGGCGACCGTCGATGCGGACGGGCTGCCCGATGTCCGGATGGTGCTGATGAAGGGCTATGATGCCGATGGTTTCGTGTTCTACAGCCACATCGCCAGTCAGAAAGGCCGCGAACTCGCCGCAAATCCTAAGGCCGCTTTACTATTTCACTGGAAGTCGCTGCGCCGTCAGGTG
Source organism: Bradyrhizobium sp. CCBAU 051011 (assembly GCF_009930815.1). Lineage (NCBI taxonomy): Bacteria > Pseudomonadati > Pseudomonadota > Alphaproteobacteria > Hyphomicrobiales > Nitrobacteraceae > Bradyrhizobium > Bradyrhizobium sp. CCBAU 051011. Next base: position 4,347,336 of record NZ_CP022222.1, on the reverse strand, counting down.
CGCATCCGCGGCAACGTGTCGCCGGTAACGGATGAGGAGGCCGATGCCTATTTCGCCACGCGGCCGAAGCAGGCGCAACTCGGCGCCTGGGCCAGCAAGCAGTCGCAGCCACTGGAGAGCCGCTTTGCCTTCGAACAGGCGATCGCGCTGGTTGCCGCCAAGTACATGATCGGCGACGTGCCGCGCCCGCCGGGCTGGAGCGGCTGGCGCATTACGCCTTCCCGCTTCGAATTCTGGCACGACCGCCCGTTCCGCCTGCACGACCGCATCGAATTCCGCCGCGATGCGCCGTCACAAGCCTGGAGCAAGGTGCGGCTCTATCCCTGACGCCAACGCACGCGACGACGTTCAAAGTTGAAAGACCTGTATGCCTGCTTCATCCAATGCGCCACGGCGCACGCTGCTTCTGACCGGTGCCAGCCGCGGCATCGGCCACGCCACCGCGATCCGCTTCTCCTCGGCCGGCTGGCGCGTCATCACCTGCTCGCGGCACGCCTTTCCGGAAGTCTGCCCGTGGGGCGCAGGCCCGGAAGATCACATCGAGGTCGACCTTGCCGACCACGCCGACACCACGCGCGCGATCTCCGAGATCCGAAGGCGGCTGGAGAACGACGAGCTGCATGCGCTGGTCAACAACGCCGCGATCTCGCCCAAGGCGCCGGACGGCGGGCGGCTCGGCACCATGGACACCGATATCGAAACCTGGAGCCATGTTTTTCGCGTCAACTTCTTTGCGCCGATCATGATGGCGCGCGGCCTGATCGAGGAATTGAAGCATGCCAGAGGCGCGGTGGTGAACGTCACCTCGATCGCGGGCTCGCGCGTGCACCCGTTCGCGGGCGTTGCATATGCGACCTCGAAGGCGGCACTTGCTTCACTCACACGGGAAATGGCCTCCGACTTTGGCCGCGTCGGCGTCCGCGTCAACTCGATCGCGCCGGGCGAGATCGACACCTCGATCCTGTCGCCGGGCACCGAGAAGATCGTCGAGCAGCAGATTCCGATGCATCGGCTCGGCACGCCGGACGAAGTGGCGAAGATCATCTATGTGCTGTGCACGGAAACCAGTTCGTATGTGAACGGCGCCGAGATTCACATCAACGGCGGCCAGCACGTTTAGTCCGTGACGTGATCCAAGATCTCGTAGGGTGGGCAAAGCGCAGCGTGCCCACCATTTCTGTGAGCGGATTGAAATGGTGAGCACGGCGCAAGTGCGCCCTCGCCCACCCCACGATTCCACTACACGATCGTGCCATTCATCCTTCGAACGCGCGCAACGTCGCACTCCTCAGGATGAGGTCGGTGATTGCTGAAGCAACGCTCACTCCGCGTAAAATTTGCGCTGCGCCGCGCGTGGAGCAGCCGCTGCAAGATTGAACGTGCTCGAACATTCGTCTTCGTTCTCGCCGTCCGCCAGCGCCGCGCCGCAGTGCCGGCAAAGCCGCGTCGAGAACGTCTGCGCCTTGCCAACGCTCCGGCCTTGCTGATAGCGCGCCAGATCGATGACGTTGCGTGGCGACATTATGAGTTTCTCAACCATGGGATCCTCGCGGCTTGAGAGACGCTTTATCGCAGACAAGTTTCGACCATTCGTTCAGCCCACCGCTCAAATTTTAGCGGTGAGATTGAGCCGATCTTCGCACGTGTGGAACCGCAGGGAACCGCTGCGTCACAGCCACTTCTTCCATCTGAAGAACAAGTACGGCAGCACTGCTGCCATGAGCATCATCAGCACCGCCATCGGATAGCCGTGCGGCCATTCGAGTTCCGGCATCGCCTTGAAATTCATGCCGTAAACCGAGGCGATCAAGGTCGGCGGCATCAGCACCACTGCCATCACCGAGAACAGCTTGATGATGTTGTTCTGCTCGAGATTGACGACGCCGAGCATGGCATCGAGCGTGAAGGTGATCTTGTTGGAGAGATAGGAGGCGTGGTCGGTCAGGGAAACGACGTCGCGCTGCATGGTCTTGAGCTGCTCGCGCATGTCCTTGGACCATTTGACGCCTTCGACCACCGCCGACAGGAAGGTGACGACGCGGCCGATCGAGACCAGGCTCTCCCGGATCTTCGAGACCAGGTCCCCCTTGCGCCCGATCGCGATCAGGATCTGCGAGTACCGCTTGGCCTGGCCATGGCGCGCGCTTTCGGGCTCGAAGATGTCGTGCGAGACCTGGTCGACCTCGGCGCCGGCGCGCTCCAGAATGTCGGCGCAGCGGTCGATCACCGCGTCGAGCAGTTCCATCAGCACCATCTCGCCCGATATCCCCGGCATGCATGAGCGCGCCAGCTTGTGCTCGACCAGGGCAAACGGCTTCGGCTCATCGTAGCGCACGGTGACCAGGCGGTGACCGGCCAGGATGAAGGTCACCGCTGTGGTCTTCGGCGCATCGGTGTCGGACTGGCACATCAGCGTCGCCGTCATGTAGCGGGCGCCGTTCTCGATATAGAGCCGGCTGGAAATCTCGATCTCCTGCATGTCCTCCCGGGTCGGCACCGCGATCCCGGCCAGCCGCTCGACCGCGCGGTCCTCCTCCATCGTCGGCTTGACCAGATCGATCCAGACCGCATTGTCCGGCAACGCCACCGGGTCCGTCGCGGGGTGCTTCTTCAGGCTGGATTCCGAGGGAACAAACACCGAAAACATGAGCAACTCCGGAAAGGGGGGCGGCAGCCTGTTGTTTTGACGCGCTTTCTGACGCGAACCGGGTACCCGTTTCGCTCCGCCATGGCTACCCAGCGCCACTAGACCCGATTCTGGCAAGCGCTTCATGACCGGCACAATAACCGCCGGTCCATATTTATGGCGGCGGAGTGGCGCTTATGGCGTCCAGATGGCGTTGACGCGGCCGTGATCGGCCGCCGGCAACACCCCTGCCCGGGATTCAGACGGAACTCGCAAAATTTGCGGCACAAAAGCCACAGCCGGCCTTCCGCAGCGCCGAACGGCCGTGCAAATGCTGGCTTATCTGCCGCTTATTGCCGATAATGGGATTAATGGAATCGTCGCGTTTGGGGCGCAGGATTGGCGTCGCGAACACCAGACTTTCGATTGGAAGTGTGCCATGTCGTCGCTGAAAGTAATCCTGGGGCTGCTTGCCGCTGGCCTTGCGTTGTCTGGTTGCATGCCGGCAACCACCTATCAGGCCGCCCCTGAAGCCACCCTCAAGCCGAATGACAAGGCGCAACTTGCCAAGGCGCGCTATGCCGCCGTGGCGCCGCCCGAGCCGTTCCGCCGCGCCATTGTGGATTATCACCGCAAGGAACTTCCCGGCACCATCGTCGTGGATTCCGATAACCACTACCTCTATCTGGTCCAGGACGGCGGCAAGGCGATCCGCTACGGCGTCACCGTCGGTGAGGAAGCGCTCGCGTTCTCCGGCATCGCCAAGGTCGGTAACATGGCCGAATGGCCGAAATGGACACCGACCGCCGACATTCACAAACGCATCGAAGGCCTGCCTGCCTCGGTGCCCGGCGGCGTCGACAATCCGCTCGGCGCCCGCGCGCTCTACCTTTACCAGGGCAACCGCGACACGCTGTTCCGCATCCACGGCACCAACCAGCCGGAATATATCGGCGCCTCGATCTCCTCGGGCTGCATACGCATGACCAACGAGGACGTCATCGACCTCTACAGCCGTGTGAAGGCCGGTACGGTGGTTGTCGTGCTCGACCCCAAGCAGGGTGACTCGCCATACAATTCCAAGATGGCGCTGCAGGGTGGCGGCACCAGCGGCCCGATGCCGCAATAAGCCGGCATCGTCAGCAGTCGCGGATCAAGAGCGCCGGTTTTGCCGGCGCTTTTTCGTTGCAGGCTTCTCCTGGCGCGGCGGCTCGGCCTCATCCGGCTTCTCGGCGTCGGATTTTTCAGCATCGGACTTGCTAGCATCGGACTTGCCGGCATCCGATTTGCCAGCATGCGGTTTGGCGCCTTCGGCGACCTCGCGCGGCGGCGCTTCCTCGGGCCGCTCGGCCGGCAATAGCGGCGCTTTCTGCGGCAGCGGCTCCCAGACGTCCCACTGGCAGATCCGGTAATTGCCGCGCCGTTCCATCAGATCGAGATGGATATGGTCCTCATGGTACCAGTCCGAGCCCGGGCCGAGCACGGTCGAGAATCGCGTGCAGGCGGAGTGCAGCACGGTCTCGCGCAATCCCCGCGGCACGGTGCGGTCGGTCAGCGATATGAAGGTGCCATCGGCGAGCTTGAAGCCGCGCACGTCGAGCGCGTTGGCGCGGCCATGTTCGGAGAGTTTGGCGCCGACAATGCGGTTGCGGCCGCGGCACTCGAACGAATCGAAATTATCGATATCGGAGATCGCGCTACCCAGACGCTCCGTCAGCGGCGCGATGTCTTTGCGGATCCAGTCGACCAGTGCGGAGGCCATGGTACAGCGCAGGATCGCCGCCGGCTTCACCGAGACCCGCCGGCTGTCCGGCAGCACGATCGCCTCCAGCCGCACCAGATCCTCGCCCCCGCAGCCGCCGGCGCCCCGAATGTCGGGGATGCTGGGGGCAATCGCGACGGCGTCGGTCAGCGCCAGCCGGCACGCGGACGGCTGTGGCGTCGGCTGTGGCGCGGGCGCGGCCTGCTCGCCGGACTTGCCGTTCGGCGGAGACGCCTGCTGCTCCTTGTCCGGCTTGTCACGCTCGGCCGACGGCGCATCGGCCGGACGCGGCTTCGGCAAGGGCACGGCTGCCCCGCGGTGCGCCGTCGCCCGCGGTTTTGACGGGGGCACCCTGAACAGATCGTCCCACACCGTACGGGATGCTTTCCTGGCCTGCGCCGGTTCGCTTGGCATGCCAAGCAGGAGCGCCGCCACGGCAACGGTAACCATTACCGCTCCACTGCGGCCAAAGGCGCCAATAGCCCATTTTCGGCTTGCTTTACGCGCGGTAAAGTTCATGTCAATTCCATGAACCCACCCACCGATCTGGCCGTATCATCGGCGGATCGTGCGGCAACAAACAATACCATCGGAGGGACGTGCGTATGCTCGGATTGATGCAAGACTGGCCTTTGCTTTGCCACCGGATTATCGAACACGCGGCGAAGTATCACGGTACGCAAGAGGTCGTCACGCGGTCGGTCGAAGGTCCCATTCATCGCACCAATTACGCCGAAATTCATGCACGCGCGCTGAAAGTATCGCAACGGCTCGACCGCGACGGCATCAAGCTCGGTGACCGCGTCGCCACCATCGCCTGGAATACCTGGCGCCATCTCGAATGCTGGTACGGCATCATGGGAATCGGCGCTATCTGCCACACCGTCAACCCGCGGCTGTTTCCCGACCAGATCGCCTGGATCATCAACCACGCGCAGGACCGCGTGGTGATGACCGACATCACCTTCGTGCCGATTCTGGAGAAGCTCGCCGACAACCTGCCGAGCGTCGAGCGCTACGTCGTGCTGACCGACAAGGCGCACATGCCACAGACCACGCTGAAGAACGCAGTCGCCTACGAGGACTGGATCGGCGCGGTCGACGGCAAGTTCGCCTGGAAGGACTTTGACGAAAATACCGCGGCCGCGATGTGCTACACCTCGGGCACCACGGGCGATCCGAAGGGCGTGTTGTATTCGCACCGGTCGAACGTATTGCACGGGCTGATGGCCAACAATGTCGATGCCCTCGGCACAAGCGCCGCCGAGACAATGCTGCCGGTGGTGCCGTTGTTCCATGCCAATAGCTGGGGCATCGCATTCTCCGCACCGTCGATGGGCACCAAGCTCGTGATGCCGGGCCCCAAGCTGGACGGCGCTTCGGTCTATGAGCTTCTCGACACCGAGAAGGTCACGCACACCGCCGGCGTGCCGACGGTGTGGCTGATGCTGCTCAATCATATGGCCGCCGGCAATCTGAAACTGCCGCACCTCAAGAGCGTGGTGTGCGGCGGCTCGGCGATGCCGCGCTCGATGATCAAGTCGTTCGTCGACATGGGCGTTCGCGTTCGCCACGCCTGGGGCATGACCGAGATGAGCCCGATCGGCACGGTTGCCGCGCTCAAGCCGCCGTTCGCCGAACTCAGCGGCGAGGAGCGGCTCGACATCCTGCAGACGCAAGGCTATCCGCCGTTCGGCGTCGAGATGAAGATCACCGACGATGCCGGCAAGGAACTGCCGTGGGACGGCAAGACTTTCGGCCGCCTCAAGGTCGCCGGCCCCGCGGTCGCCAAGGCCTATTTCAAGATCGACACCGACATCCTCGACGAGGAAGGCTTCTTCGACACCGGCGACGTCGCGACCATCGACGAGCACGGCTATATGCGGATCACCGACCGCTCCAAGGACGTCATCAAGTCCGGCGGCGAATGGATCTCATCGATCGACCTGGAAAACCTGGCGGTCGGCCATCCGGCGGTCGCAGAAGCCGCCGTGATCGGCGTCTATCATCCCAAATGGGACGAGCGTCCGCTCCTGATCGTCCAGCTCAAGCAAGGCCAGCAGGCGAGCCGCGAGGACATCCTGAAATTCATGGATGGCAAGATCGCCAAATGGTGGATGCCCGATGACGTCGCTTTCGTCGAAGGCATTCCGCACACCGCGACCGGCAAGATCCTGAAGACGGCGCTGCGCGAGCAGTTCAAGAGCTACCGCTTCCCGAACGCGGCGGCGTGATGCAAATTTCCTCCCGTGCCGGGAAGGACTCGAACATGCTGCCGGCGTGAGATCGCACGCCGGCATATCGGTCTGAACGTTCGGAATTTTCGGCAGCTGCGCAACGGCGCCCCGCGCCGCCCGTCTCCCGACATCAGCCGCAGGGTTTCCCGGTGGCGGCTCGTCGATGCACACGGCGCACCGTGATGGCAGCCCAGACATCGCGTATTGGCCGAACGGCGGACGAGAGCAAAGACGTCAGCGCCGCAGCGCGCTGGCGATGCGCGATCGCAGCATAGGCCCGGATATCGATACTGCCGTTGGGATGGCGCAGCACGGCATCGCCGCTGCCGGGCCACCTTGAGCCGCCGCTCCAAATCTCTTGTGCTGACATTTGTTCGATCTCCATGATCCGATCGCTCAAATTTATTCCTTTCCATGAAGTTGATAATATTTTACAATTTCACTTCATTCGTGAAATGAATTCATGAATAGCACCTCCGATGAAATGAATGCCTTTGTGCGGGTGATCGAACGCGGCAGCTTCGTCGCGGCGGCCGGCGATCTCGGAATCACGCCTTCTGCGCTGTCCAAGATGGTGACCCGGATTGAGGGCCGGCTCGGCGTCCGCCTGCTGACGCGCACCACGCGCCGTCTGGTTTTGACCGCCGAGGGGGAGCTGTTCGTCGCCCGCAGCCGCGAGATCCTCGCATCGATCGAAGCCGCAGAAGCCGAGGTCACGGCGGCAAGCCAGGCGCCGCGCGGTCATTTGCGGATCAGCGTCGGAACGACCTACGCCAAGCAGATCCTCGGTCCCGCGCTGCCGCTCTTCCTCGCCCGCTATCCTGATATCACCGTCGAGCTGCTGGTTTCGGACCGGCAAATCGATCTCGTTGCCGAACAGGTGGATATCGCCATCCGCTCCGGATGGCTCGGCGACTCGACCCTCGTGGCGCGCAAGCTTCACGACGCCAGACGTCTGATCTGCGCCAGCCCGCATTATCTCAGGAAATACGGCTCGCCGCGCGTGCCCGCCGATCTGTTGCAGCACAATTGCCTGACGCTGACCGGCTTTGGGCAGTTCAACCAATGGCCGTTCCACACCAGCGAAGGTATCAACCGGCTTGCCATCTCCGGCACCCTTACAAGCGACAATGCCGATCTGCTGCTCGATGCGGCGGTGGCGGGGCTCGGCGTTGCAAGGCTGGCGGATTTCGTGGTCGCGCGCGCGTTACAGGAGGGCGCGCTGGTGCCGCTATTGATGGATACCCATCTGAGCGAGCCGTTTCCGGTTCACGTCGTCACGGTGTCCGGCCGTCACCGGACGCCACGCGTGAAGGCCTTCACCGAGTTCATGGTCTCGCAGATGGACGGTGGGCGGTGACAACGCGGCCTCGTGCGGCGGAGCACAACGGCCCATCAGAACGGCCGCAGTCGCGTGAGCAGCAAGGTCGATTGACGGGCGCGCGTGGCGCGCCCGCTCCAATCAGCGCGCGAACGCGAGTCCGTCGAGCTGTCGCTGCGCGTCGGGTTCGCCCCATTCCTTGGCCCGCTGATACCACATGCGGGCCTGCGCGACGTCGGCGAGGCCGCTGGCGCCGAGTTGCCTGAGCGGCGCCGGATCGTAGGTGTTGCCGACGAGCAGCGCAGCGCGCGCATTCTGTGCTTCCGCGCCGCGCATCAGGAACAGCCGCGCCGACTGCACGTCGCCGCTGGCGAGCAAATCCTGCCCACGCCTGATCAATGCGGCGACTTCCCTCGGATCGAGGCTGCGCACTACCTCTGCCTGCGGCTGAGCCGGTACCGGCAGCGCCGGCGGCGCGGCGGCGACCACGGCGACCGGCGGCGGGGCGACAACCGGCGGCGGAGCGGCGACGGCGGGCGCAGCGGCGAGGACCGGCGAAGCGGCGGCGACCACCGGCGCGGCGGCGCTGGGCGAGGCCACCCAGGTCAGACGGGTGGAGGTGCCGGTGAGCGCCACGCCGCCACCGTCACGCAATTCAGCCGTCACCAGCATCTGGCCGGTATATCCGTCCGGTGGAATGACCGAAACGCCCGAAATCTCCGTTGCCGGCACCCGCCATTCGTTGGCGGCGATACGCTTGCCGGACGTCAGCCGCGCGCCGCCGACCAGCCCGCTGATCGATACGAACGCGCCGGGCGGCGGAGCGCCGACGTGAATTCCAAGCGGCACGGGATCGTTGACGAACCCGCTGCCGTCCTGCACGGCCAGGGTGGCCGTACGCTTTTGGGGTGTCGCCGGCTGCTGCGGCAGCACCGAGGATTTCACCGACTGCCAGGCAGCCGAAAGCGATGCATCCTGGTTTGCAGGGCGTTGCGACGACGGAATGGCCATGACCAGAAGCATCGCGATACTCGCTGCGATCGCTACCGCGATCGAGAAGCGAATGACCTGCTGCATAAGCGCGCGGCGTCCCGACAGGTCGCGAAGCACGGAGGGTGCCTCGACCGGCACGTTATCCCTCGCCTCCTGCATGGCCTGGGCCACGGCTTTGGTAAACATTTCGGAATCCTGGCGGCGAGACGGCTTGCTCAATGGTTGCAAGGGCGGGCCCTCCGTCGTCACGCGCGGACGCCAGCCGTCATTGTTCTGCATGAGCATCGGATTCGGCTGCTCACTGCTCGTCCGGTCCCTCAACTCCCGCGGCGCATAATATGCCGGATCGTTCGGGCCGACATATCCTTCGTGCTTTGCATCACTACTCATACTGAACTCGCCCTCATGGGGCCTTCCGCCAGCCCCGCGGACGTATGCTGATAGCGCCCTATACAATCCTAGAACTCCGGGAGCGTAACCGCAATTTATTTGCGACTCCGCCCGCAACAAGGACCGGAAGTTGAGATCATCCTGCAGCGCTTCCGGCCGACGCCCGCCGTTTCCCCCTTGGTTGGCGCTCGCCGGTCCCCGTGCAGGACAGTCCCGTGTTGCGGCAAATACGACAACCCGGCGGCGAGAGGTAGACGAAAGTTGGACCAACTTCAATCTACAACTAATAATCAATTTACAGGGATGGTTAAACCGGTGAGGTTGCCGCCGCCTGTCTGATTAGTATCGCCTGCAAACCTTGAAATTCTACGCACGCCGTGGTCTCAAGTTTTCCTAGTTTGCAGCCCGGCCCGCCCGCCGGCCAGACAGATTTCAACCCGGCAGATTGCATCGATGGCCCGAAGGTTTTCCGCTCCCTACCAGTCGGAGCCCGTGTCCAGCCTCGCCACCTGGTCGCGCAACCTCGCCATCTTCGCCGTGATCGCGGTGGTGGGGTCGATCCTCATCGTCCGTTTCGGCTTCCTGGAGATGAAGCCGGCGCTGGCGACCTTCTTCGGCGCGCTCGGTTGCGCCGTACTTTCGATCCTGGTCGGCCTCGCCGCCTTTGCCGCAATCTGGCAGAACGGGTCGCGCGGCATGGGCCGGATCCTGTTGGCGTTCCTGATCAACGCCATCCTGCTTGCCTACCCGGCCTACCTCGCCCTGCAATACCGCAAGCTGCCGCCGATCCACGACATCACCACCGATCCGATCGATCCGCCGCGCTTCGAGGCCCTGGCGCGGCTGCGCAGCGGCGAAGGCGCCAACTCGGCGGTCTATGCCGGACTCTATTCGGCCGAACAGCAGCGGATCGCCTACCCCGACATCGAGACGGTAGAACTCGAGGTCCCGCCGCAGCGGGCCTACGAGGTGACGCTGGCATTGGTCACCAAGCGCAAATGGCTGGTTATCGACGAACGGCCGCCGCAGCCGCCGCGCCGCATCGGCCGCATCGAGGCGGTGGCGCGAACGCCGATCATGGGTTTCCGCGAGGACGTCTCGATCCGCATCACGCCCGACGGCGAGGAATCGCGTGTCGATATCCGCTCCTCCTCGCGCTATTTCGAAAGCGACCTCGGCAGCAACGCCTCGCGCATCTCCAAGCTGATCGAGGACATCAACTCGGCCGTCGACAATGCCAAGCCGGCGGCACCGAAGAAACCGCAGGCGCCGGCGAAGGCACAGGCGAAGAATGTGAAGAAGGGCAGCTAGCGCGGCACGGACGACGAGACATTCATCCGCATCTCCGCCCGGGTCCGAATGAATTAGCTCGCCATCCGATACGTCCCCCCGATTACCGGATCGCCGTCGGTAGCCACGATCCCGCGGGCGACCAGGTCTTCCAGATGCGCCAGCACGGAATAGCCGGCGGCATTGGTCAGCCGCGGGTCGATGCCGATATAGATCGCGCGCACCATGGTCGGGATGTCGGCCTCGCCCTTGGCAAGGCGATGCAGGATCGAAGCTTCGCGGGCCTGGCGGTGGCGCGTCAGGAAGCGGACGTAGCGCGGCCCTTCCGGAATCTCCGGCCCGTGGCCCGAAAAATATAGATCCTCCTCGCGGGCCTCCAGCCGCGCCAGCGAGGCCATGTAGTCGATCATCGATCCGTCCGGCGGCGCCACGATCGAGGTCGACCAGCCCATCACATGGTCGCCGACGAAATTGATCTTTCGCTCGGGCCACGCAAACGCCAGGTGATTGGCGGTGTGGCCGGGGGTTGCGACCGCCTCCAGCGCCCAGCCCTGCCCTTCGATCACATCGCCGTTCTTGACCTCGATGTCGGGCCTGAAATCGCGATCGGCGCCGGATTCCGGATTGTGCTTCTCGCTCTCGAAGCGTGGCCGCGAGGCGCGGTGCGGCCCCTCGGCATAGACGGACGCGCCGGTGGCGGCCTTGATCCGCGCGGTGTTCGGCGAGTGGTCGCGGTGGGTATGGGTGACGAGAATATGCGTCACCGTCTCGCCGCGCACGGCGTCGAGCAGCGCTTTTGCATGCGCTTCGTCATCGGGGCCGGGATCGATGATCGCGACATTGCCTCGGCCCACGAGGTAGCTGACCGTGCCGGTAAAGGTGAAGGGGCTCGGATTGTTGCAGAGAACGCGCCGCACGCCGGGGCGCGGCTCATCGACGACGCCAGGCTTTAAGGGAAAGTCGCGGTTAAAGGGGATGTCGTCGTTGTCGGCCATGGGTTCTTGTCCGTGATTTCCGGATTCTCTTTGACCTCGTCATGCCCGGGCTAAAGCGCGAAGCGCGTCTTCGCGCTAGATGTCCCGGGCATCCACGTCTTCCTTGCGAGCCCCAAGACGTGGATGGCCGGGACAAGCCCGGCCATGACGAAAATCGGGGTTACGTCACGCCGAACGCAACGACATTGTCTCCTTACGAAAACGCCTGGATGCCGGTGATCGCCCGGCCCAGGATCAGGGCATGGACGTCGTGCGTGCCCTCGTAGGTGTTCACGGTTTCCAAATTCGCGGTGTGGCGCATCACGTGGTATTCGATCTGGATACCGTTGCCGCCATGCATGTCGCGGGACACGCGGGCGATGTCGAGCGCCTTGCCGCAATTGTTGCGCTTGACGATCGAGATCATCTCCGGCGCCATCTTGCCTTCGTCCATCAGGCGGCCGACACGCAGGCTTGCTTGAAGCCCGAGCGCGATTTCGGTTTCCATGTCAGCGAGCTTCTTCTGCACCAGTTGCGTGGCCGCCAGCGGCCGGTTGAACTGCTTGCGGTCGAGCGTGTATTGCCGTGCGCGGTGCATGCAGTCTTCCGCGGCGCCCATCGCACCCCAGGAGATGCCGTAGCGGGCGCGGTTGAGGCAGCCGAACGGGCCCTTCAGGCCCGACACGTTGGGCAGCAGCGCGCTCTCCGGCACCACTACACCGTCCATCACGATTTCGCCGGTGATCGAGGCGCGCAAGGATAGCTTGCCGCCGACCTTCGGCGCCGACAGGCCCTTCATGCCTTTCTCGAGAATGAAGCCGCGGATCTGGTTGTCATGCGCGGCCGACTTGGCCCAGACCACGAAGACGTCGGCGATCGGCGCATTCGAGATCCACATCTTGCTGCCGGTCAGGCGGTAGCCGTCGGATACCTTTTCGGCGCGGGTCTTCATGCCACCGGGATCGGAGCCGGCATCCGGCTCGGTCAGGCCGAAACAGCCGACCCACTCGCCGGTGGCAAGTTTCGGCAGATATTTCTTACGCTGGTTCTCGTCGCCATAGGCGTAGATCGGGTACATCACCAGCGACGACTGCACCGAGTTCATCGAGCGATAGCCGGAATCGACCCGCTCGATCTCGCGCGCCACCAGGCCATAGGCGACGTAGCTCGCATTGGCGCAGCCATATTCCTCCGGCAGCGTGACCCCAATCAGGCCGAGCTCACCCATCTCGTTGAAGATCTCGCGATCGGTCTTCTCTTCCAGATACGCATTGATGACGCGCGGCAGCAGCTTGTCCTGCGCATAGGCACGCGCGGTGTCGCGGATCATGCGCTCATCTTCGGTGAGCTGTTCGTCGAGCAGGAACGGATCGTCCCACTGGAAGGAAGCCGCCGCCGGCTTGTCCTTGGCTTGAGGGCGCACGCTCATGAAAATCCCTTTCGCATCACTGTCCTCATGGAAATTGCTGACAAATTAGTGCGCTATCGGCAGAAGCGCAAATGGATTGGTGCTTGACGAGATGACGAAGGCTAGTCTTCAAGCCGCTCGCTCGAGACAATCTCGATGCCGAAACCGGAAAGTCCCTTGTAGTCGTGCACCGACGACGTGAGGTTGACGATCGAGGTGATGCCGAGATCGCGCAGGATCTGGGCACCGACGCCGACCTCACGCCATTGCCGGTTGCGATCGGCCTCCGCTGATTTCTGCTCTCCCACCGGCTCGACGGGAACCCCGGCCGCACCGTCGCGCAGATACACCAGCACACCGCGGCCGGCCTTCTCGAAATGGTTCAGCACGATCTGCATCCGTGCCTGGCCGGTGAAGAGGTCCTTGACGATGTTGGGCTTGTGCAGCCGCGTCAGCACATTCTTGCCGTCGCCGACGCCGTTATAGACGAACGCGGCATGCGCAATCTCGTCGAATGGCGAGCGGTAGGCGTAGCCCTGCAGCGGACCAATCGGGCTGTCGGTGGTAAAGGTCGCGACCCGTTCGATCAGCTTCTCGCGCGCCTGGCGGTAGGCGATCATGTCAGCGATCGTGACGTGCTTGAGCTTGTGCTTGGCGGCGAAGCGCGCCACCTGCTCGCCCTTCATCACGGTGCCGTCGTCGTTCATCAACTCAGAGATGACGCCGACCGGCGGCAGGCCGGAGAGCTTGCAGAGATCGACCGCCGCCTCGGTATGGCCGGAGCGCAGCAGCACGCCACCGTCGCGGGCGATCAGCGGGAAGATGTGACCGGGCCGGGCAAAGTCGCTGGCGCCGGCATTGGGATTGGCGAGCGCGCGGCAGCAGGAAGCGCGCTCTTCCGCCGAAATGCCGGTGCCGCCGTCGGGCTTGTAGTCGATCGAGACGGTAAAGGCGGTGGTGTGGTTGGACTCGTTATGCGCCACCATCGGATCGAGCCGCAGCCGGCGGGCGTCGTCGGTGGTGATCGGCGCGCAGACGATGCCGGAGGTATGGCGGATGATGAATGCCATTTTCTCCGCGGTACAGAGCGAGGCCGCGACGATCAGATCGCCCTCGCCCTCGCGGTCGTCATCGTCGGTGACGACGACGAGTTCACCCTTGGCAAAGGCTTGCAGAACTTCCTGGATGCTATCGGCCATTTTCTCGAAATCTCGTCAAATCCCGCTTCTTTCAGCCAGTGCATTAGCCGGACTCCATGCGCAGCGCCAGCGCCAATACGCAGGGCGGAACGCCGGAGGGGCATGGCGGAGAGGCCATGCTGCGGTCGGGCCTGAACGGAGAGGTGTTGGCGATTTCGCCCGATCGCATGGAACGGTTTCGCCTGGCGAAAACACTTTCGGGATTATAGCTCTTCTCGCGGCACTGGCGAAATGGCGGCGCCGGCCGGGCACCGATCCGCGACGCCGTTCGGCCCCCTTACGGCAGCACCTCGCGGCGCTCGCTGAGCAGCACGTCGGTCTCGGCGCGCTTGTCCTCCAACAGCCCGGCCTGGGCTGCTTCGATCACCTTGTAGAGTTCGTCGGCGTCGCTGAGGCGGGTTACCGTCACGTAGTCGGCGCCGGCCTCGTAGAGGTCGTTGACATTGGCCAGGATCTCCGCGGTCGCGACGATCTTGGCACTCGGATTGAGCGAGCGGACGTGCCGGACCAGCTTTTCGTTGTCGGCGCCTTTCAATAGCGAGTCCGGGATGCTGAGGATGATCAGCTCGGCCTTGCCGACGCCGGCATGCACCAGCGTATCGACATTGCTGATGTCGCCATAGACCACATGCATCCCGCGGTCGGTCAGGGTGCGGAACACCAGCGGATTGAAATCGATCACGGTGATCTGATCCAATACCGCCGGCGTGCGGCGCTCGATCTCGGCGATCAATGCGCTGGCGGCACGGAAGAAGCCGAGGATGACGATGCGGCGCGCCTCGCCATGTCCGCCGTGCCCGGCATCGGCCTCATGCTTGTGATCGAGATCGCGCAAGCCGATCCGCTTCAGGGGACCGATCAGGCCGCGCGTGACCTGGTCGCTGCGGCTCATGACGAAGGTGCTCAATACCGCCAGCACCACGAAGGCGAACGACGCCGCGCTCGACGTCTCCGCGCTGATATGGTGTGCCGTCACGCCGGTCTGGATCACGACCAGCGAGAATTCCGAGATCTGCGCCAGGTTGATCGCCGGCAACAGGCTGGCGCGCAGGCCCTGCTTCATCAGATAGAGCGGCACGAACGTCGTCACCATGCGGCTGACGACGGTGAAGGCCGCGATCGCAAGCGCCAGCCCGATTACCGAAAGGCCGGGAATCGGGATCGTCATGCCCAGCGAGACGAAGAACAGCGTGATGAAGAAGTCGCGCAGCGTCGTCACCTTGGCGGTGACGTCGAGCGCATAGGGGAATGTCGATAGCGAAACGCCCGCTACCAGCGAACCCATCTCGCGCGACAAATGCAGCCTCTCCGCGATCTCGCCGATCAGGAAGCACCAGGCCAGTGCACCGAGCAGGATCAGTTCCGGCCGGCGCGCGATCTGGTGAAACAGCCAGGGCAACACATAGCGGCTGAGCACGAGCGCGGTTGCCACCAGCACGCCGACCCGCGCGACCGACAGCAGGATGACGCTGACTTGCAGATTATCGAGGCTCGGCTGCACCGCCAGGAACAGGATCGCAAAGATATCCTGCAGCACCAGCACGCCGAGCGTGATCCGGCCCGGCAGCGTGTCGAGCTCGCGCTTTTCGTACAGCACCTTGACGATGATCACCGTGCTCGACAGCGCGCAGGCGATGCAGAGATAGAGCGCGTCGAAATGCCCGTTGCCCATCGACAGGCCGATCCCGACAAAGAACAATATCCCGAGCAGAACGCCACCGATCAATTGCCCGCCGGCGGCGAACAGGATCACCTTGCCGGCGCGCACGATCTTCTTCAGGTCGATTTCCAGCCCGATCATGAACAGCATGAAGATGAGGCCGAGTTCGGAGATGACGGTGATCGACTCCTGGGACTTGACCCAGCCCATGCCGAATGGACCAATGAAGAACCCGGCGATAAGGTAGGCCAGGATCAGCGGCTGCCGCGAGAAATGCGCCAAAAGGCCCAGCCCCCAGGCGAACAGGATGCATAAGGTGATATCGCGAATAAGTTCGTGCATGGTTCCGGATTTCCCCTTCTTGCAACCTAGAGATCCCGGCGCAAGGGTCAAACAAGCAATGTGTCACAGCCATGGATTGGGGGCTTTTCTCGCGATTCTGGCTGCGCTGTCGATCCTTTCCGTCCCCGGCGCCGGCGCGCAGCCCGCGGGCTGTATCGAGCAGAATTTTGCCGCCTCCCTCACCGCGCGGCCGGCGGAAAATCTCGCTGTGTCCGGCGCCTCCTACGTCCCCGTCTATTCCAGCGTCTCGATGAACCCCGGCAAGCTGCGGGCCGATTTTTCGGTCACGCTGGGCGTCCACAACGCCTCCGAAACCCGTCCCCTCGTCCTGAAGCGGATCGCCTATTTCGACACATCAGGCAAGATGGTGGAGAGCTACCTCAAGTCACCGGTTGCGCTAAAACCGTTCGCGACCGTCGAGGTCTTCATCGCCGCGAACGACGTGCGCGGCGGAACGGGCGCCAATTTCGTGGTCGACTGGGCGGCCACGGGAGAGATCGCCGAGCCCACGGTGGAGGCGCTGATGTTCGGCGGCGTCGGCGCCGGGCATTATGCCTTCATCAGCCAGGGCCGGTCGATCAGGATCATCAAGAACTAGCCTGCCGGAAGGCTGCTTGCGGCCTTCTCAACGAACAACAAAACGGGAGTGAATATCCATGTCTGCCGCATCCCCCTTCGATTTCGCGCCATTGCTGCCCGCCGGATTGCCGGCCCCGGCAGCGCGGTGGACGGGACTTGCCAAATACTCCTTCGTCGGCGGCAACAACGATCCGGACCAGGTCCCGGTCGACGGCCTGATCGAGGCGGTCAACGCCGTGCTCCGGCGCGAGGGCAAGACGCTCGCGACCTACGGCCTTGCCAGCGGCCCGCAGGGCTATCGCCCCTTGCGCGAATTCCTCACCGCAAAACTCAAGCGCGACGCCGGCATCGCCTGCAGTGCCGACGACATCATGATCGTCTCAGGCTCGCTGCAGGCGCTCGACCTCGTCAACCAGACGCTTCTCGCACGCGGCGATACCGTGCTGGTCGAGCAGGAAACCTATCAGGGCGCGCTGACCCGGCTGACGCGGCTCGGCGTCAACGCGGTCGGCATTCCCCTCGACGACCAGGGCATGCGGATGGATGCGCTGGCGGCAGCGCTTGCCCACCACAAGCGCCGCGGCATCACGCCGAAATACATTTACACCATCCCGACCGTGCAGAACCCGACCGGCAGCATCCTGCCGCAGCAGCGCCGCGCGGAGCTACTGAAGCTGTCGCGGGAGTACGGCGTGCCGATCTTCGAGGACGACTGTTATGCCGACCTGATCTGGAACGGTGAGCGGCCGCCCGCGATCTACGCCATGAGCCAGCACGGCGGCGTCATTCACATCGGCTCGTTCTCTAAGTCGATCGCCCCTGCCCTGCGCGTCGGATTCATCGTCGCGCCCTGGGAGATGATGTCACGGATGCTGGCGCTGAAGACCGACGCCGGAAGCGGCGCACTGGAGCAGATGGTGCTGGCAGAATATTGCGCACCGCATTTCGCAAGCCATGTGCCGAGGCTGACGCGCGGCCTGCGCGCCAAGCTCGATACGCTGATGGAGGCGCTCAACGAGCAGTTCGGAACCGCGGCCGAATTCGCGGCGCCGGAGGGCGGCATCTTCCTGTGGGTGAAGCTGCCCGACAATGTCGATACGCTAAAACTCTATCAGGCCGCGCTCGCCGCCGGAGTTTCCATCAATCCCGGGCCGGAATGGTCGACCGACAAGGCCTATGCCGGCAGCCGGCTGCGGCTCTGCTTCGCCAGTCCGTCGCACGAACAGATCCGCGAGGGCGTCGCGGTGCTCGCCGAAGTCTGCCGCAAGGAGTTCGGCGTGCCGGAACGGATTGCCAATGTGGATAAACGAGCGCGGAGTTGAGCGAGCTGAACTCGTCGCTTGATGCGCTATTCGCCGCGGAACACCAGCGCGATCCGCAACAGACGCACGATCGAGACGTTGCCCTTGCCGGCTTCGATCTGCGCCACGTAGCGCTCGGACATGCTGGCGCGGCGCGCGAGCTCGCGGCGCGACAGGCCGTGCTGCGCGCGCATCTCGCGCACCCTGTCTCCGAGTTGCGCCAGAAACTCGCTTTCGTAAGGCAGGCGGCCGTCTTCGTCATAGCGCATCGCCCGGACGCGGTGGCCCGGAACTGCTTCGGTCTGGGATAGGCTTTCGCTGCGCATCACGCTCGATCCTTTTGCCCGGCATCGTCGCCAGGCAAAAGGACCGCCGCATTGATTGGGATCAAATGGGATGGGCCAATTGATTTCGATCAATCGGAACCCGTCATGCCCGGCCTTGTGCCGGGCATCCACGTCTTCGCTTCCGTGATGCAGGGAAGACGTGGATGGCCGGGACAAGCCCGGCCATGCGGTACAAACGGCCAAAATGCCGGCCAGCGCCTATTCAGCCTTGATGCCGGCCTCGGCAATCAGCTTCCCCCATTTCGTGCTTTCGCTCTGGATGAACCTGGCAAAAGCATCCGGCGAAGTGGGCATGGGTTCGGCGCCGAGTGTGCGGATCTTCTCGATCGCGGCGGAATCGCTCAACGCCTTCACGAAGGCGGCGTTCAGCGTGGTGATGACCTCCGGCGGCGTGCCGGCGGGCGCGACGATGCCGAACCAGCCGACGGATTCGAAGCCGGAGAGGCCCTGCTCCGCCAGCGTCGGAACGTCGGGCAGGAACACCACACGTTTGGCGGCGGAGACGCCGAGCGCCTTCAACTTGCCGTCGCCGATCAATTGTTTGGAGGCCGGGATATCCAGTACGGCCAGCGGGACGTGGCCGGCCAGAACGTCCGTTGTCGCCGGCGCGGTGCCGCGATAGGCGATCAACTGAATTCCGACACCGGCCTTCTGGTTGAACAATGCCGAAGTCAGATGCATCGCGGTGCCGTTGCCGCCATGGCCGATCGACAGGCCCGCCGTTTTCGCTTTGGCCTTGGCAATGATGTCTGCGACGGACGCAATGCCCGATTGTTGCGAGGAAACCAGCACGAACGGGATTTCGGCCAGCATCGTCACCGGCGCCAGATCCTTGACCGGATCGAACGACATCGCCGCGCGATTGAGATGGGGATTGACGGTCAGCACGCCGGCCGCGGCGATGCCGAGCGTGTAGCCGTCAGGCGCGGCCTGCGCCACCGCCCCGATTCCGATATTGCCGCCCGCGCCTGCCCTGTTCTCGATGACGATCGGCTGGCGGAGCGTTTCCGAAAGCAGCGGCTGCAGGGCGCGGATCACGATATCGGCACTGCCGCCGGGCGGAAACGTCACGATGATCTTGATGGGTTGATCGGGATAGGCATTTGCTGCTTCAATCGCCGACAACGACAGCGACAGAACAACAATAAGGGCGCGGATCATGCCTTGGCGGATCGACGGAAACATTAAAGGGCCCCCCGATGATCTCTTTGGCCCTCAGTAATGCATGATCGTCCGCACGCAGCAAGCGACATGACAGCAAGGACTTGGCAGCAAACGACATGGTGAAGACCAGCGTTCTCGTGGTCGGCGGCGGTCCGGTCGGACTCACCTTGGCCATGGACCTCGCAACGCGGGGAATTTCCGTCACCGTCGTCGAAACGCGCGCCGCCGGCGAGCCGCCGAGCGTGAAATGCAACCACGTCTCGTCGCGTTCGATGGAGATTTTTCGCCGCTTAGGGGTGGCACGGAAGCTGCGCGACGCCGGACTGCCGGCCGACTACCCGAACGATTGCTCTTACCGCACCACGGCAACCGGCATCGAGCTCTCGCGCATCCTCATCCCCTGCCGACGCGATCGCTATACCGCCACCGGCGGGCCGGATACCGATTGGCCGACGGCCGAGCCACCGCACCGCATCAATCAGATCTACATGGAACCCGTGCTGTTCGCGCACGCGGCTTCCATCGACGGGCTTCAGATTCTGAACCGCACCGCGTTCGAGGATTTTCGCGAAGACAATGACGGCATCGTTGCGACCGTCCGCAATCTCGATACTGGAACTGCCTCGCCAATTCATGCCGATTTCATCGTGGGCTGTGACGGCGCGCGTTCGCTCGTCCGCAAGGCCATCGACGCCAACCTGCAGGGAACGCCGATCATCCAGCGCGTGCAATCGACCTATATCCACGCGCCCGCCTTGCTTGGAATGATGGATCAGCCGGCCTGGATGACGCTGTCGCTCAATCCGCGGCGCTGCGGCACGGTGGTCGCCATTGACGGCCGCGAGAACTGGCTGATCCACAATCACCTCAACCGCGCGGACGAGACCTTCGAGTCCGTCGATCGCGACGCCTCGATCCGTGCCATCCTCGGCGTCGGCCCCGAGTTCGAATACGAGATCCTGAGCAAGGAGGACTGGGTCGGCCGCCGGCTCGTCGCCGACCGGTTTCGCAGGGGTCGCGCCTTCATCTGCGGCGACGCCGCGCATTTGTGGATGCCCTATGCCGGCTACGGCATGAATGCGGGAATTGCCGATGCGACCAACCTCGCATGGCTGCTCGCCGCCTATTTGCAAGGATGGGCCGACATCAAAATCCTCGATGCCTATGAGGCCGAGCGCCTTCCCATCACCGAGCAAGTCTCCCGCTTCGCAATGGAAATGGCCGGCAAAGTGTTGAGCCAGCGCCGCACCGTTCCCGAAGCGATTGAGCACCCGGGCCCCGAAGGCGACGCCGTTCGCAAACAGGTCGGGCAAGCGGCGTATGATCTTAACGTGCAGCAATATTGCTGCGCCGGCCTCAACTTCGGCTATTTCTACGACAACTCTCCGATCATCGCCTATGACGGCGCCGAGCAGCCGGGCTTTACGATGGCGGATTTCACGCCGTCCTCAACGCCGGGATGCCGGTTGCCATTCGCAAAACTCGACGACGGACGACCGGTCTATGATGCGCTCGGGCCGGGCTACACGCTTTTGCGTTATGAACCGGATGTCGCGGTAGCGCCACTGGCCGACGCGATGCGTGTCAACGGCGTGCCGTTTGCAGTCGTCGACGTCCCCGCCCCTAATCCTGGCCACAAACTCATTCTTGCGCGCACCGATCAGCACGTGGCCTGGCGCGGCGACGTCATTCCTGACAATCCCGCGCACCTCGTCGGAAAGCTGCTTGGCCGAAGCTTCAGTCCGGTTTGATGGCCTGATGGCGGAAGTGCGCTCCCAGCATCGCGTCGGCATTGCCCTCGTCGTCGCCGCCGCGATCGCCTGGAGCACGGCGCCGTTTTTCACGCGGCTGCTTCCCTACGACTCCTGGACCATCCTGTTCTGGCGCGGATTGTTCGCAGGCGGCATGATCACGGCAATCTTGCTGGTGCTGCAAGGCCGTGCCGGCCTGCGGGATCTGATCGGGATGAGAAAAAGCGGCTGGCTGGTCGCGTCGTTGTCGGCATCGGCCATGATCGCCTTCATCCCGTCCCTGCAACTGACCAGCGTGTCCAATGTGGCGATCATCATCGCGACCGGCCCGTTCGTCACCGCCGCGCTCGCCTGGGTCTGGTTGCGGGAAGCCCCGCGCGCGCGAACCATGATCGCAAGCGTCGTGGCGCTTTGCGGTGTCGCTGTCATCGTCGGCAACGCACGCGTTGGTTCTGACATCCTCGGCGTCGCACTCGCCTGTTTCATGACGCTGGCGATTGCCGCGATGACGGTCTTGGTCCGGCAGCACAAGAATACGTCGATGGTGGCCGCCGCCGCGCTGTCGAACATCCTGGGCAGCATCGTCAGCATTCCCTTCGCCGGCGAAATTGCCAACGTCACCGGGACCGATATCCTTGTCCTCGCGATGTTCGGATGCTTTCAGGTTTCGCTGGGCCTGACGCTGTTCTTTCTCGGCTCGCGCCTGCTGCCCTCCGGCCAGGCGGCGCTGATCTCCACGCTGGAGACGCCGCTGATGCCGTTCTGGGTATGGGTTGGATTTGGCGACGTTCCGACGCTGCGGGTCCTCGCCGGCGGCGCCCTGGTGATGGGCGCCGTGATTGCCGACATCGTCGGCGATATGCGCACGCAGCGGCCAGCATAATGAGCGGGCGGAGCTACCGCACTGCGAACGGCGCCTGATAGGGACGGCCGAACGGCACCCCGTTGATCACGGTCTGCACCGATTTGAGCAACAGCTTGCCTTCGCGCTTGTTGTTGCGTGTATCGACGAACGAGGTCTGCACCTCCATCAGATCCATGATCGCGACGTCACCGGGCGCGCCGATCTGCAGCGTGCCGATCTTGGGCGCGCGGTTGATGATTTTCGCGGGCGTCACGGTCGCCGCCGCCACCACCTGCTCCAATGAAAGGCCGAGCGTGATGAACTTGCTCATGACGTTCGGCAGATAAGGCATGCCGGGGCTGTTGCCGGAGAAGACGTGGATGTCGGAGGAGATCGTATCGGGCGTGCAGCCTCCGGGAAGCGCGACTTCCGCTATGGTAAAATCAAAACTGCCGCCGCCATGGCCGACATCGAACATTACGCCGCGCTGCTTGGCGGCGAGCGCCGCCGGCAACAGCTTGCCGTCCTGCACGATGTTGGTGAAGACGCCGCCAATATTTGGCGCGCCGGAATAGGCATGCGTCAGCACGTCGCCGGGCCGCAGCAGGTCGAGAATCTCGGACATCAGCTCCCTGGTCTCGACGCCGCCGATATGCACCATCATCTTGGCCGGCCAGCCGCACATTTCGCAGGCCTTGATGCTGCGCTTCAGCGGCTCAAGGCCGTGCTTGGCGATCACGTTCTCCGACATCCTCACCTTCACGCCGAGCAGGAAATCCGGATTTTCCGCCAGCGCCATCGCGCAAGCGTCCACTTGCGCGTAGTCGATGTTGTAGAGCTCGGCGACCGGGAAGCCCGACAGGCCGTTATTGGCAATGTGGACGAAGGCATAAATCCGCGCCCGCGACTGCGCCACGATGTAACGGCGCAGCGCCGCGAGGTTGTTGACGCCGGCGTCGCCCGCCGACACCACAGTGGTGGTGGCCTGCGCCTGCACCAGTTCGTCTGCGGGAATGCCGATCGCCGAACCGTAGGGGTAGACGTGGGAATGTAAGTCGATCAGGCCGGGCGTCACCAGTTTGCCCGAGGCGTCGATGGTCTTGGCGGCGCGGGCGGATAGAATCTCGTTCTCCACCGCCTCGATCACGCCCCAGCGGATGCCGATGTCGCGCTTGCCCCTCAGCGACTGGCTGGGATCCAGCACGTCGCCACCCTTGATAACAAGATCGAACTTGTCGTTCGGACCCATCGCGGCATGGGCGCGGCCAGACATGGCGGCAATGGCGGCCGTCCCGGTCAGGCCCAGAAAATCACGGCGTGAAAACCCGGTCATCGCAGCGCTCCCCCTGATATGATTTTTATCTGATGATGATGCGCCGGGCTCCTGCATTCCGCAAGCAGGGCGTGCATCGTCCCACGCGCAGTCCGCAGTGGCGCCGATAATTCCTGAGTGGGCAGACCACCGCGTTTTGCCCGCGTAGGCTGGGTCGAGCGAAGCGATACCCATCGAATCCCGGCGCGGAAGCGTGATTGGTATCGCTTCGCTCCACCCATCCTACGAGCTCGCCTCATCCAAAAGTTCAACGGCGCAAGCCGCGCCGACGTATCTGAACGGGTGTTCAGAATTCTCTTGAAATTCCTCGGGAACGTTGCTCGCAATCCGATGTTTTATCCTCGCTCAATTGAGGAGGATTGGAATGAGGAGGCTTGGATACGTTATCGCCGCGCTCGGCGCGCTCATTATCGCAGCGCCGTCGATTGCGAGCGCTGAGACCGTCATTATCAAGAAGCGTGGCGGCTATCATGGTCATCATCACCATGGCTATGGCGCACGCGCCGAATTCCGAGGACATCGTGACCGCGGCTACCATCGCGGATGGCGCCATGGCCATCGCGACAAGGTCGTGATCATCAAGAAGCATCGCTACTAAGGCCGACACCCGAAACCGAAGAACCTGAAACGGAAAATGGCTCCTCGCGGAGCCATTTTCTTTACTGCACGCTGGCTGCGGAGGTTCAGCTATAGATTTCGAACAGGCCCGCGCCGCCCTGGCCGCCGCCGATGCACATGGTGACGACGCCCCACTTGGCCTTGCGCCGCCGGCCTTCCTGCAGGATGTGGCCGGTGAGACGCGCACCGGTCATGCCGAAGGGATGGCCGATCGCGATCGAGCCGCCGTTGACGTTGTACTTCGCCGGATCGATGCCGAGCTTGTCGCGGGAATAGAGGCACTGGCTGGCGAAGGCTTCGTTGAGCTCCCAGAGATCGATGTCGTCGATCTTCAGGCCATGACGGTTCAGAAGCTTCGGCACGGCGTAGATCGGGCCGATGCCCATCTCGTCCGGCTCGCAGCCCGCGGAGGCCCAGGCGACGAAGCGGCCGAGCGGATTGAGGCCGCGCTTCTCGGCATCCTTGGCTTCCATCAGCACGACGGCGGCGGCGCCGTCCGAGAGCTGGCTGGCGTTGCCGGCGGTGACGTATTTGCCGGGGCCCTTTACGGGCTCGAGCTTGGCCAGGCCTTCCAGCGTCGTTTCGGGCCGGTTGCACTCGTCGCGGTCGACGACATAGTCGACGATCGATTCCGCCTTCGTCGCCTTGTCGACCACCTTCATCTTGGTCTTCATCGGGACGATTTCGTCCTTGAACTTGTTGGCCTGTTGGGCAGCGGCCATGCGGCGCTGCGACTCCAGCGAATACTCGTCCTGATATTCGCGGCTGAGCTTGTAGCGCTCGGCAACGATATCGGCGGTGTCGATCATCGCCATGAAGATATCAGGGGCGACCTTGAGCAGTTCCGGATCGATCGATTCCTTGGGCGAGCCGCCGCCCGGAATCGAGATGCTCTCGACGCCGCCGGCCACGATGCAGTCGGCTCCGTCAGAGCGGATCGAATTGGCGGCCATCGCGATGGTTTGCAGGCCCGACGAGCAGAAGCGGTTGACGGAGACGCCGGCGGTCGACTTCGGCAAGCCGGCGAGCAGCGCGGCCTGCCGGCCGATGTTCGGCGCGCCATGCGCGCAATTGCCGAGATAGCAGTCCTCGACATATTCCTTGTCGACGCCGGCGCGATCCACAGCGTGCTTGATGGCGTGGGCCGCCAGCGACATCGGCGGCGTGATGTTGAACCCGCCGCGGCCGGACTTTGCCAGCCCCGTACGTGCATAGGAAACGATGACAGCTTCACGCATTTGAAAGACCTCCCTTTGATGCGATCCAGTATGGACTGGAGCCGCGCCCGTGTGTAGCGAAAACCCGAATTCCGGCCAGCGGAAAAGAATGAACCCGGCAGGCCAGCTCGAAGCCGGGATTTACACAACGCACGTACTTCGGCAAGGCCGCGATGGGAGTCGACGAAAGGCGCAGGCAGCGGCTATTTCACTGAGCGAAATTGACCGCTATGGAGAATGCCCGCGGGCGTGCGCGAGACAATCAGAACCAAGGCAGGGGTGCGATGGTAAGGGCGTTGCGACAATGGCTGGAAACCCATGAACTGCCAGCGATCATCACTGCCGTGCTCGGGGTGGTTATTGCGCTCTCGGTGCTGTTCGTTGTCGGAGGCTATCTGATCGTTACGCCCTGAGCCGATTTCCTGTGGTACAGCGCGGGCGCTTGCGTCCGATGCCTCACTTCCCCGATCCGGCCGCAGCGAGAATGGGTGACCAGCGTGCGATCTCGGATCGAACAAACCGGTCGAACGCCGCCGGGTTGCGTTCGTCCTTTGGCGGGATCGAGCCACCGAGCTGAGCAATCCGCTCGCGCACTGTGGCCTCATCAAGCGCTTTGTCGAGCGCATCCGAAAGCCGGGCGATGATTTCAGGCGGAACGCCCTTCGGCGCAAACAGTCCGGCCCAGACGCTCATCTGATAGCCTATGCCCGCTTCGCCGGCGGTCGGAACATTCGGCAGCGTTTCCAGCCGCTTCGCGGCCGAGACGGCGAAGGCCTTGACCGAGCCGGCCAGAACCGACTCCGCCACGCTGACCGATTGCTCGCACATGAAATCGACGTGGCCGCCGACCAGATCATTCAAGGCCGGGCCTGAACCGCGATAGGCAACGAGCGCCGGCTTCGCACCGATTTCCGCCGTGAACAACAGACACGCCATATGCGAGGACGCGCCGATGCCGCCATGGGCCTGCCTTACAGCGTCGCCGCGTTGTCGCAGCGTTGCGACGAATTCCTTCAGGTCGTTTGCCGGGAAATCCCTCCGCGCGATGACGACTGCCGGAGAATGGGCCGTGAAGCCGATCGGCATGAAGTCGGCAACGGGATCGTATTTGAGGTTCGGCGTCAGCACGGGAGCCGCGACATGCGAGCCCATCGCCGCGGCAAGCAGGGTATAGCCGTCAGGCGCGGCAGCAGCGACGCGCGCGCTGCCGACGGTGCCGCCGGCGCCGCTGACGTTCTCGATGACGATGGATTGCCCGAGGATCTTCGACATCTGGTTGGTAACGATGCGCGCAACGACGTCGCTGGCGCCGCCGGGCGGGAACGGCACGACCACCGTGATCGCCCTGGAGGGATAGTCCTGCGCGCGCACCGGCGCGACGATCCCAATTACAACCAGTGCGACTGCGAAAAATTTCAAGACACAAGAGCCAGGTTTCATAACGCGCTCCCATCCGTGCTGATGCACGGTCACAAGCTTCCGTCACCGTTCAATATTTCCGCGACCTTGACCGAACGCCTCTCGCGCGCCGAAACAATGCCGGCGCGTACCACCGCGAGCGATCGCGTCGCCTCCTCGCCGCCGACTTCGTGCTGACGCTGCCCGCGCGCCGCCGCGGCAAACTCCTCGAGTTCCTCGACGAGGGTATCGTTGACTGCGCATGGCACCGTGACAGGTCGGCTTTCACCGCGCTTGAGCAGCCGCAGCCCATTGTGCAGATCGTAAAACGCCGTCATGTCCTTGCCGTAGACGTTCATCAGGTAGTATTCGGAGGCCGAGGCGTAGCTGGCATTCAGCGTCGACAACGCGCCGTTCTCATGCTGCAGGATCAGGCTCGCGACGTCAGGATTGTCGCCGGGTAGCACCAGTTGCGCCGATTGCGCACGCACCGCATGGACCGGCCCGATCAGGTAGGCGAGCACGTCGATGTAGTGGATCCCGATCTGCAGCATCACGCCGCCCGGCATGCCTGCGGCCTGGTAGCGCCAGGAGGAGAGATCGACCTTGCCGAGGCGGTCGCGGCTGATATTCGCCTCGGCGTTGACGAGTCTGCCGAACCGGCCGGCGTCGATCTCTCGCCTGACGTGGCGGAAATGGCTCTCGCGCCGCCGCTGATAGCCGAGCGCCAGCACCACGCCCGCCTTGCGACAGGCCTCGGTGATGGCGCGGCCGTCCGCGATGCTGTTGGCGATCGGCTTGTCGAGAAAGACGTGCTTGCCGGCGGCCGCGGCCGCGCAGGTCGTCGCAAGGTGGACATCGTTCGGCGTCGTGTTGATGATCGCCTCGATCTCGGCATCGGCCAGCAGCGCCTCGTAACTCTCGGCCGGCCGGCAGCGGTACTTTGCCGCGAAGCTGTTGCGCTTTTCATCGGATCTTGTGTAGCAGGTGCGGATCTCGAGCTTGCCCGAGCGCTGGATCGCATCCGCCAGAACATCGGACCACCATCCCATCCCGATACAAGCCACACGGAGCGGATCGGCAGTCATCGCTTTGCCCTCTCTACGATATCATTCCCATTTCGCGCCGATCGACTCGACGGCCAGCTTGGCGATCCGCAAATCGGTCTCCCAGTCGCCGCCGCTGACGCCGACGCCGCCGATGCATTCGCGGTCGACCAGCACCGGCACGCCGCCTTCCATCGCCGTCCACCGTTCCGGTCCGGCCGCGAGCGCAAGTCCGATCGCGTGGGCCACGTCGAGGTCCTGACCGGCCGCGCCTTTGGCCGTGGTCGGGCGCCGGTTCGATGCGGCGCAAACCGCCTTGGTGGTGCAGGAGTGAACGGTGTGGAAGCGACCGCCGTCCATGCGTTCGATCAGGATCACATGTCCGCCGGCATCGACGACGGCGCAAGAGATCGCGACCTTGGCCTGGCCGGCCAATTCCAGCGCGGTCGCCATGATCATCTTCGCGCCCTGATGCGTCAGGCGCTTGCTTTCGGCGACAAACATGGGGGCGCTCCGGTCGGGAGGGACAGGCCAATTGTGCTTCACCGCAGCGCCTCCTTCAAGAAACGATACGCAATTTTCAGTTGTTTATCTGCCGCACGTGTTGGCAGGCGACAAAGCCTGGCCGAACTATGCGGCGCGAACATGGAAGTTGCCGGGGATTGTGTGCCGAGCGTCCCCAGATCGAAGGCGTCAGATGTGCTGCGCCATGATCTGCCCCGGCCGCGCATCCGGACGGGGCTCGATGTCGACCGACCAGA
Source organism: Bradyrhizobium sp. CCBAU 051011 (assembly GCF_009930815.1). Lineage (NCBI taxonomy): Bacteria > Pseudomonadati > Pseudomonadota > Alphaproteobacteria > Hyphomicrobiales > Nitrobacteraceae > Bradyrhizobium > Bradyrhizobium sp. CCBAU 051011. Next base: position 4,318,775 of record NZ_CP022222.1, on the reverse strand, counting down.
GGTCGCGATTGTCGACATCCTTCAGTGTCACGGTCATCACTTCGGTCTTGCCGTCGATATCGACGCGGCCGAAGAACTGCATCCCGAAGCATGGCGCGAGATTCTCGCCGCTGCAGCCCTTCTGGAACATCGCTTTTGGCCCAAACGTATTGTCGAGCGGGGCCGGCGCCCAGGTGCCCGCATGCAGCGGGCCGGAGACGAATTCCCAGAACGGTTCGAAATCCTGAAAAGTCGCTCGGTTCGGATCGTAATGATGCGCCGCCGTGTAATGCATGTCGGCGGTCAGCCACACCGTGTTGCGGATGCCGGCGCGCTTCATGAACGACAGCAGATCGGCGATCTCATGCTCGCGCCGCTCCGGCGGACCGTCGCCGAGCGCAATCGCGTCCTCGCTGATCAGGCCGATCGGCATATCGGCGGCGATCACCTTCCAGGTAGCATCGGACGCCACCAGTTCGCGCTTCAGCCAAGCCAGTTGCGTCGCGCCAAAGATACAGGTGTCGCCATGGTCGTCGCGCTTGTTGAAGGTGGAATCGCGATAGCTGCGCATGTCGATCATGAAGACGTCGAGCAGCGGGCCGTAGGCGATCTTGCGATAGATACGGCCGTCCTCCTGCGCAGGTCTCGCGCGCATCGGCATGAATTCATGGAAGGCGCGGCGGGCCCGCGCCACCAGAAGCGAGGAGCCATCCCCGGCATAGCCGGTCTCATCGGCGGTGCCGACCGGCGCCCAGTCGTTGGTGACCTCGTGATCGTCCCACTGCGCGAACAGGGGCACGGCGGCATGGAAGGCGCGAAAGTTCTGGTCGAGCCAGTTGTATTTGTAGTTGCCGCGGAACTGCGCCAGCGTTTGTGCGACGACGGACTTTTCCTCGGTGACGATGTTCCGCCACACCCCGCCGTCGGGCAGTTTCAATTCCCGCTCCACCGGGCAGTCCGCATAGATGTGGTCGCCGGAATGGATGAAGAAGTCCGGACGGTTGTCGAGCATCGTCCGGTAAGTCCGCATCCCGCCACGGCTTTCATCGATGCCCCAGCCCTGCCCCGTCGTATCGCCGGACCAGGCGAACGACACGTTGCTCCTTGCCGTGGGCGCGGTGCGGAAATGCCCGGCCTGCGTCTCGCCGGCCAGTCCCGGCGTGTCGATGCTTTCAAACCGCACGCGATAGAAGATGTCCTGCCCCGATGGCAGGCCGCCGAGCAGAACCTTCGATGTAAAATCGCTTGCCGGCAATGCATCGGCCGAAGCCGCGCCGATGATGGTCTTGAAGTCTTCGGCGGTCGAACACTCGACCTGCATCCGCGCGGCGCGGTCGGCGCGCGCCCAAACGACAGCGGAATCGGCCGAGACGTCGCCGGATTGAATGCCGCTGGTGATGAGCGGCCGATCGGCGGCGCGGCTGAGATAGGGTCTGGCGAGGCTGCCGAGACCGGCGACGGCACATGTTGCGGCGGAGCGGACCAGCCATTGACGCCGGTTCAAGCTTTGCCCGGCGCGTATCGCAATCGGCATCGAAGCACCCTCGTCGAATCACGACGAAGGTGTGCCCGTTGAATTTGACTCGCGGCTGAAGCTTTTACGACAGGTGGATGACGTAGAATCGTAGGATGGGTGGAGCGAAGCTACGAACTAATTCTGCCAGCCGCAGATGGCGCCGGACCTGCACGGCCAGGTCTGAATCCGCGTGTCGCGCGCCTGGGCGTCAAGCGGGTTGCTGTGGCGGCGCGCCAGCTGGGCGCGGGCCGCACCCCGCGGCTTCTCGACGCGTTCCTGCGCAACATGCGCCTTGCGCTCCGGAGTTTTACGGACAACCACGCGCTCCGTCTTCACCGGCTTGCGATCGGTTCGGGCTTCGATCCGGACTGGAGCGAATTGCGTCTCCGGCCCGAGCCGCTTCGGCGAGAGCACGGCGCTGGAAAGATCGAGTCCGAACAGTTCGCCCGCGCGATACTCATCGCCGAGCGCGGCGCTACCCGACATCAGGAGCCCCGCGCAAAGTGCCGCGGCAATAGCATTCTTCAGGACCATCGCAGGCCTCGTGAAACCAACTCAAAAGCTAGGGAACAGCCATCATGTAGGAAGCCGCCAGCACAATTCCAGCGGGTTCCGCCCTCGGGATTACCGGTGAGTGATCCCGGCCGCGAAGAAGTTCACGTGCCGAATCAACTGCCCCTACTCGGCGGCCTCCGCCATCGGCTGGCCGATCGCGGCCTCCAGTCGCGCGCACTCTCTGCGGAACTTCGCTACATTAGCTTCCTTAATATGGCCGTAGCCGCGAACGAGTTCCGCGGACTTCGCCAATGCGACCAACCGCGGCCAGTCCTGCGGCTTCGCTCTGTCGAGATGGCGGAAGATCATGTCAGAATATTCGCCCGGCAGCGCCCGCTCCATCCGCCGCTCGGCCGTGTAGCCAAACGGATCGAACGCGGTGCCGCGCAGAAACTTGAATCGTGTCAGGATATCGAACGCGCGGAAAATCCAGGCGCCGAACTCGCGCTTGCGCAGATGGCCGGTGACCTTGTCGCGTGACGCCAGCAGCGGCGGCGCCAGGCTGACCTTGACGCCCTCCTCGCCGTCGAACTGTTCCTTCAACGCTTTTGCGAACTCGCCGTCGGAATAAAGCCGGGCGACTTCATATTCGTCCTTGTAGGCCATCAACTTGAACAGGCCTTTTGCGAAAGCTTCCGTCAGTTCATGCGAACCGGGCGCGGCCTTGGCCTCGGCGGCGCGGACGCGTTCGATCTCGGCGAGATAGCGCTTCGAATAGACCTCGTTCTGGTAGTTGGTCAGAAATTCGGCTCGGAAGGCGATGCTCTCCTCGAGCGTCCGCCGGACCGGCGCCGCGCCCGAACTCTTGAAGCGCGCCGCGGTGACGACCCGCTGCAGGTCGTGCGCGGCAAGCCGGCCCCAGGAGAATGCCAGCTTGTTCATCTCGATCGCCGCGCCGTTGAGGTCGATCGCCTTCATGATCGCTTCCAGCGACAGCGGGATCGCGCCGCGCTGGAACGCAAAACCGAGCATGAAGGCGTTGGTGGCGATGCTGTCGCCCATCAGCGCGGTGGCAAGGCCGGTCGCGTCGAGGATGTCGAGATCGGAGGCGCTGACCGCCTCGTTGAGCGCCTCCCGCATCGCGCCCGCCTCGAAATCGATGTCGGGGTTGATGACGAAGCTCGCAGTCGGCAAGAGGTCGGCATTGACGATCGCCCGCGTGAGACCGCGCTCGGCCCGGCTCAGCGAGGGAATGCTGGTAGCGACCACGATGTCGCAGCCGAGAATGAGATTGGCGTTACCGGGTGCGATGCGAACCGTCGAGAGATCGTCCGCCGTCGGCGCGATGCGGACATGGCTCATAACCGCACCGTTCTTCTGCGACAGGCCGGTAAAGTCGAGTGTCGAACACGCCATCCCCTCGACATGCGCGGCCATGCCGAGCAGCGCACCGATGGTGATGACGCCGGTGCCGCCGATGCCGGTGACCAGGATATTGCAGGGGCCCGCGAGCGCTGGGGTAGCGGGCGTCGGCAGGTCGGCGAACAGCGCCGACGGATCAGCCGCGGTGCGGTCGGCCTTGCGCAGCTTGCCGCCGTGCACGGTGACAAAACTCGGGCAAAAGCCCTCGATGCAGGAAAAATCCTTGTTGCAGTTCGACTGGTCGATCCGCCGCTTGCGGCCGAATTCGGTCTCCAGCGGCTGCACCGAGACGCAGTTGGAAACAGAAGAGCAGTCGCCGCAGCCTTCGCAGACCCGCTCATTAATGAAGATGCGTTTCGGCGGATCCGGATAGAGGCCGCGCTTGCGGCGGCGGCGCTTTTCCGCCGCGCAGGTCTGGTCGTAGATCAGCACCGTGAGGCCCTTGACCTCGCGCAGTTCCTTTTGCACCGCGTCGAGTTCGCGGCGGTGATGAACAGTCGCGCCTGATGGGAAGTAATTGCTTGGGTATTTCTCCGGATCGTCGGACACGATGACGAGGCGTTTTGCCCCCTCCGCAGCAACCTGGTGCGCGATCTGCGACACCGTCAGACCGCCCTCGGCCGGCTGGCCGCCGGTCATCGCCACCGCGTCGTTATAAAGGATCTTGTACGTGATGTTGACGCCGGAAGCCGCCGCCGCGCGGATCGCCAGCAGGCCGGAATGGGTGTAGGTGCCATCGCCGAGATTCTGGAACACGTGCGGCTCATCGGTGAACGGCGCCTGCCCGATCCAGGTGACGCCTTCCGCGCCCATATGCGAGATCGTCTGCGTCCGGCGATTCGGCACCGAGAGCGCCATGCCGTGACAGCCGATGCCGGCCATCGCGCGGCTGCCTTCGGGTATCTTGGTCGAGGTGTTGTGCGGACAGCCGGAGCAGAAGTACGGCGTGCGCTGCAGCTTTGCTGCGCCGACGCCCTCCGCCGGCCGGTCGAAGGCTTCGAGCTTTGCGAGGCGCTGCTCCAGCGCCGGGCTGCGATGGCCGAGTTTTCGCAAGCGCGCGACCACAGCCGCCGCCACCATGGTCGGCGTCAACTCGCCTTCGCTCGGCAGCAGCGGCGCGCCGCTCTCGTCGCGCTTGCCGACCACCGAAGGCCGCTTCGAGGCATCGACGTTGTAGAGAATGCGAAGAAGCTGGTCCTCGATGAAGCCGCGCTTCTCCTCGACGACCAGCACGTCCTGCAACCCTTCGGCAAACACGCGCGCGCCGGTTTCCTCCAGCGGCCAGGTCAGCGCGACCTTGTAGATGCGCAATCCCAGCGCCTTTGCCTCGGCGTCGGTAATGCCGAGATCGGCCAGCGCCTGCCGCAGATCGAGATAGGCCTTGCCGGTCGCCATGATGCCGAGCCGCGCGGGCTTTGAGTCAAGCACGATGCGGTCGAAGCGATTGACACGCGCGAATGCCGCGACTGCCTGCATCTTCGGGCCGTGCAGCCGACGCTCCTGCTCCATCGGCGCATCCGGCCAGCGGATCGAAAGTCCGCCCGGCGGCATCTCGAAATCGTCAGGCGTGATGATCCTGATGCGGTCGGGATCGCTGACGATCGACGCCGAGCTTTCGACCGTCTCGGAGATCGCCTTGAAGCCGACCCAGCAACCGGAATAGCGCGACAGCGCAAAGCTTAGAATGCCGAGATCGAGATAATCCTGCAGCGTCGCCGGATTGACCACCGGCATCAGCGCCGCGGCAAATACCTGCTCGCTCTGATGCGCCAGCGTCGAGGACTGGCAGCCATGGTCGTCGCCGGCCAGCGCAATCACGCCGCCATTCTTCGACGTGCCGGCAGAGTTGGCGTGCTTGAGCGCGTCCACCGAGCGGTCGACACCGGGGCCCTTGCCATACCAGATACCGAATACGCCATCGACCTTGGCGCCGGGGAACATGCCGACCTGTTGGCTGCCCCATACCGCCGTCGCCGCCAGATCCTCGTTGAGGCCGGGCGAGAACTCGATGTCATGCTGCTTGAGAAAGGTTTTCGCGCGCCACAGCGCGTGGTCATACATGCCGAGCGGCGAGCCGCGGTAGCCTGATATGAACCCGGCGGTGTTGAGCCCCTGCGCGCGGTCGCGTTCGCGCTGCAACATGGGAAGACGGACCAGCGCCTGCGTACCGGACAGGAAGATTCGCTTCGCATCCAGCCGGTACTTGTCATCCAGCCCAACTTCCATCAACGCCATTCGTCCGCTCCCCGTCGCGCCGGTTATTTGAACCGGTCTAATTGCGAACAGAATGCACCGGTTTTGCTATGCGTGCCCAGCGTGAATTCATGGCCGCAGGACATATCTCGGCCTGCCTTGGGATCAGCCCGCCTCTTGCGGGCCCCCGCCTTCTTTGAAACGTTTGGGCGTAAAGGGAGACACCAGGGATGACAGAACCGGCATTCAGGACCGAGTTATCGGAGAGCGGCAATCTGCTGGTGGGGCCGTGGCGCAGCCCCAAACAGATGCTCCACGCGCAGGTCTACGACTCCCACGCCTCGATCCACGACGACGCTACCGCGCAAAAACTCGGCTTTCAGCGCGGCACCATCGAGGGCCCGACCCATTTCAGCCAGTTCGCGCCACTATGCGAACGCATCTGGGGCCAGGCCTGGTTCGAGAGCGGATGCCTGTCCGCGCATTACCGCAACCCCGCCTTCGAGGGTGAGGAAGTTCAGGCCAATATCGAGAAGCCGAAGCCGGGCGAGAGGACTTGCGCGATCGGCATGACCAAGCGCGACGGCACCGAGATCTTGCGCGGCACCGCTTCCGTCGGCGACGTGACGGAAACGGCGCTAAGTCAGCGGCTCGGCGAACTGAAGCCGCTCGCCGATCCTGTCATCCTCGCCGACCTCAAGGTCGGCATGAAGACGGGACGGCAGACGGTAAAAATGGATTTCGACCAGCACATGGGCGACCTCTACCCGTTTTCGCTTGCCGACAAGCTCAAGGCCATCACTGAACCTTCGGCCTATTATTCCCAGGAACTCAATCCCTGGGGTCGCGCGATCATTCCGTTCGAAATGCTGAGCGTGCTGTTTCAATACCGCGCCCGCGAGGACCGGCTGCCGGTGCGCGGGCCCGCCGTCGGGCTGTTCGCCGATCAGGAAATCCGCCTGCTGCGCGGCCCGCTATTCGTCGGGGAGAATTATTCGACCGAACGCGAAGTGGTGGCGCTGAGCGGCAGCCGCCGCACCGAAAGCGTGTGGATGCGCACCACGGTATTCGCTTCGGATGACAAGCCGGTTGCAACCATGTTGCTCAACATGGCCAGCATCAAGGACTCCTACGCCAGCTACGAGCGGGAGCACAAAGCGCTCTACGGCTAGGTGAGCGTGATGCGCTATCGCCAATAAGGACAACAACAAAATGGCTCGCCTGCCCTATCTCGAAGCCGACCAGGTCGCGCCCGAGTACCGCGACATGCTCAAGCGCAACACCAATTTGCACAAGCTGTTGGTGAACTCGCCGGACATGGCCCGCGCCTTCAACGGCGTCGGCAACTACATCCGCTTCAAGAGCAAGCTCGATCCGCGCTTGCGCGAGCTTGCGATCCTGCAGGTCGGCTGGATGGAGAAATCTGAATACGAGTTCACCCACCACGTGAAGATCGGCAGGGAATTCGGCGTCACCGACGAGGATATCGAAGGACTGATGGCCGAGACCGAGGGCAAGCCATCAAAGCTGGAACCGCTCGCAAAGACGATTCTCCGCGGCGCCCGCGAGATGGTGCGGGAGCTTGCGATGTCGGAGGCAACCTTCGGCGAGATCAAGCAAAAACTCTCCGACGAAGAGATGGTCGACCTCGTGCTCACCATCGCCTTCTATTGCGCCGTGGTCCGCGTGCTGGCGACGATGAAGATCGACAACGAACCCTATTACAAAGAGGTACTGCAACAGTACCCGATCCCGGGAGTGGAATGAGATGCGCCTGAAAGATCGTGTCGCCATCATCGTCGGCGCCGGCCAGAGTCCCGGCGAAGGCATCGGCAACGGCCGCGCCACCGCGCTGACCTTTGCGCGTGAAGGCGCCAAGGTCTTGTGCGTCGATCATAATCTGGAATCGGCGCAGGAAACCGTCGACCTGATTGCCGCGAATGGCGGCACCGCGGCGGCATTCAAGGCCGACGTCACCAGGAACGCCGAGTTGAAGGCGATGGTGGCGGATGCGCAAACGCGCTGGGGCCGCATCGACATCCTGCATAATAATGTCGGCGTCAGCCTGTCCGGCGGCGACGCGGAACTGCTCGAGATCTCGGAGGAAGCCTTCGACCGCTGCGTGGCGATCAACCTGAAGAGCTGCGTGCTCGCCGCCAAGCACGTGATCCCGATCATGCGCCAGCAAAAGAGCGGCGCGATCATCAACATCTCCTCGATGGCCGCGATCACCACCTATCCTTATGTGGCCTACAAGGCGACCAAGTCGGCGATGATCGCCTTCACCGAACAGCTCGCCTACCAGAACGCGCAATATGGCATTCGCGCCAACGTCATCCTGCCCGGCCTGATGAACACGCCGATGGCAGTCGACACCCGCGCCCGCGAATGGGGAAAGAGCCGCGCCGAAGTCGAGGCGGAGCGCGATGCCAAGGTGCCGCTGCGTCACAAGATGGGCACCGGCTGGGACGTCGCCAACGCCGCCCTGTTCCTCGCGTCGGACGAAGCGAGCTTCATCACCGGCGTGACCCTGCCGGTCGACGGCGGCGCCAGCGTGCGGCGCGGATAGGATAGTGGATTCGTAGGGTGGGCAAAGGCGCACCGCGCCGTGCCCACCATCGAACACCTCGCTCGCAATGGTGGACACGCTTCGCTTTGCCCACCCTACGGCAGCAGCGCCGTTCATCGCGCTGTGAGCTGAATCACGGTATTCGAACCAGGCCGCCGTTTACTTTTCGTTAGTAACCTTCTCCTAAGGGTTGCGGCGATTGGGCGGCCTTTTTGCCGACCCTGCTCACGCGACCTGCGCCGGCGTAATTTTGTTTTTTGGCCCCCGCGTGATTCGACAACATCGACCAATTCCAATGACACGATGATGTGACAGCGCATCGTCGCTTGTCGAAATACCGACTCGTTGCGGTCGCACGAATTTCACGTGCGCTCGCTATGAGACGCCACAAGAATTGTGGAAGCCGAGGCACCATGAACGAAGAATTCGACTACGACCTGACGCCGTCCCAGTGGGAAACACTGAAGGCATTGCGCACTCCGGCATCAAGATTGCCGCGCATGAGCCGCTACACGATCGACGGCCTGATCGTGCTCGAACTCGCCGTCATGAACGGCGACGCGCCCGCCATCACGGCGAAGGGACGCAAGGTGCTGATTCGCGGATCGTCGCTGTTGCTGCAGGATCTGGCCGCCTGACCGCGCGGCATTGCGCACCTGCAGCATAAATTTCGCATTGACCGCACCTGATTCCCTGACATATCGGAGTTCCATCGACTGAGTGGCAACTAGGGTTCCGGATGGCGAAACCGCCATCGCCGGTCCGAGCGTTGCGGAAAACCGCGGTAGCACGCGGCTGCACCCGAGGGACAAAAGCCCAGAGGAGGAGATGTCGAGATCTTGTTCGCGCCAGATGGCACGGAGGTCTCATGTCGTTGCTCTCACTCTCCTTCGTTGTCCTCGCCGCCTTTATTCACGCCACCTGGAATCTGCTTTCGAAACGCGAGGCGCGGATCCTCGAATACTTCCCGCGCCTGCGCGAGCGCATGGACGTCGCCGCCGACGATTTCGAAATCGGCTACCGCGAGGCGCGCTATCTGTTCGAGAAGATGGGCGGCAAGGGCAAGATCGTCGTCATCGAGGGAACGCCGGCCGCGCCGACCAACCGCGAGCGCGTCCGCGGCTACCAGCGCGCCTGCCCCGAGTGGCGCGACGTCGCGCGCTGACTCAACCCTGAAGAGAGACAGGTTCGCTACACCACCGCAAAGCCGTTCCGAACTTGCCGCTGCCCGGAGCAGGCGTATATTCGACCGATGGCTGTCAGCTCGCCCGATCTGAAAGCATTTTTGCTCGCCACGCCTTTCTTCGGTGGCCTCTCCGACGCAAGCCTCGATCGCCTGATCTCCATGCTGGTCGAACGCCGCTTCGACGCCGGCGCCACGATCGTCGCGGAAGGAGAACCGGGGCGCTCCATGTTCATTGTTCTCTCGGGCGAACTCGTGGTGAGCAAGCTCGGTGATTCCGGGCGCTCAATTCGGATGTTGGTTCTAGAGCCCGGCGATTTCTTCGGCGAAATGACGCTGATCGAAATGCAGAACCGGTCGGCCACCGTGGTCGCGGAGAGCGAAACCGTACTGCACGAGCTGACGGCCGGAAACCTTTACGCGTACTACAAGGCCGACATCCACGGCTATGTGATTGTGATGCAGAATATCAATCGCGAACTGTGCCGGCGGCTCCGCCGCGCCGACCGTCGCATAGCCGAGCTGAGCGCCCGTGCCGATGGCTCATAGCGCCGGGGGCAAGCCACCGGCCCATCCACGTCAATCCGGCTACCTTACGAAAGCAGCGAATCTTCCTCCGGCCTTGTCCGCGCGATGATCTCAGCCGCGCCCTTGTCGAGCAGTTCGAGACCAACCGTCCTGCCGAGTTCGCGCGGCCGGTCCGCTGGCCCCTGCCGCGACACCTCGATGAAGCGGTCGCCGGCTTCATCCAGCACGGCGGCCGTCAGCGTCATCTCGCGGCCATCAAGCGTGGCATGGCCGGCGATTGGCGAGTTGCAGTGACCGTTCAAGACCCACAACACCTCGCGCTCGGCTTCGGCACAGAGCCGCGACGAGGCGTCCTCGATCCTCGAAAGGCGTTCGCGCGTGAGCCAGTCCTTCTCGACGCATTCCACCGCGACGATGCCCTGCCCCACCGCGGGCAGCATCTCGCGGACCGAAAAGTCATGGACAATGCGGGACGCCATTCCGATGCGTTCGAGCCCGGACCGCGCCATGACAAGCGCGTCCGCAGGTCCCACCTCGCCGCCGTCGGGCAGCCGCTGCTTGTCGCCGCGATCGAGTTTTGCCACGCGCGTATCGGCCGCGCCGCGGAAATGGATCACGGTGGCTTCCGGAAACAGCCGGCGCAGATAGGCGGCGCGGCGCACGGCATTGGTGCCGATCTTGAAGCCCTTGCCATGCGAAGCGCGAAAGTCGTCGAGCGAGAGGCCAGGACGCAGTACCAGCGCATCGTTGGCAGCATCGCGCGGCAGAGTCGCGGCGATGATCAGGCCCGGCGTTTCCTCGTTCCCAGGAACGTCCTTCAACGAATGCATCGCCGCCTGCAATTGCCCGGCGAGCATCGCCTCGCGAATCTCCGCGACGAAGGCGCCGCCCTTGCCGCCATGGCGCAGCAGCTTGCTGGTCTGGTCCTGGTCGCCGCGGGTTTCGAACTTGACAATCTCGACATCGAGCGCGGGATCGGCCACGCGCAGCAGCCGCGCGATCCCTTCCGTCTGCGCGAGCGCCATCGCGCTCTTGCGCGTGCCGATCTTCAAGGTCTGTTCCGACACAAGATCTCCGTTCGAAAGCGGTCCATCGCTGATGTTTTGTGCGTAGGGGATAGAGCAAGCCGCCCATCAGAACAACGGCTTTGGCCGGCCGGGCCCAACGTGTTCTTCCCGCCAGACCGGCGTGGCCCGCTTCAAGCCCCGCTGGCCGATGGTCTGCCATGCCGAAAACGTTATTTGTGCAGCGCATCAAAATCCATAGGGTGCCGCCTGCAAAAGGATTTTTTCGTTGTCCGATACCAGTGCCGATGCCTTGACCGCTTCAGGCCACCGCCCGATGGGCTTTCCCGAATTCGTCATCGTGATCGCCTCGATCATGGCGCTGAATCCGCTTGCGATGGACATGATGCTGCCGGCGCTGCCGAACATCGCGTCCGCCTTCCACATCACTTCAGTCAACCGGCCGCAGATGGTGCTGTCGATTTTTCTGGTCGGCTTCGGCGTTGGCCAGTTCGTGATGGGCCCCTTGTCCGACCGGTTCGGCCGGCGGCCGGTCCTGCTCGGCGGCATGACCGTCTATTGCGCTGCCAGCCTGCTCGCGATCGCCGCGCCCTCGTTCGAGACGCTGTTGCTGGCGCGTGCCTTGCAGGGCCTCAGCACCTCGGCCACGCGCGTGATCGCGACCTCGATCGTGCGCGACTGCTATGCCGGGCGCCGCATGGCGAGCGTGATGTCGCTGACGATGATGATCTTCATTGCCGTGCCTGTCGTCGCCCCGGCATTCGGCCAGGCCGTGCTGCTGGTGTCGCACTGGCGCGGCATCTTCATCGTGCTGATGCTCTATGGCGTGGTGGCGCTGATCTGGAGCGCGCTGCGCCTGCCGGAGACGCTGCCGGCCGAACGGCGCCGCTCGCTTGCCATTGACGAAGTGTTCGACGCCTTCCGCCAGACCGTGACCAACCGCCAGACGCTGGGTTATGCGCTGGTCGCCGGCGGCGTATTGGGCTCGCTGTTCGCTTTCGTTTTCATCTCGCAGCAGGTGTTCACCGGGATCTACCAGCTCGGACATTATTTTCCGCTGGCGTTTGCCGGCGTCGCGGTTGGAACGGCTATCGCCGGCTTCGTCAATTCCCGCCTCGTCGGCCGCCTCGGCATGCGCGTGATCTCGCATGCCGCGCTGATCGGCTTCGTCGTCATCGCTGCAACCATGCTGGTGGCGGCAAAACTGCAGATGCTGCCGTTGCCGCTGTTCATGGTGCTTTCGATTTCGATGATGTTTGCGTTCGGGTTGATGATCGCCAATTTCACCGCGCTCGCCATGGAGCCGCAGGGCCATATCGCCGGCACCGCCGCATCGCTGTACGGCTCGATCACCACGCTCCTCGCCATCGGCATTGGCGCCACCATTGGCCAGGATTACGACGGCACGCTGGTGCCGTTCGCGACTGGTTTCCTGCTCTGCACGCTGGCCGCGCTCGCCGTGGTGCTGGTGGTGGAGAAAGGCCGGCTGTTCAGGCCTTACGGCCTGAAGGTGTGATAAGTGGCGCCGCTGATTTGCTCAACGAGGTAGGACAAGGGAGGCTGACTGCTTAAGCCAAATCTATTCATACTCACTAAAGTCCAACGACACGATTCCAATCAGCAATGTACATGTAAACGCGCTGATACTCCGTAGGCAGAAGCACCCGATTATGCGCGATGAAGTGGCGAACTTTTTCCAGTTCATCCATGCGCTGCTTCAACCAATGCTGGCTTGGCAACAAATCCTCGAAGTGCGCCCACTTCTCGACAATGATAGTCGCTAGATGGCCAAAATCCGCAAACCCAAGCACGTCCGACTTCTCTCCGCTTAGCCAAGAATCCTGTTCAGCGGCTTTTTGTCGTCCCTCTGCAAACGACCTTATCTTTGCTGGTAGCTTCTGAATCCAATCTATGCCGTCTTTTTCTTCTAGCGTTTCGCGAATCAGAGATCTCACCTCGTTCTCAAAACAATGAATAACAACGTACAGCCGTCCCATCTCCAAAGCTTGGTTTCGCCGGACGACTCCGAAAGGCGACAACGCCTCCGATAGGAGTCTTTCCTCCGCTTGGCCCACATCCGCTCCAACTTGGATACCAGCGGATTGAAATCCAGCCGCTTTTGACTCAAACATTAGTCCCCGAAACATGAAATCTCTGAGAGCAGTCCTGGTGTCAGTCAAGAAGGTGCTCCCTCAATGATTTGAAAATCGCATTGAAAACCTCAACGTCCTTTGTCGCAGGCAGGTGGATCTGAATGTTGTAGTGAAGTGTTGCTGGTCTTACTGAGCGTACGAGCTTGTCAGAACGAGAGACTTCGTGAGGCAGCGTCGGCTCATTTTCCTGCTTGCTTTCGAGCGTGATACTTGGTGTCGCGGCCGTGAGATCGGCTAATGGCAAGAGTGAATAGAAGGTGCTGGTCATTAATTTGGCCATGCGCTCAGTCGTATTATGTGCGCTTTTAAACTTCCCCTCGATAAGGCTTCGATCCGCATCAGTGGGATGAGCCTTGATCGTAAAAAGATCTGAATATGCCTCCCGAACCGCTTGTCCCATTACCCTTCTTGCTTGGCTGTGATCTCGATACGAATGGTAGCGCGACGTAGGCACTCCTTCCGCAGACAGGAACCCGAGCGCCTTTAACAGCGGAATGATCGCGCGATGGTTCGTGGACTGGAAGCCGATGTCCTTCAGGTATTGACTGGTAAATTTATCCGGCGCTTGTCCCTCAGATATCCGTTTGAAAATATCCGGTAATTGCCCATAAATCTGAACGTAGACGTCCGGCAATGCCATGAATTATCCCTTCTTCTACAACGAGGAGTAGTCACGCCTAGGCGGCTAACGAGAGTCAACTCAGAAGTTGGGAAAGCCACTGCGAAATTAACGCAACTTACGCCCGCCCCGGCCGCATGGCTGAATGTCCGTCCGGCGCTGGCGTCATGTGGCGAAGCTGATAACAATTCCTCCGCTCACATCGGCTTCAGAATTGGGAATCGGAAGATGGATAACCGCAGCACTATCTGGCGTGGCGTCGACACCATCAAGCCGCGCTTTGTCGCCCTGAGCGACCGGGTCTGGGCGATGCCAGAAGTCTGCTACACCGAAGCGCGCTCTTCCGCCGAGCATCTCACCGAACTGCGCCATCAGGGTTTCCGCATCACCGAGAACGTCGCCGGCATTCCCACCGCCCTGATGGGCGAATGGGGCGAAGGCGGACCGGTGATCGCCTTCCTTGGCGAATATGATGCCCTGCCCGGCCTCAGCCAGGAGGCGGGCGTGGCCGAGCCGCGGCCGATCGAGGCCGGCGGCCACGGCCATGGCTGCGGCCACAACCTGCTCGGCTCGGCCGCGCTGCTGGCCGCAACCGCAGTGAAGGATTGGCTCGCCGAGCACAAGGTGCCGGGGCGCGTCCGCTATTACGGCTGCCCCGCGGAGGAAGGCGGCGCCGCCAAGACCTTCATGGTGCGCTCCGGCGCTTTCGACGATGCCGACATCGCGATCACCTGGCATCCTTCCAGCTTCTGGGAAGTCGTGGTGACGCCTTCGCTCGCCAACACCCGCGCCGATTTCATCTTCACCGGCCGTACCTCGCATGCCGCGGCCTCGCCGGATCTCGGTCGCAGCGCGCTCGATGCCGTCGAGTTGATGAATGTCGGCGTCAACTACATGCGCGAGCACATGCCGAGCGACGCCCGTGTGCATTACGCCCTGCTCGATACCGGCGGCATCGCCCCCAATGTGGTGCAGGCCCATGCCCGCGTGCGCTATTCGATCCGCGCCCGCGACCTGCCTGGCATGACCGAGCTGGTGGAGCGCGTCCACAAGATCGCGCAGGGCGCAGCGCTGATGACAGAAACCAAGATGGAGATGAAGATCATTTCCGCCGTCTCCAACCTGTTGCCGAACACCCCGCTCGAAGCGGCGCTGCACAACATCATGGAAGAACTCGGCCCGCCGCATTTCGACGACGCCGACAAGGGATTTGCGCAACAGATCCGATCGACGCTGACTGAAAAGGACATCGCCAGCGTCTATTATGCGATCGGCATGGATCCGACCGACCGGCCGCTGGCCGATTTCATCGTACCGCTGGACGCCAGGCGCAATCCGTTGATCGGCTCGACCGACGTCGGCGATGTAAGCTGGGTCGTGCCGACGGTTCAGGTTCACGCTCCGACGGTCGCGATCGGCACCCCGTTCCACACCTGGCAGGTGGTAGCACAGGGCAAGAGCCCACACGCCCACAAGGCCATGGTGCAGGCCGCCAAGGCCATGGCGGGGCTCGGCGTCAGGGCGCTGACGGAACCGGAGCTGATTGCCGCCGCCCAGGCCGATCTAAAGAAGCGCACCGCCCGCACCCCTTACGTCAATCCGCTGCCGGATAGCGTCGCGCCGCCGCTGGACATGTCGCTGACCTGACCGGCTCCGGCCGGTCTAGCGAACAAATTTTTTGCAGTGCAGGGCGCGATTTCGCGCGGTTTTGACGCGCCCTGGCTGCCGGATTGCCAAAGCGATGTGCGACGCAGCGTGTTTCTGCCCAAGCAGAAATCATTTGCCGCTTCCATGCTGCCAATTGTTGACAGCCGGGCGTTGACCTCCGAAGCATTTGATGAGCCTTTTACCGGCGAACCATTTGGCGCCGCCGCCTCCGGCGCGCCTCAACCACAAGAACCAGACGGGGACAACGATGCTGGACACCGAACTGCGCACCATGATCGACGAGGTAAAGGACGGCCACATGGACCGCCGCGGCTTCGTTCAGCGTATGCTGGCTTTCGGTCTCACCGCGCCCATGGCCACGCAGATTCTGGCGATCGGTGGCGTCGCCATGGCCGAGGGTCCCTCCGTCTACAAGCCGACCAAGCGCGGCGGCGGCGGCGCACTGAAACTGCTGTGGTGGCAGGGACCGACCCTGCTCAATCCGCATTTCGCCACCGGCACCAAGGACCAGGACGGCTCGCGCCTGTTCTATGAGCCGCTCGCCTGCTGGGATCCCGACGGCAACATGAAGCTGGTCCTGGCCGCAGAGATTCCCTCGCTGGAGAATGGCGGCCTGTCGGCCGACGGCATGTCGGTGACCTGGAAGCTCAAGCCCGGCGTCAAATGGCACGACGGCAAACCCTTCACCGCCGATGACGTCGTCTTCAACTGGGAATATGCCCGCGATCCTGCCACCGCCACCGTGACCATCGGCATTCACCGCGACATCACCGTCGAGAAGGTCGACGACCTCACCGTCCGCATCCTCTTCAAGAAGCCGACGCCATTCTGGGCCGACGCCTTTGTCGGCGCCCCCGGCAGCATCATCCCGAAACATCTGTTTGCGGAATACAAAGGCGCGAAGTCGCGCGAGGCCCCGAACAACCTGTCGCCGGTCGGCACCGGCCCCTACAAATTCGTCGAGTTCAAGCCGGGCGATGTGATCCGCGGCGAGCTCAATCCCGACTACCACATGCCGAACCGCCCGCACTTCGACACCATCGAGATGAAGGGCGGCGGCGATGCCGTCTCGGCGGCGCGCGCCGTCATCCAGTCCGGCGAGTATGATTTCGGCTGGAATATCCAGGTCGAAGACGACGTGCTGCTGCGCCTGGAAAAGGGCGGCAAGGGCAAGACCGTCTATGCGGTCGGCGGCGACACCGAATTCATTGCGCTGAACTTCACCGATCCTAATACCGAGGTCGACGGCGAGCGGTCCTCGATGAAGACCAAGCACCCGCTATTCTCCGATCCGGCGGTGCGCAAGGCGCTCTCGATGCTGGTCGATCGCGAGGCCGTCAAGAAAGTCATCTACGGCCGCGCCGGACGCGTCACGCCCAATTTCCTCAACGGCCCGGAAAAATTCGTCTCCAAGAACACGAGCTGGGAATTCAGCATCGAAAAGGCGGCCAAGCTGCTGGAGGACGCCGGCTGGAAAGCGGGCGCTGACGGTATCCGCGAGAAGGACGGCAAGAAGCTGAAGCTGTTGTACCAGACCGCGATCAACGGCCCGCGCCAGAAGACCCAGGCCATCGTCAAGCAGGCCTGCCAGAAGGCCGGCATCGACGTCGAGCTGAAATCGGTGGTCGCCTCGGTGTTCTTCTCCTCCGACGTCGCCAATCCCGACACCTACGCCAAATTCTACGCCGACCTCGAGATGTTCCAGATCCCGATGAGTCAGCCGGATCCGGCCCAGCACATGCGCCGCTATCATTCGCGCAACGTCGCCACCAAGGAGAACAAGTGGCAGGGCGTGAACTTCCCGCGCTGGGTCAACAAGGAATATGACGACACCGTCGACGCCGCCGAGTCCGAGACCGATCTGGTCAAGCGGGCTGCGCTCTACATCAAGGCCAACGACATCATGATGCAGGATATCGTTTTCATCCCGGTGATGCATCGCCTGAAGGTGGAGGCCTGCGCCAACGCACTGCGTCCGGTGGTCAGCGGCTGGGCCAACGAAACCGACAATCTGTTTGACTGGTACCGGGAGGCGACAGGCTAATCATCGAAGGGATTGTTCCCTCATGAGTCAGTATGTCCTGCGTCGCTTGTTGATCGCCGTGCCGAGCCTGCTCGGCATTTCGCTGGTTCTCTACATTGTCCTGGCGCTTGCGCCGGGCGATCCCTTCAGTGAACTGGCAACCAACCCCAACGTACCGCCCGAAGTCGGGGCGGCGCTTCGCGCCAAGTTCGGTCTCGACGATCCGATCTACCTCCGCTACCTGCGCTGGCTCGCGGCGATGCTGCAAGGCGACTGGGGCTTTTCCTTCGTCAGCAGGATGAACGTGGACACGCTCATCCTGCAACGCCTGCCGACCACGCTTTACGTGATCGGCTCGGCGCAGATACTGGCGCTCCTGATCGCTATACCCGTCGGCGTGTACGCCGCGACCAGGCCCTATTCGATCTTCGATCAGATTGCCAACACGTTTGCCTTCATCGGCTTCTCGCTACCGACTTTCTTCACAGGGCTCCTATTCATCCTGGTCTTCTCGATCACGCTGGACTGGCTGCCCTTTGTCTATTCAAGTGACATCAAGGCGACCGGAATACGCTGGCTGTTTGAGCAGATAAAGCAGGCCATCATGCCCGTGATGGTGCTCGGCCTGTTCCAGGCGGCTTCGATGACGCGCTTCGTGCGCTCGGCCATGCTGGACGTGATCCGCCTTGACTACGTCACCACCGCCCGCGCCAAGGGCCTCGGGCAACCCAGGGTGATCGTCAAGCACGCGATGCGTAACGCGATGATCCCGGTCGTCACCCTGGTCGCGCTGCAGATGCCGGCGGTGTTCGGCGGCGCCATCGTGACCGAGCAGATCTTTCGCATTCCCGGCATCGGCTCGCTCTTGATCTCTTCCATCCTCTCCAACGACACGCCTGTCGTGATGGCCGTGACCTTCGTGTTCGCCTGTCTCGTCGTGCTGTTCAACCTGATCGCGGATATCCTCTATGGCTGGCTTGACCCTCGCATCTCCTTCCGCTGAGCGGCGGCCGGCCTGGTCGCCCTGGCGCGAGACCTGGCGGCGCTATCGCCGCCACAAGCTCGCCGTGGTCAGCGCATTCCTGCTGCTTGTCCTGATCGCGGCGGTGGTGTTCGGCCCCTTCGTCTGGCGCGTCAGCATCAATGAGATCGATTTCAGCGCGCGCCTGGAGGGCCCCTCGTTCGCCCACCCCTTCGGCACCGACGATCTCGGACAGGATATCCTCGCCCGCATGATCTACGGCGGCCGCATCTCGCTGGCCGTCGGGCTCGCGGCGATGGCGGTCGCCGTCCTCGTCGGCACGCTGATCGGGGCGCTCGCCGGCATGTCGCGCGGGGCGCTCGGGCATGCGCTGATGTGGCTCACCGATCTCTTCCTGTCGCTGCCGCAACTGCCGCTGCTGCTCCTGCTCATCTATCTGTTCCGCGACGGGCTCAAAGCCGTGTTCGGTCCCGAGGGCGGCATCTTCATCCTGATCGTGCTCGTCATCGGCGGCCTGCGCTGGATGCCGGTCGCGCGCCTGGTGCGCGCGCAGTTCCTCTCCTTGCGCGAGAAGGAATTCGTCGAAGCCGCGCGCGCGCTCGGCGCCAGCCCGTTGCGGCAGGTAGTGCGGCACATCCTGCCCAACGCCGTCGGCCCCGTGATCATCGCCGGCACCATCGACGTCGCCGCAGCGATCATCGCCGAATCGACGCTGTCGTTTCTCGGCCTCGGCTTTCCGCCGGATACCCCGACCTGGGGCCGGCTATTGTTCGACGCCAAGGATTTCCTCGACATCGGTCCGCATTGGGCGTTGTTCCCGGGCGGGGCGATCTTCGTCGCCGTCGTCGCCATCAATTTCATCGGCGACGGCATGCGCGACGCGCTCGATGCAAGGCGGGTGATCTGATGGCGCCGCTGCTCGAAATCAAGGGGCTGAAAACCCACTTCTCTACTGACGACGGCATGCTGCAGGCGGTCGACGGCGTCGACATCACGATCAACAAGGGCGAGACGCTCTGCGTGGTCGGCGAGTCCGGCTGCGGCAAGACCGTCACCGCGATGTCGATCCTGAAGCTGATCGCGATGCCGCCCGGCCGCATCGTCCAGGGCCAGATCCTGTTCGAGGGCCGCGACCTCGTGCCGCTCACGAGCCACGAGTTGGACGATATCCGCGCCAAGGATATCGGCTTCATCTTCCAGGAGCCGATGACCTCGCTCAACCCGGTGCTGACGGTCGGCGAACAGGTTGCCGAGAGCCTTCGCCGTCACGAGGGCTTGTCGAACAAGGACGCGCTCGCCCGCACCGTGGAAATGTTCAAGCTGGTGCAGATCCCGAACGCCGAGGGCCGCGTGCATGATTATCCGCACCAGTTCTCCGGCGGCATGCGCCAGCGCGTCATGATCGCGATGGCGCTGGCCTGCAAGCCCAAGCTCGTCATCGCCGACGAGCCGACTACCGCGCTCGACGTCACCATCCAGGCGCAAATCCTCGACCTCCTGCAGGACATGAAGGACCGCTTCGGCATGGCGGTAATGCTGATCACCCACGCCATGGGCGTGGTGGCGGAAACCGCGCAGCGTGTCGTCGTCATGTATGCCGGCAAGGTGGTGGAAGAGGCCGACGTTGACAGCCTGTTCGAAAATCCGCGCCATCCCTATACACAAGGCCTGATCCGCTCGATCCCGCGCATCGACCTCGACAGCAAGCACAAGACCCGGCTGGAGGCCATCGGCGGCTCGGTGCCGATCCTGATCAATCCGACCCCCGGCTGCCGCTTCGCGCCGCGCTGCCGCTACGCCTTTGATCGTTGCACCGTAGAGGAGCCGCTGCTGCGCGAGGTCGCGCCCGGTCATCGCATGGCATGTCACCTCGGCGAGAAGCAGGGAGCGATGGCATGAGCGAACCCCTGCTCCGCGTTACCGGCCTGAAGAAGCATTTTTCGGTCAAGGGCGGACTGCTGTCGCGCGAAGTCGGCCGCGTTCACGCGGTCGACGGCGTGTCCTTTGCGGTCAATCGCGGCGAAACGCTCGGCCTGGTCGGCGAGTCCGGTTGCGGCAAGTCCACCACGGCGCGCTGCGTGCTGCGCCTGGTCGAGCCCAGCGAGGGCGAGATCGTCTTTGACGGACAGGACATGCGTGGCCTCTCCGGCGGCGACCTGCGCGCCATGCGGCGTAGCATGCAGATCGTGTTCCAGGACCCCTTCGCTTCGCTCAATCCGCGCATGACGGTTGGCGCGATCCTCGGAGAAGCCTTCACCATCCACGAGCTCGCCTCCTCGGCAAGCGAGCGCGACGACCGCGTGGCGAGCCTGTTGGTCAAGGTCGGGCTGAAGGCCGAGCACATGCGGCGCTATCCGCACGAATTTTCCGGCGGCCAGCGCCAGCGCATCGTGATCGCGCGCGCGCTCGCGGTGGAGCCGAAATTCATCGTCTGCGACGAACCGGTCTCCGCGCTCGACGTCTCCATTCAGGCGCAGGTCATCAACCTGCTGGAAGATTTGCAGTCCGAGCTCAACCTTACCTACCTGTTCGTCGCCCACGATCTCTCCGTGGTGGAGCACATCTCCGACCGCGTCGCGGTGATGTATCTCGGACGCATCGTCGAGCTGGCTGATGCCAGCGAGCTCTACCGCAATCCCCGGCATCCCTATACGCAGGCGCTGCTCTCCGCCGTGCCGGTGCCGGACCCGAAGGTGAAACGCAAGCGGATCCGCCTGCAGGGCGACGTGCCGAGCCCGATGAACCCGCCGCGCGGCTGTCACTTCCACACCCGCTGCCCAATCGCCGAGCCGCGCTGCCGCGAGAGCGCGCCCGAATTGAAGCAAGGGAGCGACGGACATTTCGTCGCATGTCATCTGGCCTGACGGCGGCGCCTGAGCCGCCGCTCTCGCGCAGTCGGCGGCGTGAATGCAATCGCTGAAAATAAACGCGGCCCCGCCCCGGCAGCGGTTCAATCGCTTGTTGCCGGGGCGGGGCCGAAATCAGATGTGGGCGTTAGCGCTGAATGCCGTTTTTGCGGATCAGGTCCGATAGCTGTGACAGAAGCTCCCGAAGCCTGGCATTTTCCTCGATCAGCGCGTTGGCTTCGTCGGCCCGCTCTTCGCGGCGAAGGGCAGGCTCATCCCCGCGAAGGGCATTCTCCAGCAATGACAGTGCGTCGTCGGTCGGTTCCTCAACCCAAAATGAAGGTTCAGCGCGGCGGTCTCGCTTATTAAGCTGCGGATGGTCTACTCGCATGATTGATACTCCAATTTTAAAAAGCGGAAACGTGCCCCCAGTCACCACGTCGCGCGCGGAGAATGAGGTGAGTCGGCCGGCAAATTTGCGACTAAAATTGGAATCGTGCGGTGGCGACCCCGGCGCTAAAGCGGCGTGATTGCGGCAAGACCCGAAGCCCGCGTGCACAAAAACAACAGCCTGCGCGTGCGATTTAAAGGAATGTTGCCAATTGATAGAGCCGGTAAAGGACTTCCAGCCCGATGAGAACAAGGGCTGCGATCATCAGATAATAACCAAAATGCATGCGGAAATTGAAACCAATGCCTTTCGCGGCCTGCGCGAATTTTACGCCAAGCCGTAAACCAAACCCGATACGCGTCGGAAGGGACAAGCCTCCGGCGAACTATGCCTCGGCAATCAGAAATGAGAAGGACCTCCGCCGCCGCGGAAGTGACGCCCTGCCCGTGCCTTTGTCGCGAGCCTCTTCTTGATTCGGAGGTCTCTGTTCGACGCCAGCTTACCTGCTCACACACCGTGGAAAATCTTGATTCCCCACAGCACGATGACGATGGCCAATACCAGCGTAGCCGCCGTCAGTACACTTTCTAAGGAAGCGACTCTCATACTAACTCTCCGCTTCCCAGCCCCGCTAACGGTCTAGGCGATTCGTTGATTCGACTGCAATCGCGCGATCACAATGCTTTGAACGTTGCTTCGCGGTTGTGTTTTACAGGTCACACATCTGGGTATGGCTGCGCGTTTCGCCGCCACGACGGCGCAGCCGCGCGGCCGCGGAAGCAAGAAATGCCCGCTTCTCCCAACGTTTTCGATTGAAGAAGATCTATTCGGACTGGCTTGCCGGAATGTAGGACCCCCGAGGAACCAACGTGCTCCGCCGCTGTTCGGCGTGCGCTGCCAGACGATCGTATTCTTCCGCCACTTTAAGCAGGCGGCCCTGGTCCTTGACCGCATTCGCGGCTAACGCCCTTGTCTGTTCCGCGCGCTTGCGCCAGTGATCTGCGTTGGTCAGGAAATCCGTCATTGATACGCCCCTACGGTGGTCGCTCCCCAGCCCACCGTCGACGTCAGAAAGGACGGCGATACGTCAAAAATTTGGCCTAATCCGATCTGCCGTGTGACTCAAGCGACGCAGGCGCCATCCGGCGAGCCTTTTCGCCGTTGCCTTTCCGACGCAAATTTGCCCCGGACTCAATAAAAGCTGGGCGTCGAAAACGGCGACTGCGCCACCTTGTGATCAGGAAATTGTCATGAGTACCGAACATCTACCGCTGGGCAAACAGGTCCGCGTCAATGCATTCCGGGATATCGGCCGTCGCGATAACGTCGTGCCGCTGCGTGAGCGCAGTGCCGTGGCTCAGGCACAGGAAGCGCCGCTCCGGGGCGACGCGCTGCTCGCAGCTTTATCGCCCCTGCTCGACGAAGCCGACGGACTTCGAGGCGATCAAGCGCGGCAGCACGATACCGGCAACGTGCTGCAACTGCTCGAGGAGAACGCCCGGCTGCGAAACCTGGCGGTCAGGCTGTCGAATCTCCTCGGCGACCTTCCCGAGCGGGGTACCTGAGATCGGGACTGCCCTCTATCACGCGTAAGTCGCGGTCACGCTGCCGAACGGGCCGAAATCCGCGACAAAGGTGTCGCCCGGCTTCGGCCGCAGCATGCCGGTCAGCGTTCCCGTGCTGACAATGTGCCCCGCCTTGATGCCGACGCCGGTACGCGAGAGTTCGTTGGCGAGCCAGGTCAGCGGCACCATCGGATGATCGAGCGCTTCGCCGGCCGTGCCCTTCCGCCGCAGCGTGCCGTTGCAGCTCAACACCACTTCCTGGCCGGCGATATCGCGCGTCTTCCAATCGGGGATCGCGTCACCGCAGGCGATGATGCCGCTTCCGGCGCCATCGGCGAGGATCGCGGGCAGCGGCGGAAACGCCGCGTCGTGGACGAAGCGGCATTCGGCGAGTTCGATACCCGGATGCAGCGACGCCACTGCCTCGGTGACTTCCTCCACCGTGTACAGCTTTTCGCGCGGCGGCAAGTCGGCGCCGAGTATGGCCTGGTATTCGACTTCGGGAATCGGGCTGCAGACCTTGGCGTGTTCGACCGTAGCCGGCGACGGCACGACCGGCATCAACACCCGGCCGTAGATCGGCTGGTCCGTGCGAAGCTGACGCTGCAACCCCTCCTTCATCGCGGCGATCTTCCAGCCGACCACGTCCCAACCGAGTTCTTCCACGACCATGCCGGCGACGCGATAGGCCGTTGCGTTGTCCGGCGGCACGAGACGTTGATCCAGGCCGCTCTGCTGGCGGCCTTCACGGCGCAACGTGGCGAGCAGGCTTGCGAGTTCGCGTTGACAAGCAATGTCCACGATCTACCCCTGCACCAGCGCCGAAGCCTGGCTCATCGTGACAGGCGCATCGCCGAGCAATAGATCGATCGCTTCATTCTCCCAGCGCTGCGCCTGCAGATTGGCGGAGGAATGCTCGGCCAGGCGATGCTCGAGCACGAAGCGCGAAAGCAATAGACGCCGCGCATCGCCGCCGGCGTTGCCGAGCCGCGTGCCTTCGGATGCCAGCAGCGCAGCTGTCGTCGCGTGATAAAGTTTCCCGGCGGCGATCCGGCAGAACCGCTCGTTCTCCGGATCGGCCGCCACCTCTTCCGCAAAGCGCATGGCATCCGTCAGCGCGCCGGAAAGGCGGGTGCGGAATTGACCCGGCATTCCACTTACGTCTTCCAGGCGGCGGCTGAGATCGTCGCGCAGCGCTTCGTGACCGCGGGCCTTGCCGACCGCGCGCTGCACCGCGTCCAGCGCGTTGATGTTGCTGGTGCCTTCCCACAGCAGGCCGAGATGGGCATCGCGAATGAGCCGCGCGTTCGGCCAGTCCTCGATGTAGCCGTTGCCGCCGCGCGCCTCCATCGCGCCGGTCGCGACCGTGACATTGTCGCGGCACGCCCGGTATTTTGCGATCGGCGTCAGCAACCGCAGCACCTTGTCGGATGACGTCGCCGAATAGAGCAGCGCCGACAGCGCCTGCTCGGTCGGCACCATCAGCTTGAGCAATTGCCGTCGCATCAGGGGATGATCGATCACGGCACGCCCGAAGGCGTTGCGATGCCGCGCGGCGACCATCGCCTCGTTCAGGCAGCGCCGCATCATGCCGGCGGCGCGCGCCAGGTGCGACACCCGGCTCGAATTCACCATCACCAGCATGTGCTTGAGGCCCTGATCCAGTTCGCCGAGCTGGTAGGCGACCGCGCCCTCGAAAACGATCTCGCCGCTCGCCATGGTGCGGCTGCCGAGCTTGTCCTTCAGGCGCATGATCCGGTACGAATTCCGCCGCCCATCGGGCAGCATCTTTGGCATCAGAAACAGGCCGAGGCCGCGCCCACCGGCCACCGCACCCTCGGGCCGCGCCAGTAGCACCGCCAATTCGGCGT
This sequence comes from Bradyrhizobium sp. CCBAU 051011, assembly GCF_009930815.1. Taxonomy (NCBI): domain Bacteria; kingdom Pseudomonadati; phylum Pseudomonadota; class Alphaproteobacteria; order Hyphomicrobiales; family Nitrobacteraceae; genus Bradyrhizobium; species Bradyrhizobium sp. CCBAU 051011. Next base: position 4,293,747 of record NZ_CP022222.1, on the reverse strand, counting down.
CGACATTGGAGCAGAACCACTTTTCGCCCCACAGCTTCCAGTCCTTGCCGTCGCGCACGGCGAGAAGTTCGCCAGCGCCGACATCGGAACCTCCGGTCTTCTCCGTCATGAACTGCGCGCACTTGAACAGGGAAGCCGGATCCTGGCTCCACATCCGATCGAGATAGCGCTGGCGCAGCTCATCGTTTCCGAAGCGGCGCACCAGTTCAGAAGAGCTGTCGGGGAGATTGACCGGGCACAGCAGGCCGAACTCGGCCTGCGCAAACAGATAGTGAAAGACGTACTTTGCGAGCGGCGGCATCGGCGATGGCCAGCCCATGATGCCGGCGCGGTTGCACATCGCGTGCATGCCGAACTTGCCGAACGCGATGCTTTCCATCTCGCGATAGGCCGGGTGATATTCGATCCACTCCTCATCGCGGCCATAGCCGTCGCGGGGATGCAGCACCGGCTGATGCCGCTCGGCCTGATCGGACAGATCATGCAGCCGGCCTCCGGCCAGTTCGCCGAGTTCCGCAAGATGCGGCGAAAGATGCGCCAGCAGCGGCGCCTCCATGTAATGCGGCAACAGGTCCCGCAGGCTCTGGTCGAGCGAGTAAAAGTTCAGCCCGCGGCAGGTCGGCGCCAATGCGCCGGAACGCCGGGCCACCGCTTCGCGGCTGGTCAGATCGACATGAATGGTCATGGACACCTCCCTCGGCTTCGCCTGCCCGGGCTGAAGTGAGGCCCGGGGCGAATGCCGGGGTATGGCCTGCTACGCATCCGTGCAAACGACTTCTTGGGTCGGCGCCTTGAGCCAGAGTCAACGCTCCCGTTTGCCGGCTGGGCCTTTTCCACTAAGCTTGCGCGATGGCGTCACGACGACTTCCTCCCTTGCATGCGGTGCGGGCGTTCGAGGCCGCCGCGCGGCATCTGTCGATCACGCGGGCGGCCGAGGAGCTGAACGTGACGGTCGGTGCCGTGAGCCGGCACGTCCGCGCGCTGGAGGCGCGCATGGGGACCGCCCTTTTCCTGCGCGGCTCGCGCGGCCTGATCCTGACCTCCGCAGGGAAAACCTTCGCTGACTCCGCCCGCGAGGCGCTGGACCGGATCGCCGACGCCGCCGACGGGCTTCGGTTGCGGCGTTTCCGGCGGTTGTCGGTCGGCGTCTACGGCTTCTTCGTCTCGCGCTTCCTGCTGCCGATCTGGCCGACACTCCATGCGGCCTATCCCGATCTGGAAGTCGACCTGCACACCAGCTCCAATCCGCTCGACCTTCTCGCCAGCCGTTACGATGCGGTGATCGCCGTTTCCGATGGGCAACCGCGTCCCGGGCTCGTCACCCACTCGTTGATGCCGATCGCGACCGTGCCGGTCTGCGCGCCGGAGTTTTTGCAGAAGGGCGCGGTGGATTTCGCCGCCGTTCCCCTCCTGCATGCGCGGCCGCGTCCGGACGATTGGCGCCGCTGGCTGGATCACGCGCAATTCACCGACGTGCCCGTACAGGGCGGCAGCAGTTTCGAAAGCCTCGGCCTGTCCATTGAAGCTGCGGCCGCCGGCATGGGCGTCGCTATTGCGATCGACGGCCTTCTCGCGCCCGATCTCGCCCGCGGCAACCTCGTCAGGGCCCATCCAACCATTCGCCCGACGCGCCGACAGTTCGTGCTCGAATACGAGCAGCGCATGGCCGACGATCCCGCAGTCACCGCTTTCGTCGCCTGGCTGAACGATACACGCGGCCAGCCCGCGCCGAAGAAGGGCGCGGCGAAGAAGCCCGCGGCGAAGACGGCGGCCGTGAAGGCGGGCGCGGAATATGCGCGTTGAGTTTTACTCAAGGCGCGTTCAGATATGTGGAGCTCAACCTGGAGTAGACGTCAGAATTCGAGCATTTCCCCGTTAGGTGGCGTACGATGGCGAACGAACGGCTGAAACTGATCTTTAAATACGATACATTTGACCCGCAGTTGACAATGCGACGAGTGGCGGAGATTCTCGTTCGTCACGGAATTGGCGCGACAGAGTTCGAATCAGACGGGCTGAAACTGAGCAGACCTCGACTGCTGTCGAAGCTAACAGGCGTGACTGACTTTGACGTCACTGGGCATGGATTCAATTTTATTTTTGCTTCCTTGCCGAGGTTTCAGCTCGATCTTCTGATTATCACGACGACCGATGGCGCCATAGTACGCTGGGATGATTGGGTTTCTGGCCTCATTGAAGGTGATCACTTCGTGATGGCCTGGGTCGTCGATATTGAATACGACCATTGGCAGAATGCTGTCGATCCTCAGCAATACGAAGTGGTCGGCAAATCGTTTGCGCATCTTCCCTTGCGGTCGAACGGAATGCCGTATCCGTTGGACCGCATGGAAATCGATACATCGCGCAATCCTGGAAGGTGGCGCTTTGGCGCCGGATACATCGAGGCAGTAGGGGCAACAATGTGGTTGGGTACGTCATTTTGGGAGCTTACGAGAGCCGACAAAAGAAAACTCGACAATCTCAAATGGTTGCAATGTTTCGAGGAAACGCAAAGCGTCACTAGGATTAAAGCAGCGGATCGTTGCTTCACGACGGGCGAAGGTGAGTTAGGCGAGCGTCAGCTGGCGCTTCGATCACTTCTGTTTCCATACCAAATACCGGATCGGCCCGGAAAGAGGCATCACCCACCTTAAACGGTCGTGCGGGATTATTACGGTTTTGGCGGATAAGCCGCCGCTTCAAACGCAGCACCAGGCGGCGGGGAGACAAGTCTTGCCACTCTCTCATGCCCGGCGTGTTCCAATGCGGCTTCCATCTGCCGAACCCGACGTAACAGCAACTCGCGAGCCATGCCGGGCGGCGCCTGACTTGCCGCCTCTCTAAAGCACTGGGCCTCTTCCGCCAGCCGCTCTTCGAAAGTCTTCTCGCGCTTGTTACGCCGTGTCTGCATCCTGGTGCTCCTCGTTGACGAGGACGATTAAAATCAACGCTGGATCATCCGTCTGTTCGGAAACGGACTCTCATCGGCCGGACTGCTTCATTCGGCAAGTTCCGGTTCCGGATCGTGCATGAAACTGGAACAGAACAGCCTCGCCGAACTACCCCGTACAACTCAGCCCCCGTAGTTCCCTCGTCTTGCCAGAACGTGATTCGTCTGGCGTGTTGGTTAAAATTGTTGAGGAGGGAACCGTGCTCAAAACTGTTCTGGTGATGGCGGCCATCACCATCATCGCGGGCATCGCGACGATCGCAATTTCCGAGCTCCTCACCCGTCGGCACCCGCAAGCCGGTCCGCCGCCGCGGCGCCGGGCGTTCTAACCCGCGCCGCAGCCGGCGACCTCGTCACTTCGCGCCGGCCTTTTCCAGGATCGCAACCATGTCGCGATAACCGCGGCTTCGCGCCAGCACGAGCGGTGTCGATCCGCTTCCGTCGGGAATATTGACGTCGGCGCCGGCCTCGACCAGCGCGCGCAAGGTCTCGGTGTGGTTCCTGCCGCCATCGCCAAGCACGATCGATTCGATCAGCGCAGTCCATTGCAGATTGTTGACGTGATCGAGCGGCGCTTTGGCGGCAATCAAAGCCCGCACGATCTCGGCGTGACCGAGATGCGCGGCCGCAATCAGCGCCGTGCCGTCATAACGGCTGGTAACGGCCTTCGGGTTGCCGCCGCCTTCGAGCGCGATCCTGAGCATCGGCACGTCGTTGGCGACCGCGGCGATGGTGACGATGTCATAGCGGTCGACCTCCAGCCTGTTCGGATCGGCGCCGAGCCGGATCAGGGCGCGCGCCGCATCGTGCTTTTTCTGATAGACCGCGACATGCAGCGGCGTGCGATGGCGCGCGTCGAGCGCCTCCTTGTTCTCGAAAGCTGCGATGCGCCTTTCGATATCGGCGACGTCGCCCCGCGCGGCGGCCGCATGCAGGCCGCCATAGGCGCGCAACTCCGCCTCGGTCGGCGCGACCTGCGCCGATGCAGGCAGGACGGTCAGGAGCGCGACAACGAGCGCGGCGAGGAAACGCATGAAAAATGACTCCGGCCACTGGCCATCGGAAAACACTTGCGCATATTGCCGAAAATAGCGCGCGTCCCGCGGAAGGGACGCGAACGTTATTTTACGGAATTATGAAAGCCGAGGGATACCTACGTATTTCCGCTTTTTCCCTTGGTGTCACGCCCCTGTGGCATAGCCATTGCATCCTTGTCAGTGACTGGGATTTCAGGGCCCAGTCTGAGACAAGATGCCGCCGGGACAATCATTTCGAGCCCGGCGGCGTTTCTTTTTGAGACGCCTCGGCAACTACCGCTGCCGGCTTCGCGACTTATCTGAAGGTTGTTCGTTACCCTTCTCGCCACGGGCGATGCCCTGTTGAGCTGCGGTCTGCGACTCCGGCTTGGGCATTCCTGCCTGTCCGCCGTGCTTGCCGCCCATGTCTTGTCGGCGTTCCAGTCGTTGTCTTTCGGCATTCGAACCTTCCTGGTTCAGCTGCCCCGTAGGACTCACGTTATGAACCACGAACGTTGTCAGGTGCGGCCCGTTCCCTTGAACAATCCCCTGAAGGAGCTGGCGCGCAACAAGCCTTCTGAGGTGATGTCCTTGTACTCCACGTCCGCGTAGAACGTCGGCTCGACCCAGGTGGCCTTCGGCTCTCTTATGGGTTTCGTGAGCTTCGACTTGGGGCTGATAACGGTATCGAGCTGCTTGCGGATTTGGCTGGAGACGGTTCGGGACCACCCCGTGCCAACCTTTCCCATGTAGCGCAGCTCCTTGCCTTCCTGCTTGCCCAGATAGAGGGCTGCTATACCCGAGGGATCTTTGACAAAGCCGACGACGGGAAATTTCTCCCTCTGGATGGTCTTGACCTTTATCCAGGCTTCACCGCGCTCCGATCTGTAGGGAGCATCGGCACGCTTGGAGATGATGCCTTCCCAATTCAGTTTCGCAGCGTGTTCGAACATCTTCTGTCCGTCACCAGTGAGGTGTTCGGAATAAAGCACCGGAAGCTCGACATCGTTCTCCCCAAGGAGATCCCGCAGCCGTTGCTTGCGCTCGATTTGCGGGAGTTTGCGGAGATCGCCATTCCGCCAGAGCAGATCGAAGGCGTAGTAGACGAGCCGGCCCTGCCTGCCCGCGGCTAGCTCTGCCTGGAGTTCGGAAAAGTTGGCGCGCCCTTCATGGACGACCACCACCTCGCCGTCGATGATGGCTTCGCCCGGTATGGCGAGCGCGCCGGCAATCTCGGTAAAGCGCTTGGTCCAATCCAGCCCGTTCCGGGTGAAGACCTTCTTCCTTCCGCGGTTGAGATGGACCTGGACGCGATAACCGTCGTACTTGATCTCGTGAAGCCACTGGTCGCCCTTGGGCGCCTTGGACTTCAACGTTGCAAGCTGGGGCTTAATGAACCCCGGCATCTGGATATTCTTGGGCAACAACGCAACTCACAAAAAAGCCTGCGGGAAAAGCAGGCATCTTCGCGCAGTTCTCAGGAATCTCGAACAATCAGGGGACGTGATCCTCGCTGCCACCACCAATGCTGCAGGGCTTATTGAGGAAGGATGCGGTTGCTTGAGCGCCTTGAGCGCCAGACCTGTTTCCGGTTTCGGGCGTCCGGGAACGTTCGTGAAGTTAACACAGAGTGGCGCTGATCTATTTGCCTGGCACCAAGAGCCTAAGCTTCGGGGCGTCGAAGCTTAGACTCCTGGAGGCCAGCCCTTCACCCACAAAGGGCCACGCCGAAATCACAGCAAGGACAGTCGTCTCTGGCTACAACAAAAGTTAACCGCAGAGGACTGCAATAAGACAGATCCGGCCACGCGCCTCGGGCGCCAATGCGTGCAGATACGCCAGCAAGCCGTCACAAATTGAGTATGACGGCAGCGAGTAACATCACCACGAGCAGGCCACTTGCGATAACAACAGCGGTAAACATTTCATCAGTCACCGCGTCTCTTTAGACGGCGCGCGAATTTTTGAGCACTGCCAATTCCGCTGGTCTGCCATTTTTTCCCGACAATGTAGTTGCACGTACTCAATTTGAGCATTGCACTCCATTCCCTCATTTGAATGCACTTATCTACACGACAGAGCCCGGAAGACCGCTAGGAACTTGAACGCCCCCTGGCGCGTTGGGCGGACAAAATCGGGGACGACCGATGAAGTTGTTGACCGAATACCTGGAGCACGCGCTCACCTTCGAGCGATTGGCCGCCGAAGAAACCAATCCGGAGCTCCGAAAGTGTTTCGAGATGCAGGCGGTCGCTTATCGGAAGCTCGTCTCCGAACGCGCGGCCAAGTATGGCCTGCCGCCACCAAGCCCGCCTCCTGTCCGTCCTCACCCGCAATCCTCTACGCAACCCCACGCTCGATTTGCTCTGCCAAAACAACCAGCCTGATTTTCCTCGATAACGAAGCCTGGTGGCATGGCCGGGTGTCAGCAAGATCTGCTGGGACGGCGTCGCCCAGCTTCAAAGATGTGCATGACAATGAATGGCGCAAAGGAATTTATGTGTAGAAATGGATCTACACAACTGAAGATAGGCAGCCGCGCGAATAATCTAATTTGCTGAACAGATTCAATCTGATTTGGGTCGTCCAGTCGTCAGCGCAAAAATATACTGCTTTCCCTCGCACCCAAATCAGCGGCACTTTCCGCGCGTCTCGTCCCGGCAAGAGGGGCGTATCGCGATCGTCACGAACGCGGGACGGGATGCGGTGGACGCGAGGGCGTCGGTGCGCAGGATGGTTGCAGGGCGAGGTCAAACTCGTGAGCGGCTGACGGCGCGCAAGATGACGGCGCTCGATGCGTACGGCAAAACCGTGTGGTCCTGACACCCGTGGCTGGTGCCAAGCTGCCGGTGGCGTATCAGATCCAACCGGATCGATTTAGCCATCAAGCCGGCAGTGACGGAGGCCAGAGGAATTCGGCTCCGGGGAGACCACGGCATAAGCCGTCAACCCATTGCGCAGGGAATGCCGGACTGCTCCGGCTGTACCTGTATGCTCGTGTGCGCATTTCTATCCACACATGCACACGAGACCGCGGGTGCGGCGAGCACCCGGCATTCCCTGCACCCTCCATATCAGAGGGTAACCTGACAACGCCCGGACGCCACGCGCCGCGGGAACGCAGACCTGTATCCGGCTTTTGGAAGGGAATGGGCGGTTGACTCGGGAACCGCCAGCAATCAGAAAAAGTCCTGAAAAATGAACGGCTAGGATAATGGTCGGAGTGGCAGGATTCGAACCTGCGACCCCTGCGTCCCGAACCCAGTTATCGGACCGCATAGCGCTGAAAAGTCGAGAGTTTTGGCTTCATACGATATTGGTTATTTTCGTTCGTTGCTGACGTAGCCGGGGTTATCCCGGGGTTGGCGCTCCATGTAGAATAGCTTTTCGACCAGAGATTTTCGGTTGGTTGCGGGGACATTCAACCACCTCAAATCGCTATTTCAGGCGGTCGCTTAGCGTTGCCCAAAGGCAAAGGTCACCTTTCGAATCGTTTCGGGTGCGCCATAAAATGAATTACTTAGTCAAACGCCCCTGTAGGGCAAAACCCACCACAAACTCACCAAAAATGATCCAGCTATGGCGCAGAAATCTGCGCCAGTGGGACGACGCTACGGCAGCGTTTGGCTCGGAGGGGACGAAAGCGGGCAACGCACGCCCAGTGCTCGCGCACGCCACCGAAGCATGATGTCGCGGCTTCCCATGTGATCGGCTAAGCGCCCTTCCCCGAAATCAAACCGATTGATTCTCTACCTATTCCTTAGTCGCGGGATGCTGTTTGCGTACGAACGGCCGCTTTGCGCCAGAAGCGGTCGTTCCACACGCGCATGCAATCTCCGACAGGGTGCCTACGCTAAACTTTCTCACGCCGGTTCGTCGTGGCAGGCTTCCCAACCGCTCCCGGCGCAAAGCCGTGCAGGAATAATTCGACCGCCATATCAGCAAATTCCTGCGGATCGACCGCGCCCTTAGGATCGTACCAAGTGTAGGTGAAGTTGATGATGCCGAACAGGATCATCGTGTAGATCTTCTTGGTGCGCTTGACGATTCGACCTTCGGCGTCGAGCCTGAGCAGAAGGTCGGCGACGATATCGACCAGCTGGCGCTCGAGATCCTTGATGGCCTGCTGCTCATCCTCGTTCAGGAACGAGAGATCGTGAATCAGCACGCGCTGCTCATGCGGCGATTTGGCGTTGACCTCGACGATGGCGCGAATGACGTTTTGAAACTGCGTCAGCGTCGGACCGCCCGCCGCGACCGCCGTTTCGACATGCTGGATCATTTCCCTGATGTGGGCGTCGAGGATCGCGAACAGGATCGCTTCCTTGGAGTCGAAATAATGGTAGAGCGCGCCGCGCGACAGCTTGCAGGCGTCCGCAAGGTCGGCGATCGAAGCGCGCATATAGCCCTGCGCCGAAAACAACCGGGCGGCATTGGTCAAGATGCCGAGATGGATGCCGTCGTAATTTTCAGAGCGTGTTCGCGCCATCGGGTAGTGTCCGCTTCCATTTCAGCCTTAGCTCGTCTTCCCAAGGACATGCTTAGCTGATTCAGCAGCCCTTTTTCACATCTCGATGCGTCGGCTGCCCCCGCCGGCCCCGCACGGGCCTGCGGCCGATCGACCACATCGTCCTTATCGCAAAAAATTGTTTGAACGGCCAGTCGGATTATAATAGAATGATCTAAATAAGGACAGCCCGGACCAACCGTGCAGCGCGCTTTGGGAGGTGAAATGACGGTGATTAGGGCGGATGCTGTCGTGATCGGAGCCGGTGCCGGCGGGCTTTGCGCCGCGGCTCGCCTGTCCCATGCCGGGCTCCATACCCTCGTCGTCGACGACAAGGACCGGCTCGGCGGGCGTGCCTCGACCGAAGAGATCGACGGCTTTACCGTCAATATCGGCGCCATCGCCATCGAACTCGGCGGTGTCTTCGAGGAGACCTTCAATACCGTCGGCGCGCCGCTCGATATCCGCACCCCCGAGCCCGCCAGTTCCTTCTTCATCGACGGCAAGCTGATCGATGTCGGGCGCGGCGGCTGGTCACTGCTGCTCGGCCAACTGACCAAGCAGGCCTCCCGCATCCTGGAGAAATTCGCCGACGCCCGCTCCGGCAACCTTCCCGACGGCCGGCAATCGACCGAGGACTGGCTCAAGACCTACACCAGCAATGCCTCGGTGCATGCCATCTTCCGCAACCTCTGCGCGGCGATCTTCGCCTGCAACGCCAATGAGCTGCCAGCGCGCGCCTTCCTGACCTATTTCACCAGCAAGGGCGCCTTCAAGCGTTTTGGCTTCTGCCCGCAAGGCACGATCGGCGTCTGGAATGCACTCGGGGCCGTCATCAAACGGAATGGCGATATCTGGCTGTCGACGCCGGCGGCACAAATTCACACCACCGGGGGCCGCGTCGATGGAGTGACCGTTGTACGCGATGGCCAATGGGTGCGGATCGAGACCGATCTCGTCATCAGCAATGCCGGTCCGAAGACCACCGTGGCCCTTGGCGGCGAAGGCGCCTTCCCGCCCGCCTATGTCGAGCAGGTACGCAGCGGGCTCAAGCCCGCCGCCAACATCGTCATCAATATCGCCAGCCGCGAACCGCTGATCTCCCATCCCGGCATCGTGACCTTTGGCAAAACCCGCCGGCTGTGCAATATGGCGAACCTCACGGCAACCTGCCCCGAACTGGCACCGCCCGGCTGGCATCTTTATGTCGCCTACGCCGTTCCGATCCCGGCGCTCGGCGATTTCGACTCCGAGGTCGAGGTCGAACTCGCACTGACCGATCTGCGCGAGCAGTTCCCGAATTTTGCCCAAGCCAAAATCCTGTCGATCCGCGTCATGCGCGACGACTGGGCGGCCCAGCGCAGCTGCGCCGGATATGACCTGCCGCGAGAGACCGGCATTGACGGACTGTGGTGCGTCGGCGACGCCGTCAAGCAATACGGCAATGGCGGCACGCAAGCTTGTGCCGAAACCGCAAAGATCGTCACCGACGCGATCCTGGCGCAGCGGCCACGCGTGGCACAATCGAGCCGGGTATGAGTGCGATACCGACAACAATCCCGACGCAGGCGAATCTTAGCGGCGCGCAGGCCGCGCCCGATCCGTCATGCCTGCTCGAATTCCGCAACATCCGCGTCGTCTATGACAACGCCATCGAGGCGATCCGCGACGTCAGCATTGCCGTGCCCGAAGGCGGCATCGTCGCCCTGCTCGGCTCCAACGGCGCCGGCAAGTCGACATTGCTCAAGGCGATGTCCGGCATTCTCTACACCGAGGAAGGCGTGATCGAGAATGGCTCGATCCGCTTCCGCAATGAGGAAATCCACC